>JAJDER010000067.1 GCA_029259725.1 Planctomycetota bacterium | reverse complement strand
CCGACGACCTGATCGAGCAGCGCCTGCTGCTGCGCGAGGATCGCGAGCGCGTCCTGTTGCGCGAGGCCGAGCGCTGGGACGAGCTGCACCGGCAGTGAGCGTCGCGCCCGTTCGGCGCAGGCAGGCGCCGCGCACGGGTCGCGGGCCTCAGCTCTTCGACTTCCCGGCCGTGACCACCAGCTTCGCCAGCGAGGCCATGGCCGTGGCGTGCTTCATGCGGGCGGCGTCCGGACTCGGTCGGCCGGTGGCCTCGGCGACCTGTTCCCAGGACATGCCCACGTAGTCCCGCAGCACGACCAGCTCGCGGTACTCGGTGGTGAGCTTCTCGAGGCACTCCTCGACCAGCAGGGTCTGCTCGCCGATGGACAGGGCGTCGGCGGGCAACATCCCGCTGGCCACCGGATCGATGCCCACGCTCTCGTCGCTGTCGGGACCCGTACCGGCCAGCGACACTTCCCGCGCCACGTCGCGCTTGGCCGCCTTGACGTAGTCGGCGGCGTCGCGGATCTGGTTCTCGGCGATCCGCGACAGCCACTGGATGAAGCTGGCTTCGTCGCGCATCTCGAAGTGATCGAAGCTGCCCAGCGCCGACAGGAACGTGTCCTGGAGGATGTCACCGCTCTCCATGCGGGAGCGCAACCGCGACCCGAGTCGGATGCGGACGATCCGCCGCACGCGCTCGTAGTAGCGCTGGAACAGGGTCGACAGGGCTTCGTCGGAACCGGCCTGGGCACGCTTGACCAGCTCGAGCGTGCGCGTGAGCACCTCGTCCACGGGGAGACCTTCGGGAAGAGTCCTGGGCGGAGGCCCGACCTGTCGTCGGGACCGCGACAGTCTACTCCCCGGCGGCGACTTTGAAGAACACCTCGAAGCGCTCCAGGTCCGTGAAGGGCCACTCGTCGGGATCCATCACCAGGGCCGCCGTCAGCCGGCTGCCGAGGTCGTCGCGCTGGGCCGGGTCGAGCTCGACGTGCCCGCCGCGCTCGACGTCGGGCGCGGCGTCGAAGGCGGCGCGAGCCCTGTCGAAGCCCACCCGGTAGCTCTCGCCGGCCGCCACGTTGGCCAAGGCGATCTTGTCCAGCTGGGCCAACCAGGTCTCGAGCCGCGGCTGGGGCTTCTCGCTCGTGAAGACCCACAGCCCCTCGAAGGCGACGTCGACGCTCGCGTTGATCTTGGTGCAGTTGAGCGGCGTGTCGCCGGCCGGGACCTGCACGGCCCAGCCGTCGAAGACCAGCTTGGCCTCGTCCTCGGGGCGGGCCGGAAAGCTGAGCATCGAGGCCAGGTAGCTGGGGGGGTCCATGTCGCCGAACACGGACACGGCGTAGACCCAGGTGGGAGCCTCGGTGCTGACGACGACGCCGAGCACGTCGCCCTCGCGCACGAAGTCCACCGACTCGGCGAAGGTCAGGCTGCTGTCGCCACCCTGGGCGACGTCGGCCGGCGTGTAGCGGAAGGCACGCACGCGCTCGTCGTTCTCGGGAGCGGCCTCGAGCAGCAGCGAGCCCACGCCCACGCCCAGCAGCAGGGCCGCTGCGGCCACGGTCAGGGCGCGGTTGCGGCGCACGAAGTAGCGGGTGCGTCGTCCCAGCGTGGCGGCCATGCCGCCGCGGGCGGCCAGCGGCATCTGCTTGCCCTCGACGAAGCGGTCGAGGTCGTCGGCCATCTCGCGCGAGGACTGGTAGCGGCGGGTGGGTTCGACCTCCATGGCCTTGAGGCAGATGGCCTGCAGCTCGAAGGGGATCGAGCGATCCACCGTGCGCGGCTCGGGGAAGCGCCCGACCGAGATGCTCTCCAGCAGCTCGGTGACCGAACTGCCCGGGAACGCGCGCTTGCAGGTCAGCATCTCGTACAGCACCGCGCCGAGCTGGTAGACGTCGGTGCGCAGGTCCATGCCCACCTGCCCGCTGCGCGCCTGCTCGGGCGCCAGGTAGGCGACGCTGCCGAACAGTCCGCGGGTCACGTCGCCCCCGTCGCGGTCGCGCACGCCGGCCAGGCCGAAGTCGAGCACCACGGGGCTGCCGTCCGCGCGGATCAGGATGTTCTGCGGCTTGATGTCGCGGTGGACGAGGCCCTCGGCGTGCGCCGCTTCGAGCGTGCGGGTGACGGCCGCGCTGATGCGCGCCACGCTGCGGAACCAGTCGTCCTCGACCAGGCTCGTGCGACCCTCGAGCGTCACCTCGTCGATGGCGTCCGTCAGCAGGGCGCCGTTGCGGGTTCCGCCGGCCTCCTGCTGCCTGGCCGCGCTCTCCAGCACGTCCGCCAGCGGCTTGCCCGGCACCAGGTCCATGACGATGAAGTTGGTGTCGCCCTCCTGGCCGATCTCGTGCACGGCGACCAGGTTGGGATGTTGCAGGCGCGCCAGCAGCTTGGCTTCCTTGCGGAACAACTGCTCGGGATCGAAGGAGTTGGCGCCGAACACCGCCAGGACCTTGACGGCCACGCGGCGTTCGAGTTGTTCGTCCAGGGCCTCGAAGACCTTGCCCATGCCTCCGGCGCCGATCTCGCGCAGGATGCGGTAGCGACCGGCCAGCACCGTGCCCGGGCGGACCTGGACGGGCAGGACGCCGTGGATGGCCTGGCTGGCCTTGACCAGCGTCAGGAACTCCGCGCGCTCGGTGGGGTCGTGCAGCTTGTCGGCCAGCGCCTCGACGTCGGGCGTGTGGCCGTCTTCCTGCAGACGCAGGAACTCAGCGGCGAGCGCCTCGGCGGGTCCAGTCGTGGGGGTCGGGTCGGCAGACATCGCATGGGCCTTTGGCGGCTCCCGCCGCGGACGCTTCCACAGCGGCTCCCCGAGGGTGACCGAAGGATCCGGTCAGGTGGGTGCGAGACATGCCCAAACCACCCATTCGGAGCTCGTTCCGTCGGGCGCGGCGGGCTGCCGATCCTACCGTTCGTCGCGCCGAGGCGGTGCGGGGCCGCTGGTGACCCTGCCGGCCAGGAGCAGGAAACTCCGCCGGCTTCCGCCGCGCTCGGTGTCCAGGCGCTCGACCTCGCGCAGCGGGCCCAGCAGGGCCTCGAGGCGTTGCCGGCGCGCCGGCCGTGGGGCCCCCTCGACGACCAGCAGGGCCCGATGCCCCGCCCGAGTGCGCAGCAGGCTGGTCTCATCCCGGGACCAGACGTCGTACTGGGCCTGGCGGCCATGGTCGTCGTTGTGGCGATGGTCGAGGACGAACACCGGGGGACGAGGCGCACCGTCTCCGGGGTCGTCGGCGCGAGCCAGGGCGAAGGCGAGCGCCGCGCCCGTGGCGTAGTCATCGGCGACCAGGACCACCGGAGGCGCGCGGCCCGAGCGTGGCTCGTCATCGTCCCGGGGGTCGAGGTCGCCCCGGGGGCCGAGGTCCGCGATCCACGTGGGCGAAGCCCGTCGCGCCGTGACCGCGGCACCCATCTGGTCCCAGCCGAGGAACGGGCCGTGCAGGCTGGAGATGCCGATCGCGCCGGTGAAGGCGTCGAAGACGAGGGCCGCCAGGGTCAGCACGGCGGAGGCCGGGACGAGCCGCGCCAACGTCCGCCGGAGTCCGGATCGCGCCGCCCACCCGGCGAGCAGGCCGGGGGCCGCGACGAGCAGGGGCAGGTAGCCGGGCAGGGGCCAATGGACCCTCGCGTGATCGGTGTCGCTGAGCGGGCTGGCGATCCAGTAGACCAGCAGGTGCGTGAGCGAGAACCAGGCCAGCAGCGCGCAGCGGTCGTCGCCGGACCGCGCCCGGCGTACCACGACCACCGCGGTGGCGAGGAGCGTGATCCAGAGCAGCGGCGTCACGAACGCGGCCTGTTCGAGGGGCTGCAGGAGGAGCTGTCCCAGATCGATGCCACTCGAGCCGTGACGTTCGGCGAACTGGTAGCGCAGCGGAGCGAAGTCGTGCTCGAGGTTGTGCACCAGGGCCGGGAGGAAGCCGGCGAGCATGACCAGGCCGCCCGCCCAGGGTCCGCCGGTGGCGAGGGCGGCCCGTCCGCGGCGCGTGGACACGAGGTAGCCGGCCACGCCGGCGACCATGAGCAGCGCGCGATAGTGGGTCGCGAGCGCGAGCGCGCCGCACGCGCCGGCCAGCAGCCAGAAGCCCCGTCGGCGCGGGTCCGGCGTGGCCGCGTCGGTCGCCCGCGCCACGGCGATCAGCGCTCCCAGGTCGGCCACGAGCAAGGGCACGTCGGGCACGGCCAGGCAGGTGGCGAAGGCCAGCCCCGGGAGCAGCATGGCCCAGCCCATCGAGCGCCAGACGTGCGCGCGGTCCCCGGTGCGCCGCGCGAGGACCAGGATCAGCAGCGGGACCGCGGCCCCGAGCAGGACGAAGGCCGCGCGCACGCCGAGGGGCTCCACCCCCAGCCAGGCGGTCCCGACGCGCACCAGCAGCGCGGTCATGAAGGGATGGTCCGCGTAGGCCCAGTCGAGCTGCTGCGCGCACTGCCAGTAGAAGGCCTCGTCGCCGAAGAGACCCAGGTGGGCGGCCAGGGCCGTCCGCAGCACGAGCAGTCCCGCCCAGGCGATCAGCACGAGTCGCATCACGGACGCGCCGAGCGGAACTCCGGGAACGAGCGCAGGCCCGTGCGTTGCAGCACGAAGCGGCCCAGGGCGGCGAACGTGCCGAGGCCGTAGCGCACGCTGCGCCGGAAGCCGATCGAGGAGGCCTCGGCGAAGTAGCGCACCGGCACCGGCACGTCGCCGAGTCGGAAGCCGAAGTGCACGGCCTGCACCAGGAACTGGCTGTCGAAGACGAAGCCCTCCGCGTTGCCCTGGAACGGGATCGTCTCCAGGACCTCGCGGCGGTACGCGCGCAGGCCGGAGTGGAACTCGCCCAGGTTCTGCCCCAGGACCATGTTCTCGAGCAGCGTCAGCGCGCGGTTGGCGAAGTACTTCCAGCGCGGCATGCCGCCGGCAAGCGCCTCGGCGCGCGTGCGGATGCGCGAGCCCAACACCACGTCGCAGATGCCGAGCCGCAGCAGGTCCACCATCGCGGGGAGCACGCGCGCGTCGTACTGGTGATCCGGGTGGACCATGATGACGATGTCGGCGCCGCGCTCGAGGGCCACGGTGTAGGCGGTCTTCTGGGCGCCGCCGTAGCCGCGGTTGACCGGATGCACCACGGTGATCAGCCCGAGCCGTTGCGCGAGCTGCGCCGTGCCGTCGCTGGAGGCGTCGTCCACGAGCACGATCTCATCGACGTTCGCGGGGATCTCGGCCAGGGTGCGGTCGAGCGTCTCGGCCGCGTGGTAGGCCGGCATGACCACGACGATCTTCGGCGGGCTGGCCTGGTCGGAGCTTGCGCCCCGCAGCGTCGGCGCCGCCTGCGCCGTACCCGCCATGCTGGTGCTCTGGTCGACCCGGATCATGTGGCAGCCACGGTACCGCCCGCGGCTCCCGGCACGAAATCCAGGTGAGAGAGCGCCGGGCCCGGTCAGTCCTCGCGCGAGACGTCCAGGATGCTGGCGTCCGGGTAGGCGCTGTCTGCGAAGCGGGCCAGCAGGGCCTCGGGCGACGTGAGCGTCGGGTCGAACTCCACGATCGCCGTGCCTCCATCGACGTCGACAGTCAGGCCGTGCACGCCGCGCGCGTCGCCGACGGCCGCGTCGACCCTGACCGGGCACCACACGTGGCAGGTCATGCCGGGCACGTCGAACGCCACGCTGTGCAGCACGTCGGGGCGCGGTGGTTCGCGGTGCGCGAGCACGCCGGCGGTCAGCACGGCGACGGCGAGGAGACCGCCGCCCAAGACGACGAAGCGTTGACGGCGCCGACGGGACGCGGACATGCCGGAGCGTCGGGAGCGTCGGGGCGCTGCGTTGTCGGAGTTGCCGGAGTTGCCGGAGTTGCCGGAGCTGTCGGCGCGGTCGGACATGTCGGGGCCTGAGGACATCGTGCTTCCCGATGGCAGTTGGTGGCGGCGGCCGCGCCGGCTGCGGTCGGCCGGAGCGGGCCGCCGGCAGGACGCGAGGCCCTGCCGGCGGTTCCGGGCGCCCTCCGGACCAGCGGGCGCCGTGAGTGGATGCCGCCAGAGCCCCGGGTTCTTGCAGTATTGGCGTCGCGGGACGCCGTCCCCTGCGCGCCCACGAGCGGTGGTAGGCTGCCCGAAGTCGGTTGCCCCGCCCCCCCCGGGCTCGCCCGCGACCGGTGCGCGCGTCGTACCCACGAGGAGTCCCGCCGTGTCATCCCGTCTCCGCCCTGCCCTCAGCCTGCTCCTGGTGGTCGCCCTGCTGGCGCCACCCGCCTCCTCGACCTGGTCGATCTGCGTGGTGGACCTGTCCACCGGTGAGGTCTGCGTGGCCACGGCGACCTGCCTCGCGGACTTCGACATCAAGCTGGCCGTGCCCGTGGTGGTGGTCGGTCAGGGTGCGGGCGCGGCTCAGTCGGCGGTGGACTCGGGCGCCGTGGCGCGGCAGCTCATGTTCGCCGGTTTCATGGCCGGCGACACCGCCAACCAGATCTTCACCACCATCACGCAGAACGTGAGCTTCCTCCAGTTCCGGCAGTACGGCATCGTCTCGACGCAGGGGGCGCCGCTGACGTTCACGGGCACCCAGGCGGGGGCGGCGGCCGGGGGCGTGACCGGGACGGTCGGGTCGCTGCGCTACGCGATCCAGGGCAACGTGCTCACGGGGACGACCGTCATCACCGCCGCCGAGTCGGCGCTGCTCGGCACGCCCGGCGACCTCGGCCAGCGCGTCATGGCGGCCATGGAGGCCGCGCGCGCCCTGGGCGGAGACGGGCGCTGCTCGTGCAGCCCGACCCAGCCCACGGCCTGTGGCGCGCCTCCGCCTGCCTTCGACAAGTCGGCCCATACGGCCACCATCGTGCTGGCTCGCATCGGCGACACCGACGGCGCCTGCGACGGAACCTTCGGCTGTGCCACGGGCGACTACTACCTGGAGCGCACCGTCGTCGGCAACGACGCCGATCCCGACCCGGTGATCGAGCTGCAGGGCCTCTACGACAGCTGGCGCCTGGAGCTCTCGGGCCGGCCGGATCACCTGCTCAGCACGGTCGGCGCCGGCGCCGCGGCCCTCCCGGCGGACGGCCTGACCACCACCGCCTTCACGGTGCAGCTCGTGGACGTCGAGGGCGTGCCGCTCACCAGCGGCGGGGCGACCCTGAGCGTCTCCGGGCCCGACGGCGCGCCACTGCTCTCCAGCCCCGGGCCGATCACCGACCACGGGGACGGCAGCTACTCCTTCGAGGTCACCGCCGGCACGACCACGGGCACCGACAGCTTCGTGATCGTGGCCGACGACGGCACGGTCACGGCCACGCTCTTCCCGTTCCCGACGCTGGACCTGGATCCGCCCGCGGCCCTGCACGCGGGCTTCGACGTGGTCTCGTCCGCCGCCGGCGCCGATGTCCCGCTGACCCTGGACGTCGGCGTGGCCGCAGCCGGCCAGGGCTACGTGGTGCTGGGCTCGGTTTCCGGCACCGCGCCAGGCCTGCCGCTCCCGGGCGGAGTCCTGCCGCTCAACCCGGATCCGGTCTTCGACATCGTGCTGAACAACCCCGGGCCGCCGCTCTTCGTGGACTACGCGGGCATCCTGGACGGTTCCGGTCGCGCCTCGCCGCGCTTCGTGGCGCCGCCGGGACTGCTCGCCCCGGCGGTGGGCTTCCACTTCGACTGGGCCGCGGTGATCCTGGGCCCGCCCAAGACTCCGACCAACGCGGTGGGCTTCGACGTGGTGCCGTAGGCGGACGTTTCCGAGTTCCCTCGCGTCGCGACCCGCCACCCCGGCGAGCCTGCGCGCGGCCGTACGGATTCGGCTTGAAGCGGGGTGCGGCCGGCCGTGGCGCCCGCCGGTGGGGGCGTGGGCCCGCACCGACGCGGTTCTTCCCGACCCTGGGACGGTCGCCCGTCCATGGGGATCGTCGTCGAAGCCGTCGCCGCGCCCCATCTCGGCGGAACCCGCGCGCGCCAACAGGGCTTAGGATCGGGCGTAACCACACCGGTGCTTTCGGGAAAGAGAGCCCCGGTGTCCTCCCGGAACGTGGCGGTCCGGGTGTCGCGACGTCGGTGCCGACGTCGCCAGCGGTCAGAGGCGGTCGGAGGCTTCCGGCGGTCAGCGGAGGAGGTCGTGTGAAGCACGCGATCCAGCGGGTGTCGTGGTGTGCCCTGTTCGTGATGCTCGGTGTGGGGGCGCCCGCCGCATCCGCGGTGCCCGTCGACCCCGCGTTCGTGGGTCCGGCGCCCGTGGACCCTGGATTCGTGGACCCTGGATTCGGGGTCTTCGACGACGGCGACGATCAGGCACGGGTGGTCGACGGCCTGTTCCAGCGCGAGTTGTTCGGCATGGTCGTCGATGAGGCCGAGGGCTTCCTGGCCGACCACCCGCGCCACGCCCGCGCCGACGAGGTGCGCTACCGGTTGGCCGCGTCGCTCTTCGAACTCGCGCGCCACGGTGATGCCGCCCCGCACTACCGCACGCTCGCGCGCCGCGCCGGCTTCGAGTACCGCGCCGAGTCCGCGCTGCGGCTCGGGCAGTGCGAGCTGGAGCTCGATCGCCCGGTCGAGGCCGCCGACGCGCTGCAGACCGTGCTGGACCTGGACGTCGAGTACCTGGTCGTCCCCGCGACGTTCCTGCTGGCGGAGGCGGACTTCCGCCAGGACCGCTTCGCGCAGGCCCGTCCGCGCTACACCGAGGTGGCCCTGGCCGAGCTCGATGGCGAGTTCGCCCTCGACGCGGCCGTGGGCCTGGCCTGGTGCGACTATCGCCTCGGCGACCTGGACGAGGCCATCGCGACCTGTCGCGCGCTGCAGGACGGGGGCGGTGGTGAACTCGACCGGGAGATGGCCTTCCTGGAGGGCGAGGCGCTCTCGGCCGCGGATCGACCCGGGGAAGCCCTGGCGGCCTATGCGCGCGTCACCGGCGGACCCTTCGCCGACGCGGCCCTGCGCGGTCTCGGCTTCTGCCACGGGGCCCGCGACGAGCACGAACAGGCCGCCGCTGCCTTCGACACCCTGCTGCGACGGCATCCCGACACGCGCTTCGCCGGCGAGGCCCGGTTGCGGCTGGGCATCCATCGGCTCCACGCGGGTGACGCGCCCGGCGCCTGGACGGCGCTCGACGCCCGGGGCGTGCCCGACGATGCCGAGACCCGCTACTGGAAGGCCCGCGTGCGCGCCGAGCTGGCTGACTACGACGGAGCGCTGGCCCTGCTCGACGCCGCCGAAGCCGCGCGCCCGGAGGAGGATCTGGCGCGCTTCATCCACACCGCTCGCGGCGACTGGCTGGCCGCGTCGGGCCGCGAGGACGAGGCGGCGCGCGCCTACGAGCGCGCCGGGTCCTCGGACGCCCTGCACGCCGCCGCCGTCGCGCGCCTCAACGCAGGCGACGCCGCCCGCGCCCTGGAGTTGATCCGCCCGCTGGCCGCCGCCGGCCATGACCCGGCCGTGCGCCTGACCCAGGCCGAGGCCCTCTTCGCCCTGGGCCGCTCGGACGACGCCGAGCCCCTGTTCCAGCTGCTGCTCGAGGACGCCGACGCGGGCACCCGCGTGCGCGCCGCCTCGCGTCTGGCCTGGTGCGCCTATCAGCGCGGCGACGCCGAGACCGCCGCGCGTCGATTCGCCCGCGTCTCGCGGGACCACCCCGCGGCGCCCGAGGCCACCGAGGCCTTGTTCATGGAGGGGCGCTGCCACAAGGAAGCCGGTGACCTGGCGGCCGCAACCGTTCCCTGGGAGCGCTACCTGGTGGCGGAGCCCGCCGGTGAGCACCGCGCCGAGGTGCTGTTCGGCCTGGCCCGTTCCGGCGGAAGTGATGCCGGACTCGATCTGCTGCGCACGGTTGTGGGCGAGCACGGCGACAGCGCCCAGGCGCCGCACGCGCTCCTGGCCCTGGCCGACGCCGACGCCGCCGCCGGGAAGCGCCGCGAGGCCGAGCGCGGCTACCGCCAACTGATCGAGCGTTTCGGCCGGCACGAACTCGCCCCCGCCGCGCGCTACGGCCTGGCCTGGTGCCGCGTCGACGACGGCGACCCCGACGAGGCCCTCGCGTTGCTTGAGCCGATCTCCTCGGTGCCCGCCGAACACCTCGCCGGCCGCGACGCCCACGCTTCCGTCGATCCCGAGCTCGTCACCTCGGTGCTCGAACTGATGCTCTGGTGCGAGCACGAACGCGGCGATCCGGCGGCGGCCGAGAGGGCCTGGAGCAAGCTGGCCAAGCGCGCCCGCGACGACGACGCCCGCCTGCTCGCGGCCGCGCGCACCGTCGCCAACGCGTACGCCGCGGCGGGCAAGCCGCTGGACGGGCTGGGCGTGTACGACCGGCTCGCGTCGCGTGACCCGCCGGTGCTCACCGCCCTGGTCGAAGGGGCCTGGCTGTGCCTGGACGCCGGGCAGCGCGAGGACGCCGAGGCGCGCCTGGCCATGGCCTTGGCGCTCGACGCCGACGACGCCGCCGTGGCCGAGGCCTGCTTCTTCGTGGGCGAGTCCCACTTCAGCGCCGACGATCACGCCGGTGCCGTGCCGTGGTACGCCGCGGCCGCGCGCGCCGGGGACAGCCGGCTGCCCGACGAGGCCACCTACAAGGAGGGCTTCGCGCGGCTCAGCGCCGACGACGTCGCCGCCGCGGGCGAGTGCTTCGAGCGTCTGGTGCGTCGCTTCCCCGACAGCCCGCTCGTGGGCGAGGCCTTGTTCCTCGCCGGAGAGGCGGCGTTCCGGCAGGGTGACTTCGAGCGCGCCGTGCCCTGGCTCGAACGCCTGCTGTCCGAGTACCCGGGCCACCAGGTCGTGGCCAAGGGGCGCTTCCGCCTGGGCGTGGCGTTGGGACAGCTCGAGCGCTGGCAGGAGTCCGAGGCCGTGCTGGCCGACCTGGCGCGCCAGTCCGACGGCTTCGAGAACGCCACCGAGGCCGAGCTCTGGCGCGGGCGCGCCCTGGCCGCCAACGGCAAGGACCGGGCGGCTCGCGGCGCGTTGCAGGGCGTGGTCTCCGCCGACCGCGGCATCCTCGCCGCGCGCGCGCAGATCGAACTCGGCCGCCTGGAGCTGCAGGCCGGCGAGGTCGAGGCGGCGCTGTCCGCGTTCCTCAAGGTGGCCGTGCTGTACGGCCATGACGAGGAGGTCGCCGAAGCGCTGCTGCTCTCCGGCGAGTGCCTGGAGAAGCTCGGTGACCGCGACCGGGCCCACGACCGCTACCGCGAGATCCTCGACAAGCACGCCCAGACGACCTTCGCCGCGCAAGCACGCAGCAGGCTCTCGCGCTGAACACGACACCGCACGCAAGGACCGGAGATCGACATGATGCACCTGCCTCTCGCCCTCCTGCCGCAGGGCGCCGAGGGCGCGGACGCCGCCCAGACGCTGCGCCTCGATTCGCTCTACGACCTCGTCGTGGCCGGTGGGCCGCTGATGATCCCGATCGCGCTCTGCTCGGTGGTCGCGTTGACCTACATGGTCGAGCGCTCGGTGCGCCTGCGCCGCGGCAAGCTCGGCGGCGCGCGGTTCGAGCGCGAGCTGCTCGACGCGCTCGGGGCCCGGGGCAGCGCCGGTGGGCTGGCGGCGTGCCAGGGCAGCAAGACGGCCCAGGCGCGCGTGATCGCCGCCGGGCTGCGGCACGCCGACGCCTCGTGGATGCAGCGCGAGAAGGCCGTCGAGGACGCCGGCGCGCGTGAGGTCGAGCGCCTGTCCGCCAACCTGCGGCCCCTGGTCGTGATCGGCATGATCGCGCCGCTGCTCGGCTTGCTCGGCACGGTCTGGGGCATGATCGACGCGTTCGCGAACATCGCCCTCGCGGACGGGCTGGGCAAGCCCGAGACGCTGGCTGCCGGCATCAGCCAGGCGCTGGTCACCACGGCCGCCGGTCTGTGCGTCGCGATCCCGGCCCAGGCGGCGTACTACTGGTTCCGCAGCCGCATCGATCGCTTCGTGCATCGGACCGAGGACCTCTACATGCAGGTCACGGACACGCTGGGCGGACCGGCGGTGACGGTCGCCGAGGACCCGTCCGGTGGCGGCCCCGCGCTCGCCGGCGTGGAGGCCTGAGCGGTGAAGATCACCGCACGACGCGACGAGGAACCCGCGCTCAACCTCACGCCGATGATCGACGTGGTGTTCCAGTTGCTGATCTTCTTCATGGTCGCCACGACGTTCCTCGATCCCGAGCGGGAGATCGGCATCGAGCTGCCCGAGGCGGCCTCGGGCACGATCGCCGAGACCGAGACCGACGAGATCATCATCAACGTGCACGAGGACGGGCGCGTGATCCTGTCCGGCACCGAGGTGGCCGACACCGACCTGCTGGCCACGCTCAAGTCCGCCGCGCAACGTGATCCGGAGACGCCGGTCACGATCCGCGGCGACCGGCTCACGAACCACGAACACGTCGTCCGGGTCATGGATGCGTGCGGGCGCGCGGGGTTGTTCAACCTCGCCGTGGGCACGATCGAGGGCATCTGAACAGCATGCGCATCCCGAACCATCTGGGGCGAAGCGTGGTCATCGTCCTGGCCCTCGTCTCGGCGGGGTTCTTCGGGGCGTACCTGCGCTTCCTGCCCTACCTGGAACGGGAGGCGACCTACACCGACGGCCGTCGGTCGATCGAGCTGAACGAGGTGGACCGGCTGCGCTTCGCGGTCTGGGACGACGCGGTGCCGCTCTCGCCGGTGGTCAACACGCGCGCGGACGAGGGCCGCGCGGTGATCTCGCCCGACGGTCGGTTGCTGGTCTTCACCGTGGGCGAGGCCGGGCTCAACGCCGATCTGTGGGTGGCCGAGCTGGTCGACGGCGAGCCCGTGGACCCGCGCCCGCTGGGGCGCATGAACAGTCCCGGCGACGACCTCGCGCCGGCCTTCACGCGCGAGGCGCTGTACTTCGCGTCGAGTCGACCGGGCGGACGCGGCGGGCTCGACCTCTACCGCGCCGACTATCGCGATGGTGTCTTCGCGCCGCCCGAGGCGCTGCCGCCCGGACTGAACACCGGCGCGGACGAGACCGACCCGGCGCCCCTGGCCGGCGGTTCGCTGGCCTTCGCCTCGAATCGCTCGCGCGGGCGGCGGACCGACTTCGATCTCTACCTCGCGCGGCCGCGCGCCGAGGGCGAGGCGCCCCAGCAGGACGACGGCGGCGCGGACACCGACCCGGCCGAGCTGGCCGCGGGCGAGTGGATCGTGCATGCGTTCGAGGTGGTCAACACGCCCTTTGACGAGCGCGAGCCGGCCTTCGCGGGGGACGGTCTGCTGCTGGTCTTCGCCAGCGATCGCGTCGAGGGTGCCGGCGGCTTCGACCTCTGGCGTTCGGTGCAGAGCGTGGGCCACTGGCAACCGCCGGAGGTGCTGCCGGGCTTGAACACTGCGGCCTCCGAGCGCGCGCCGTGGCCGTCGCCCGACGGCTTCACGCTGTTGTTCTCGGCCGAGAACGAGGCCGGCGACCTGGACCTGCATCGCGCGCAGTCTCGCGAGCTGTTCCGGTTGCCCGGCAAGCCGGTGGGCTGGTTCGACCTGACACTGCTCGCGCTGCTGCTGCTGATCGCCCTGCTGGCCTGGTTGGGCAGGCGCTGGGAAGCGCTGGACATCCTGTACAAGTGCCTGCTGATCTCGCTGCTCGTGCACCTGGGGCTGATGTTCTGGTTCCGGGAAGTGCCGGTGGAGCCGGAGGACGTGTCGCTGCCGCAGGGCACGCCGTCCTTCAAGGTACGACTCGCGCCCACGCGGGCGGCGCTCGCGCGCAACACCGAGCGGGCCGGTCAGCTGGAGGTCGCGCGGGCCGAGCTGTCCGGGCCCTCGGCGCCGGAACGCACCGAGACCGAGGCCACCGAGCCCGGCGGTCGCGCCGAAGCGGCGCGGGGTGGCCTGCCGAGTCCGACGACGGCCCAGGCCGAGGCGCCCGGGCGCGGTGAGGCCGAGGCCGAGCGGATGCGTTCGGCCGCGGCCTCGTCGGTGGCCACCGAGTTGTCCGACGCTCCGACCGAGGGGCCGCGCATCACCGGCGGTGCGCCCGCGGTGACCGTGGTGGCGGCGGCGACCGGCGCGGCTCCGGTCGAGCGCAGCGGCTCGGAGCGTCCGCGCGTCACGCGGCAGGCCGGCCGCAACGCCGCCGCGCCCGACGGCTCGGTGGACGGGCCGTCGCAGAGCTCGCTGCTCGCCATGCCTTCCACGGTCGCGCGCAGCGAACCGAGTCGGCCGGCACGAGCGGTCGGGCCCCCGGAGCGACGTGGGGGGGCCTTCTCCGCGCCGAGTGTCGCGGTGGAGGGACCCGCGTCCGAGTCGCCGCCGGTGGCCGCAGGCCGCACCGAGCAGGCGCCCGAGGTGGACGTGTCGTCGCTCGCGGCGGCGACCTCCGGTGGCCGGGCCTCGCGGGGGGCGAGTCGGCCCGAGCGGCGCCTGACCGGCACCGGCGAACTCCTCGCGGAGGCCGATCCCGGTGGGGCCGTCGCGCCGGCGATGCGGCGTCTGACCCCGAATGCCGGTGCGTCCGGCGTGGGCCCGGCCCTCCCCGGCCGCAGCACCGACACGCCGTCGGCCCCGCGCGCGTCCGGCGGTGCGGCGATCGCGCTCGATGACGCCGTCGCCGAGGAACCGGGCGCCGCGGATCGCCATCGGCCCGGCGCGGGCCCCGTGGCCGACGGACGCGAAGGGATCGAGGACGGGCGCATCGGGGCCCTGTCGCTGGTGGCCCTGACGGCCACGGCGTCCAGCAGCCGTCGCAGCGAGACCGGCGGGGCGGCCCGGCCCGGTCGGTGGTCCAACGCCATCGAGCCGGAGCATACCGACGCGCCCGTGGCCCCGGCGTTCACGCCCCTGGCCGCGATCGAGGTGGCCGTCGCCGAACTGCCCGAGCTGTCCGACACGCCCGGCGAGGCGTTCGACCACACGCCGTACCGCACGCGCTTCGGTGAGGCCAAGGTGCGCGCGCTCGAGGAGTACGGCGGGACCGTCGAGACCGAGCGGGCCGTGGCGGCGGGGCTGCGCTACCTCGCTTCGGTGCAGGACGACAGCGGCTACTGGGGCAGCACGCGCGACTACGACGACAAGTACGGTCACGTGACCGTGGGCAAGACCGGGTTGGCACTGCTCGCCTTCCTCGGCGCGGGTCACACGCCCGACTCGGGCACCGAGTACTCCGACGTCACGCGCCGCGCGGTCAACCTGCTGCTGGAGGTGCAGGACCCGGACAGCGGACACTTCGGCTACACGACGGCCTATTCCCACGGCGTGGCGACCTATGCCCTGGCGGAGTGCTTCGCGCTGACCCGGGACGAGCGCCTGCGCGCGCCGCTGGAAGCCGCCGTGGCCTGCATCGTCGGTCATCAGAGCCGCAGCCGCGACCGGCGCAACGCAGGCGGCTGGGGGTACTACTACCCGGACGACCGCACCTACGACCCGTGGTCGCGCGTCTCGGTCACGACCTGGCAGGTCATGGCGCTCGAGTCGGCGCGACTCGGCGGGCTCGAGGTGGACGACGAGGTCTTCGCCGACGCGCGCGGGTTCCTGCGTCGCATGCACGATCCCGACCGCGGCGTGATCCTCTACAACCAGGATCCGGTGCGCCTCGCCGACAGCCGGGCCTGGACGCTGCCGGGCTCCACGCCCGCCGGCCTGTTCGCGCTGTCGCTCTTGGGCGAGGACCTGACCGGTTCACGCTACCGCTCGACCATCGAGTACGTCTCCGCGCGCGCGCCGGATCGCTACGGCCCGGCCTCCGACGCCGACTTCATCAACCGCGCCCGGGCCAACCTCTACTTCTGGTACTACGGCAGCCTGGCCCTGTTCCGCCATGGCGGCGAGGAGTGGGACGACTGGAACCGGCAGCTCCAGGGCACGCTGCTCCCCAACCAGCAGAGCGACGGCAGCTGGCGGCAGATCTCGGTCTACGCCGAGTACGCCGGGGACGACGCCCGCGACCGCAGCTACACCACGGCCATGTGCGTGCTGACCCTCGAGGTCTACTACCGCTACTTCACGCCGTTGCTCGAGGTGCGCTGAGTCGCGGTGCGCCCAGTCGCGGTGCGCCCAGGCGCGCTGCGCTGCGGAGACAGGCGTACCATGGGCGGCTCGCTCGACCGCCGCTCCCGCCCACGGCCGTCGCCGGAATGCCCGGTGCTCCTCGCTCGCCGCCTGTCTCCGCTGGTCCTCGCCTGGGTCGCGCTCGCGTTGGCGCCGGCCTGCTCGATGGGGCCCGCGGTGGTGGTGTCGACGCCGCACGGCCTCGTGCGCGCGCCGACCGAGACGAGCGCGCAGGCGCTGGCCGAGATGGTCTCCGAGCTCTACCCCGAGGTGGGGGCGCGGTTGCCCGGGGCCGAGGACAGCCGACCCGACGTCTGGTTGCAGGAGCAGCTCGATCTGCCCTGGTACACCTTCGCCGGTGACGGCCTCACGGGCGCGCACCTGGACTTCGTCGGTCGCGTCTACCTCGAGCAGGCGCCGCGTCGGGAGATGGCCACGACGCTGGCGCACGAGTACGTGCACGCCCGCATGGACGAGGTCTTCGCGCGGTTGCCGCACGCGTTGCAGGAGGGGCTCTGCGATCACATCGCCGAGGAACTCGTGCCGGAGTTCGCGGCCGAGCACCGCGCACGGCGGCTGCTCCAGGCGTTGAACGGGCTCGGGCGCTTCGAGGTCGAAGTGCACTACTCGATCCCCGACGTCCAGGGGCGGCACGGCGCGCGCCTGTCGTTCGAGGCGCAGGGCATCGACCCGGGTCGGGTCTTCGAGCACGGCACGGTCGCCTTCTGGTTCCTCGACCTGGAGGAGAAGTCCGGGCTCTACGGGCTCGGGCTGGTGGCCGTCGATCGCCTGGTGCGGGACGGCGGGTACGCGGGACTGCACGCGTTCCTGGAGGCGACGGCGGACGGCGAGCTGGCCGAGCGCCTCGCCGCGCGGGCCGGCGTCGAGCCGGCCGGCGTCACGGGTGACGGCGTCACGGGTGCCGGCGTCGAGGGGACCGAGCCGTTGGCCGCCTGGCTGGAGGCGCTCTTCGAGCTGTTCGGGGAGGAGGAGCTGGCGGCACTGGCGGTCGCGGAGCCCGCGCTGGTGGCCGGTCTGGCCGCGGTCATCGGGCGCGCGCGCTTCCCCGACCTGGATGCGGAGACCTTCCTGACCGAGGGCCGGCCACGCCTGTCGATGCCGCACCACGGCCGTTCGGTGCCGATCTACGCCGATCCGGTCGTGTGCGAGGCCGTCCGCGCGGCCTGGCCGGTTCTCGACCCGGCGCACGCGCTCGAGCGTGGAAGCCGGATCGAGGCGCTCGACGACTGACGTCGGCCCACCCGCGTCGTCGCCACGGCGACAGGGGTCGAGGCGACGTATCCCTTGGCGTGGATAGGCTCAAGCCCGGGTGCCCGGCGAGCGGATAGGGGGTGTCCAGGACACCCCCCAGGGCGAGCGGCGAAGAGAGGAGCGTGCTCGTGCACACCCAACCAGAGTTCGAGTCCATCGAGCGGCAGCTCGGAGAGCTCGAAGTGCTCGTCGAGGCGGAGCAGGCCGGCGCGCGTCGTGCGTCGCGGTTCGTGCTGGGGGCCTATGTCGCCCTCGCGGGTCTCGTCGTGACCTTCGTCACCATCAACTACAACCACATCGCGGACGAACTGTCCCCGAGCAACTTCGAAGCCGGCTGGCAGGAGCATGTCGAGCGGCTCAGCCCGCTGGCCATGGAGCAGGCGTTCCGTCTCGGTGAGACGTTGCTGCCCGTCTACGCCCGCGAGGCGCAGAACCAGCTGGCGGAGCGCATGCCGGAGTTCGAGCGCAAGCTGGCGCACGAGAGCGCCCTGTTCGCCGAGGAGGTGCGTCATCAGGCCATGATACGGCTGATGGCGAGCGAGCAGAGGGTGCGCGAGGCGACGGAGCAGGCGCTCGTCAACGCCTACCCCGAGCTGGACACGCCCGAGGCCAAGGCCGAGTTCGTGCGGCAGTTCGAGAGCAGGACGCAGCAGGCGCTGGCCGACGCGCTGGTCGAGTTCGACACGCGCTTTCGCGGCCGGGTCGATGACCTGATCGAGATGATCGCCCGGAGCGACCTGGGCCAGACGGACGCGCCCACGCACGAGTTGCAGAAGCGTTTCCTGCACCTCTGGCTGGTGCTCATCGACGAGGAGCTGATGCGGTCATGAACGCGCCCATCGAGAACAGCGACCGTGCCGGCGTGGGCCGCAGCGGACTCGACGCCCGGATCCAGAGCCTGACCGCTCGCATCGAAGCCCAGGCGGCCTCTCATCAGCGCAAGAGCCGCGGCGTCATGATCGGCGGCGGCCTGCTGGTGGTGTTGTCCCTGTTCAGCCTCTCGTGGACGACGGAGCAGATCCGCTCCGTGGACGCCGAGGCGCTGCTCTTCCAGGGTCGCATGCAGCTCGAGCAGGGCCTGCCGGAAGGCCGTGCCGCGCTCGAGGCGACGCTCAAGGAGGACGCGAGCAAGCTCATCAGCGACGGTTTCGATGCGCTCTTCGACGCCCTGCCCGACATGCGCCGCTGGGCGGCCGCGGAGGCTCTCGGCAGTCTCGACGGTTCCAACGAGGCCTTCGAGTACGCGTCGATCGAGTACATGCAGCAGGCCATCACGGACAGCCGCCTGCGGGTCGAGGCCGCGTTCCCGAACGAAGAGAACAAGCACGAACGCCTGATCCAGGCCGTCGTCGATGCCTTCACGGTGCGTGTCTCGGAGGGCATCGACGAGCTCTACCCCTTCTACGAGGAGCGCATGGTGCTGCTCAACGACTACCTGTCGCACCTCCTGGAAGGTGAACGTGCCGACCTGTCGCAAGGCGAGCGTCGTCGCCGCGACCTGATCGTCACGCTCTTGCAGCTCGTCAACCGCGCCAACGAGCACGGTGCCTGACGAACCTGCTGTTGCCCGAGTGGCGCGTTCGGGGGGGCTCCTGGACGCGCCACTCGTGGCACCCTTGCCGGCCTGACACGGGTCGGCAAGGCCGGGCGCGCGGGCGTACACTGCCGGCATGACGTCGCCGCCCGACCCGCCGCGGGATGCACCGGTGCCCGATGCGCCGGTGCCTGACGCCCGGGTGCCCGATGCGCCCGCGTCTCGCGGCCTGGCCGAGTTCATGCCCACGCGGTGGAGCCTGGTGCTCGCGGCGGGCGCGGAGTCACCGGGAACCCGCGCGTCGGGTGCGCAACGCGCGCTCTCGCTGCTGTGCGAGGCCTACTGGTATCCGCTGTATGCGTTCGCGCGGCGACGCGGGCAGGGCCACGCCGAAGCGGAGGACCTGGTCCAGGGCTTCTTCGCGCGCGTGATCGAGAAGCGCGACCTCGGCGCCGCCGATCCCGAGCGCGGTCGCTTTCGTGCCTTCCTGCTCACGGCCTTCAAGCACTACACGGCCAACCAGCGCAAGGCGGCGGCGGCGCTCAAGCGCGGCGGGGGCCACTCGCCCTTGTCCCTGGACCTGGCCGATGCCGACCGCCGCTACGCCCACGAGCCGTCCCACGAGGAGACTGCCGAGCGCGTGTTCGAGCGCAGCTGGGCCCTGGCCGTGCTGGGGCGGGCGATGCAGCGGATGGAGCGCGATCACCGTGAGCGCGGCCGCGGCGCGCTGTACGACGTGCTCGCGCCGAGCCTGGGTGGGGAGGAGTTCGACACGGCCGCGGCGGCCGAGGCGCTGGCGTTGAGCGAGGGTGCGGTGCGTGTCGCCGTGCACCGGCTGCGGGCCGCGTACGGCAAGGCGTTGCGCGCCGAGATCCGCGAGACCGTGGCCCAGGACAGCGAAGTCGAGGGCGAGCTGGCGGCGCTGCGCGTGGCGCTGGCGCGCTAGCGAGGCGAGGCGTCACGCGCGGCCGCGAGCCGCTCCACGACAGCGTCGAGATCGGGGTAGCCGGCGCCGAGCTTCCGCGTGAACCCGTTGCCGCCCCGTCGGGCGATACGCGTGCCGTCCGCGCTCACGTCGAACTGCCCGGTCCCGCCGGCGCCAGGTCCGCCGAGCGAGGCCTCGCTCACTGTTTCGCGAACAACTCCGCCGCCAGCTCCGACGCCGCCCACTCCTCGGCGATCTTCCCACCCTCGAAGCGAGTGACCAGCATGTCGATCCACTCGACTTTCCTGCCGCTCGCGGGGATGCCCTTCAGGGCCGCCGTGTGCGTTCCGCGGAGCGTGCGCTGCCAGGCGACGGTCCTGCCCTTCTCGAGCAGGATCTCGAGCTTCACGACGCGCAGGTCCGGGATCGCCGTCCGGAGCTGTCGGATGAAGGTCCTCACGAACGGGGTGCCCGTCCAGAGCTTGCCACCGGCATGCAGGACGTAGTCCGGCGAGAAGACCTGGTCCACGAGGTCCAGCTTGCCCTGTTCGGCGATCTCCCGGTTGGCGAACCGGAGCCGGTCCGCGTGGCTCTGGGCCATGGGTCTCCTCCACGTTCGAGCCGGATGCCAGGCTCAACATTTGATCGTCTTGCGCTTCTTTCCGGTCCGGCCCGCCTGCTCGACCTTGGTGATGACCTCGGTGGCGAGCGGCACCTTGCAGGAGGTCCCGCCCATCACGACGTCGACCTTGCCGAGTGCGCGCGCGGTCGCCTGGGCGCGTTTCGACAGCGGTTTGACGAAGGTGCCGACGGCGATCACGAAGCCGTTCATCGTGTACTTGACCCGGTTCATGGCCGAGTCGATGTCGGCTTCGATCCGCTCCAGCAGGCGCTCGATCTGGTCCAGGTCGAGCTCGTCGTCCGGCGTGACGGCCAGGTGACCGGAGTAGGTGTTCCAGCCGCTCGTGGCCACCGACTCATGCTTCGCCTTGATCCACTTCAGCGCCAGGGCGTTCGCGTGGTCACCCTCGGTCGCGACCCAGGGCACGGTGTACTCCGACACCATCTGCCAGATCGCCTGTCGGGCCCACGTGTCGAGCCGGCTCTTCGTCATCAGCGCGCCGTTCGCCACCATGCCCGCGAGGTACTGAGCGTCTCCGTTGCCGGTCTCGTACAACTCGTAGGCGAGCTCCTGCCGG
>JAJDER010000066.1 GCA_029259725.1 Planctomycetota bacterium | reverse complement strand
CGGTGACCTCGGTGTCGGACGACGCGGCCGGCGCCGCAACGGCGACCGCGGCGGGCGCCACGGCGGGGACGACCGGGATGTCGGACCCACCGTCGGGACCATGCGGCGAAGCGAAGGTGAGGACCGCACCCAGCACGACGGTCAACGCGGGCAGCAAGGGGACGGCGATGTGGCCGGCGCGGCCGGAGGTTGCGCGGGGCATGATCAGCTTCTCGGAGTCGGGGCGGGGACGGCAGGGGCTAGAGGAACTCGATCTCGACACCTTCCGACCCGTACAGGCCGCCGGTCGCGACGGCGCCCGGGTCGGAGACGAAGAACTGCCCGTACATCTTCTGGCCCTGGAGGGCCGCGTTCTTGTTGATCGGCAGCTGGATCGTGGCGACACCGAACGCGTCGGTCGCGGTCGGCAGCATCTGCACGATGGGGAACCCGATGTTCATCGGGATCGGGAAGGCCGGGTCGGGAAACGGTGAACCGTCCGCCGCCGACATGCTCAGCGCGAGGATCGCGCCCTGGTTCGGGGTGGCGTCGTCCACGCCCAGCATCCAGTTCGGATGACCGATGTTGGCCGGCACGTGCGCGATCAGCGTCATCGTCGTCCCGGTCCCGCTGAGACTGGGCACGCCGAAGACGGTGTTGGACGCCGGCAGGTCGCTGCGCAGCGTGGGGTGGTCGAAGGGCGGCTGCGCGGTGGCGAGCCGGGGATCGGTCATGCCCTCTTCGATCAGACGGACCAGCGCGAGCCGTTCGGCCTGGGTCAGGTAGAGGTTGAAGATCTCGGGGTCCATGTTGGGCCCCTCGAACTTGTTCACCTGCTCGTCGTAGAAGTCGATCAGCTCGGTGACGTTGGCGACTCCCCCGTTGTGGAACAGGGTGCCCCGCAACAGCGAGTTGCGTGCGTTCGGCGTCCGGAACTTGCCCCGGTCCTCGGCCTGGCCCGTCACCGCCTCCCGGCCGATGTCCTCGGCATCCGGTCGCACGCCGATGTTGTGGAAGTTGGTGTCGGAGAGGAACGGGAACACGTGGCAGGAGGTGCAGTTGCCCTCTTCCTTGAAGAGCGTCAGCCCGTCCTCGAGTCCCGGGTCGGTGAAGGAGCCCGAGTTCAGGACCTCGATGTCGAAGAGCGTCTGGTCGGTGACCTGTGTGCGCAGGTAGTTGGCGATGGCGAAGATGGCCCGGGTGGCGGTGACATCGGGCGATCCGTACACGGCCTGGAACATCTTCGGGTAGGTGTTGTTCGCCGTCACGAACGCGTCCATGTCCGGCGGGAGGTCCGTCGCCAGCAGCATCGGCTTGACGGACGCGAGCTTGCTCTGGACGTCGACCCAGCCCCAGTTGAGCGCACCCATCTGCACCGGGTCGTTGATCGCGTCCGCGATGGCGGCTTCGATCGAGCCACCGAAGTTGATCACGCTCTCGCCGGTCACCGGGTCATCGAACGGGCCGGAGAACTCGCCGTCCCAGTTCAGGTCCGTCGCGTGCAGGTTGTAGACCGTCGGCGCCTTGCGGGGTGTCGCCTGCGGCGCCGGGAAGAAGGACTCCTCGTGCAGGAACCCGGTGTCGGCATCCGCGCTGACCGCGCTGGGCGAGCCGGCGACATCGTCGTCGGTCAGGAACACGCCGAACAGACCATCCGGGCCCGGGTGGCTGCCCTTGAAAGCGCGGGGATCGCTGCCCCCGGCCTCGGGGCGGTGGCAGGTGCCGCAGGCCAGGGTGTTGTCGAAGCTGAGTTGCTCCTCCCAGAACAGGATCTTGCCCAAGGTGACCTGGTCAGGGGTCGGCTGGTTCTCGTCCGGCGCCTCGATCGGGTTGGGCATGATCGCGTCCTCCTGGGCGACGACCGAGGGCGCGACGACGATCACGAAGAACGCGGCGAGAGTGAGTCGGAGCATGCAGGCGACCATGGCGGAACCCAGACGAGTAGGGACTGTCAGCGGGGAGACTATCCTATGACAGAGTCAGATATCCGACCAGGCGGATATCCATATACTCTAAGCCATTGCTATTAAAATACTTATGAACACATTCTGCGCTCATCAGCGCATATTCTGATACATCGTGGGGCGGCGAGCCAGCGCCCCTTCGGGCACTCTCCCGGGGACGCCCTGGCGCGCGAGCCCTGTCGGGACGGCCGGCACTGGTGCGCGGGGACATGGCCCGAGTCCCTACGCTCGCCCCGGCGAACGCCGCCCCCAAGGCATCAGGCGAAGGAGGCAGAGTGCACCGACTGCGCATCTCGCTCGTGATCCCGGCGTGGAACGAAGCAGAGTTCCTGCCCCTTCTGCTCGACTCGGTCGAGGTCGCGTGGCAGCGCTTCGTGCTCGGACCCGACATGGTGGAAGTGATCGTCGTGGACAACGGTTCGACCGACGGCACACGGGCACTGGCGCAGGAGCGCGGCTGCGCCGTGACCGCCGTCGCGCAACGCTGCATCGCCGCAGCGCGCAACGGTGGCGCCGGCGTCGCGCACGGCGAGATCCTGGCGTTCGCGGACGCGGACTTCCGGCTCCACCCGGAGACGTTCAATACGATCCACGGGCTGATGAGCACCGGGCGCTACGTCGGCGGCGGCACGGGCCTGACCATGGAACGCTGGTCCCCGGGCATCCGGGCGACGTGGCTCGCGGTCGTCCCGCTGCTCCACGCGCTGGGCCTCGAGGGCGGCGTCTGGTTCTGCCGCCGCGACGACTTCGAGACCGTCGGCGGCTACGACATCGCGCTCCAGGCGGGCGAAGACCTACGCCTCCTCCGAGCGCTGCGCCGACACGGCCGTCGGTCCAGACCGCGCCGGCGCCTGGCGGCACAACGGACCGCCCGGGAGCTCGGCCTCGCCGAAGCCGTCGCGATCCACTCGGCGCGCAAGTTCGACCAACACGGCGACTGGCACTTCCTGTCGCTCCTCCCCCGCCTCCTGTTCTGGGCCATCGTCTCTCGGCCGCGCGCCGACGCCGGAGTGGAGCAGTACTTCTACTCGGGGCGCGGGCCTCCCCGCGACGGCACACCCGCCTCGTAGGGTGCCCCGGCAGGCAGCGGGGTGGCGCGAGGCGCGAGTGGCCGGCCCTCAGGCCCGCATCCCCACCGCCGCCTTGACCGCCTCGACCAGGC
>JAJDER010000065.1 GCA_029259725.1 Planctomycetota bacterium | reverse complement strand
CGACCTCGACCTCAGCGTCGAGTCCGCGGGCACCAACACGATCACGGTCGGCCCCGGGGATGCGGTGAGCTGGTCGGTGGTGGGCGAACTCTCCGACGCCAGCAACGAGGGACTGGCGATGTTCGCCTTCGACCTCAGCTTCGACGGCGGTGATCTGGTCCAGGGCACCACGCCCGTCGCGGCTCCCATGGACAACTTCGCGGTGCCGCTCGGCCTCAACAACCCGGCCGGATTCGGCGGCACCCTGGTGGACGGCGACCTGGTCCAGGTCGGGGGCGCGCAGAACACGATCAAGAACGCGTTCGCGGCCTACCCCATCGGCAACGTGATCACCGGCCTGGCGCAGCCCGGCCTGCCCGAGACGCTGGCGACCGGCACGCTGACCGCGCCGCTCGACCCCGGCACCTACACGCTCAAGCTCGACAGCGCACTGGCCAACGTCATCCGTGAGAACGACACCGGCAACCCCTTCTGGGCCGTGGACGGCGCGGACATCGGCACGGTCACCGACCTCACGGTCGAGGTCGTGGCGCTCACGGGCGACGTCGAGTCGGTCTCGATCGCCGGCCTCGAGACGCAGGTCCTGTCGCTCGACGCGGGTCTGGCCAACGCCGGCCGTGACTACCTGATCCTGGGCACCTTCACCGGCACCGACCCCGGCATCACCCTGGGCACGGGCGTGAACATCCCGGTGAACTTCGACTTCTACACGACGCTCACGATCGACCTGCCGGGCGTCTTCGTGACCAACGGCCTCGGCACCCTGGACGGCTTCGGCGAGGCCACGGCCGCCTTCACGGTGTTCCCGGGCACACCCGCCGCCGCCGCCGGCATCACGCTGCACCATGCGTTCCTGCTGCTCAACCCGAAGGACTACGCCAGCAACGCCGTCCCCCTGCTGCTGGCTCCGTGACCGGAGATCTGACGATGACGACCACGATGAAGCTCCACGGCCGTCGCGCGGGACTCCCGGCGATCGCCTTCTCGTGCGCGGCCCTGGCCGCGCTGTCCCTGCCCGCCTCGTCCCAGGAGGACCGCGGGCTTCCGCAACTCATCCCGCAGCCCGCCATGGGCGCCCCGCTCCCCGGCCTGAGCGCCGCCGAGCTCGACCGCTTCGTCAAGGGCAAGGCCGAGTTCACGCACATCCTGACCGAGGCAGAGGGCCTGGGTCCGATCATGAACGACACCGGCTGCGGCCAGTGCCACAGCCAGCCGCGCGCCGGAGGCTTCTCGAATCGTTCCGTGACCCGCTTCGGCAAGGCGGCCGTCGGGCTGGACCCGTTCGATCCGCTGGACGACCTGGGTGGCTCGCTGCTCCAGGTGACCTCCATCGATCCGGCCTGCCAGGAGTTCGTGCCGCCGGAGGCGACGGTGACCGCCGAGCGGATCACGCCGCACGTCCTGGGCGCCGGCCTCGTCGAGGCCATCGTCAGCGCGGACATCGAGGACCTCGCCAACAACCCGCCGCACATCAACGTGGCCGGCATCACGCACATGGTCACGCCGCTCGAGGGCGGGGCTGTCCGTGCCGGTCGCTTCGGGTGGAAGGCGCAGGTCGGCACCGTGCTCACCTTCTCGGCCGACGCCGGGCTGAACGAGATGGGACTGACCAACCGCCTGGTCGGCACCGAGAACGCGCCCAACGGGGACCTGGTCCTGCTCGCGGCCTGCGACACGGTGGCGGACCCGGAGGACGGTCCGGACCTCGAGGGCTTCGATCGCATCGATCGCATGACCGACTTCCAGCGCTTCCTGGCACCTCCGGGCCAGACGCCCCGATCGGGCATGACCGGTGAGGCGCTCTTCAACCAGGTCCACTGCAACGCGTGTCACGTGGCGTCGTTCACGACCGGTGTCGTGGCCGAGGCGATCCTGTCCAACAAGGTCGTCAAGCCCTACAGCGACTTCCTGCTCCACGACGTGCTCGGGGACGGCATCGTGCAGGGCCCGGGGACGGAGACCAAGATCAAAACCGCGCCGCTGTGGGGCCTGCTGGCCCGCGCCGGCACGTCCCTGTTCCACGATGGTCGCGTCACCGGCAACACGGCCGAGCAGAACCTGCACGACGCGATCATGGCCCACGATGGCGAGGCGACCTTCTCGCAGGGTGACTACGCCAACCTGACGCCCATCGAGCAGGACCAGCTGATCGCCTTCCTGCTGTCCCTCGGGCGCTCGGAGTTCGACATCGAGGGCAACCTCACCATCGATGAGATCGACTGGTTCCTGTTCTGGCTCAACGGCGACTTCACCGGCCCCGTGGCCAGCTTCGGCCCCGACGACGAGGCCGCCATCGGCGACATCGACGAGGACGGCGACATGGACCTGGTCGACTTCGCGTACATGCAGCGGAACTTCACCGGCGTGCTGCTCGGCGACTGATCTAGCGCAGCTCCCGCACCCGGTCGCGCATGGCCTTGGCCTGCCCGGCGCGCTCGTCGTCCCCGAGGCGCACGTGCGCCTGGTAGAGCTTGTGCCAGACCTCGTCACTGCCGGTGAACTCGCTCACCGAGGCCTCGAGCGCATCGCGGGCCGCGGGCCAGTTCCCGCGCCGCGCGTGGAGGTCCGCGAGCCGCGCGTGGGTCTTGCCCAGCTCGCGGCCCCGCTCGCTGCCCGCCGCCGCGTCCTGCTGGAACAGGCGCAGGGCTTCGCGTAGGTCGTGCTCCGCGGCGGAGAGATCATCCTCCTCGAACGCGATCAGCCCGAGGCCGAACCAGTCGTCGCCCTCTCCCGGCTGCAGGCGTCGGTGCTGCTCCCACGCGGCGCGCGCCGCCGGCAGGTCTCCCAGGGCGTGACAGGCGAAGCCCAGGAAGTGCCAGGACGGGTGGTAGTCGGGCTGCAGGCGAGCCGCCGCCTCGAACTGCTCGCGGGCCGCCGCGTAGGCCTTGCGTCGGTGATCCACGAAGCCGAGCAGGAACGTGGCCTGATAGGCGAGCGCATCGGGCTCGGCCGCGTAGGCGGCGATCAGGCTCCGGGCCTCCTCGGCACGGCCGTCGGCCGCGAGCTGCATGGCGGGCAGCAGCCGCCGGTCGAGTTCCTGCTCGACCGGCGCGGTGGCCCCGGCGCTCCCGGTCTCGTCGCGTCCGGTGTCGCTGCATCCCGCGGCAAGGGCGAGCGCCATGAACAGCGCGACTTCGATCTTCGCCGGCATCATCCGCCCGATCCTACCGCACAGGCGCGACCCGCAAACGACGCCGGCCGCCACCCAGCAGGGCAGCGGCCGGCGCGACGCCCCGACGCGCGAGCGCCGGTGCGAGGAGTTCCGAGCGGTCTAGTTGTGACCCGCCTGGACTTCCAGGGCGTTGCTGAAGTCGAAGCCGCCATCGAGCACGATGGCCTGCACGTACAGCAGCGCGGCGGGGCTACCCCCACCGGTGACGCCCAGCTCGATGTTGCCGTTCGCGTCCGTGACCAGCACGGTGAGGATGAACAGCGTCGGCACCGGGACCAGCGTGCCGCCGGCCACCGGCGTCGGGTTGTTCACCAGACCGACCGGCAGGAGCACCGCGCTGTTCGGCGCACCACCGGTGATGCTCATCACCGCGGTGGATCCGTCGAACGACAGGTCGTCGCCGCAGATCGCCAGCTCGACGTTGCCGTCACCGAAGCCCAGGTCCGTCTGGCACACCGGCGCCGAGCCGAGGTAGACCTCGGTGGTGTCGACACGGCTGATCAGGATGTCCATCGCACCGTCGTTGTTGATGTCGAACGTCGCGAAGTCGTGGGTGTTCTTCAGGTCTGCCTCGAGCAGGCCCTTGGCGCCGATCCAGCCACCGTTCCCGGGCTGCTGACGCTCCTCACGCAGGACCACCGCGTCGCCGGGCTGCGCACCGACCTCGGGGGCGGTGTTGTGGTAGATGTGCATCCGACGCTGGCCACCGGGGATGTCCACGTCGATGTCGGCGTGGATCGTGTCGGCCCAGCCGTCACCGTTCAGGTCGACGATCCGGTTGTTGCTGGCGAAACCGTCGTCATTGCCGGACAGGAACTGGTAGGGCGTTCCGCCACTGCCACCCGCGAACTCCGCGCGGCCCAGCGCATCCAACCCGATCTGGAGGCGGTAACGGTCCTGACCGTCATCCGACGTGATGATGTCGAGCTTGCCGTCGTTGTTCAGGTCACCCGTGTCGATGTGGTACGGGGCACCGCTGCCGACACCGTTGTTGTCGAAGCTGTTGAAGTTGCCGTGCCCGGCCAGACCGTTGAGGTTGTTGTAGCTGATGCACACGTACTGAGGCGCCTGCAGCGCGGTCTGCTTGACCACGTCGAGGAAACCGTCGCCGTTCATGTCCGCGATGGAGACCGCCGCCGAGAAGG
Source organism: Planctomycetota bacterium (assembly GCA_029259725.1). Taxonomy (GTDB): domain Bacteria; phylum Planctomycetota; class B15-G4; order B15-G4; family B15-G4; genus JAJDER01. The sequence goes on along the minus strand of JAJDER010000065.1, from coordinate 9,739 downwards.
CGGACAGCAGCATCTGGTCGGTCATGCGCGCCTGGCTCTCGTCGGTGAAGAAGCCGAAGCCGTCGTTGACGAGCAGGCGGTCGTTCATGTCGAGGTTCGGAGGCTGGCCCGAGCCGCCGGCACCACTGCTGTCGTAGTCCCCGAAGTAGAGGTCGATGTCGCCGTCGCCGTCGATGTCGCCGGCGTCGACCGAGCAGAAACGCGGGTTCTGGGGAAGCCCGGACGCGTACTGGATGAGCTGCGGGATGCGGGCGTCCTGGTGCTCGAGGCCGAGCCAGTCACCGTTGCCGTCCTCGCCCAGGTTCATGTAGATGCGCGGGTGGCCGAGGGCCTTCGGGTCGCCATCGCTGATCGTCGTGGCGGTGGCCACGTCCAGCCAGGTGTCGCCGTCGAGGTCGGCGATGACGACGTCGCGATCGTTCGTCGCGGTCAGGAAGCCCTGATCACCACCGAGGTCGGAAGCCGACGCGAACTCGCTGGTGCGATCCGTCAGCACGCCGTTCTCGTTCATCAGCAGCATGTTGGTGCGCTTGCCCGCCGACGTGAAGGGCTGCTTGCGGACGATGACGAGGTCGATCCAACCGTCCTTGTCGAGGTCGGCCCAGTCCATGTCGGTCTCGAGGTTCGGGCTCGAGATGATGGGGGCGGAGAGCGAGGAGGGAGACGCGAAGAACGTCTTCCACTGGTTGTCGAACTCCTGGGCCACCGCGGGGGTGACCAGGAGGCCCACGAGGGCCAAGGTCGAGAGACTGCGCATGGAGACGGCTCCTGCTTGCAGGGAAGGGACGGCCTGGCTTGCCCGAGGTCGCCGGATGCCCGCCGACGAGGCCTGATCAGACCGTCAAAAGTATCCCTTCGGCGGTGTCTTGCCAAGGTCGCTCAGACGTCGGAAACGCCGTCGGTCCCGTGCCTCGCGGTCCTGGACAGCCTCTCGATCACGAGCGCAGAACGGCGTGCCGGGATGCCTAGGCACGGATCCGCCTCCTGAGCGCCACTTCGCGCCGCGCTCAGCGTCTCTCGACGACGAAGAGACCCGGCTGCCGTACTGCCACTCGCTGGACAAGACCATCAGGCCAGAACACTTCGAGTTCCCGGGGCTCCGATGAGCCTGGGTCACCCGAGAGCGCGAAGACGGCCTCGGGCGCGGACGCGGCGAGGTAGCTGCCACCGCTCAGGATCCAGCGCGAGACCGGCCCGCCAGGGCCGTGCAGCACCACCCGCGCGCCGAGCCCGCGCGGATTGCCTGTGCGTGCGCGGACGTCACGCAACGCGACGGTGAGCGACGGTCGCGAGGCGCTGCCGCGGTTCCCCCCGCCCCCGTCGTTGCGCAACACCCGCACCGGCCCGGCGCGCTCCCCCACCACGACGTCCGTGTCGCCGTCGCGATCCAGGTCACCGAACGCCGCGCTGCGGTCCACGTGCGCCTCGGCGAGCCAGGGCCCCGCGTCCGTTCCGCTGACCGCGCGGAAGCGTGGACCCTCGCGCTCGAACAACAACGGCGGCTGGCGCGCATCGCTGTCCATGCTGGCCCGTGTGGCCTGGCTGTAGGTGTGTCCGTTGAAGACGATCAGGTCTTCGTCCCCATCGAGGTCGAAGTCCTCGAACCCGGCGGCCCAACCCACGAGCATGCGGCTCGCCGCGCCGAGCCCGAACTGCGCCGTGCGGTCGGTGAAGAAGCGCCCGTCCTCGTTGAGGTGGAGCGTGTTCGCGTCGTTGCTGAAGTTGGTGCTGAAGAGGTCCGGGAAGCCGTTGCCGTCCACGTCGGCCACGGCGAGCCCCATGGTCGCCTGGGCGTTGCCGTCCAGGTCGGTGGCCAGTCCCGAGGGCAGTCCGCGATCGACGAGGTGGCGGGACCAGGCGCCCACGACGCCAGCTCCGTCCGCGTCATCGAAGTACCGGTTGGGCATGGAGTCGTTGCCCACCAGGATCTCGGCCTCGCCGTCGAGGTCGAAGTCGAGGATCAGCGCTCCCAGGCCGAAGGCCGGCGCGACGCTCGCGCAGCCCGAGGCAGCGGTGATGTCGCGGAAGGTCCCATCGCCGAGGTTCTCGTAGAGCACGTCGCCCTGGGGGGGCAGGCCCATCGGACCAGCGAACACGGGCACACCCTTGAACGACGCGCCCGGCTGCGGATCGGCCGGATCGAACTCCAGGTAGTTGGCCACGTACAGGTCGAGGTCTCCATCGCCGTCGAGGTCTCCCAGCGCACAGCCGGTCCCCCAGCGCGGATCGCCGACGCCGGCCTCGCTGGTGCGGTCGCGGAAGACCCCGGCGCCGTCGTTCAGCAGCAGCGCGTTCTCCCCGAACGCCGTGATGTAGAGGTCGTCGCTTCCGTCGCCGTCGAGGTCGCCGACGGCGACGCCCATGCCCCAGCGGTCGAACTGCAGTCCCGAGTCATCCGTCGCGTCACGGAAGTGCGGGCCCGAGGCGTCGGTGAACTCGCTCGTGATGTTGTCGAAGAGCCTGCAGCCCGGGCCGCGGTCGGGGCTCTGGAGGGTGGCACCGTTGGGCGCGAAGACGTCCCAGTCGCCATCCCCATCCCGATCGAGCAGAGCCACTCCGCCGCCCTTGACCTCGAGGATCTGGGTGGCCGGCGTCGCTCCCGAGGTCAGCGTCAGGGCCAGCCCCGCAGCCGCCGGCTCGACCACGACGAAGCGAAAGCCCCGGCGGTCAGCGACCGGATCTCCCGGTGCGTTCTGCGTGAGGCCCTCGCCGGTACGCCGCGCGTCCTCGACCGGTCCGCGGCCGGCATCCTCACCGCAGCCCGTGCCCAGGAACAGGGTCAGGAGACACCACACCGGAGAGCGAGGCGAGATCGACATGACGCGCATCGTAGCGACGCGGCCTGGCGGTCAGGCGCCACCCCGGAGCCAACGCGGGGGACCCCTGCCGGCCAGGGAAAGGAAGCGCGCCCCGCCGTGCACCGCGGCGAGGCGCGCTCCGTCGACTCGACAGACTCCGGTCAGGCTCTCGCGAACGCCCCCCGTCCCGCGATTCCCCGCCCGTCGAAGGGAGCCCCACCCGGCTCGCATCGATGGTGGTCGAGGGAGTCACGTCCCCAGCTAGGGCCGGCCGAATTGGCCTGTCGGAGTGTCAGCGGACGCCAGCTCCAGGCTTGGACAGGTCTTCGAAGTTTTTCTCCAGCATGGCCCGAAAAGGCCCGTTCTCCATCGATCCTGGTGATGTCGGTGGGCACCCGGATCGGTATCATCCCGCGCCTCACCGCGTCACCGGCGGTGGCGCGCGCCGGTGGTCCATGACCCCCGAGCGCCCGGAGCCGCACCCCGTGACCAACGCCCCGATCCTCTTCATCCCCGGCCCCACCCAGGTCCGCGCCGAGATCCTGGCCGCCCAGGCGGTGCCCATGATCAGCCATCGCGGGGCGCCGATGAAGCAGCTCCTCGCCGACCTGCTCCCCGGAGTCCGCTCCGCCTTCGGCACCGCGGGCGACGTGGTCGTGCTGACCAGCTCGTCCACCGGCGCGATGGAGGCCGTGGGCCGCAGCACCGTCCGCGCCGGCCGCAAGGCGATCCACCTCACCAACGGCAACTTCTCGAGTCTGTGGTTCAAGCTCTCCACCGCCTGCGGCCTGGACGCCATCGAGGAGGCCAAGGGCTGGGGCGACGCCTGGGACGAGGCTTCCGCCGCGGAGACGCTGGCCCAGCACACAGGCGTGGACGCCGTCTTCGTCTGCCACAGCGAGACCTCGACCGGCGCCCTCGCCGACCTCGCCGGCGTGGCCCGCGCCGTCCGCGCGACCCATCCCGACGCGGTCGTGTGCGTCGACGTCACCTCGTCGGCGTGCGGCGTGGCCATCGACTTCGACGCCGTCGACATCGACGTGGCCGTGGGTGGAGTGCAGAAGTGCTGGGCCCTGCCCGCCGGTCTGGCCCTGGCGGCTCTCTCGCCCCGCGCCAAGGCGCGCATGGCGGACAACCCCGGCCGTGGTTACACGAACGACCTCCTCTCGGCTCTCGAGTACCAGGACAGCAAGGGCATGACGACGACCACACCGGCCCTCGGCGTGATGGCCGCCCTGCGCCGGCAGATCGCCGACATCGAGCAGACGGGCGGCATGGCCGCGCGTTTCGCCCGACACCTGGAGATGCAGGAGCTGGTGCTCGACTGGGCCGCGTCGCGCGGCTTCGAGCCCATGGCCAAGGCGGGCTTTCGCAGCCCCAGCGTGACCAGCCTGGCCACGGGCGGGCGCTTCGCGGTGAAGGATCTCGTCGCGGGCTACGCCGAGGCGGGCTTCTTCGTCGGCGGCGGCTACGGCAAGACCAAGGAGTCCCACTGGCGCATCGGGCACATGGGCGACCACACGCCGGAGGCGGTGACCGAGTTGTTGAAGGTCACCGACGCCGTGCTGGAGCGGTTGGGGGTCGGCGCCAACGCCTAGTCCGTGACGTCACCGCCCGCCACCCGACCGCACCCACCGCCCCACGGCGTCGTTCACCTCACCGAAGCGCGCCTTCACGGTCGGCGCCCAGTTCCCGCGCGTCGGTCGCAGCGACTCGGTCAACAGATCCACGTACTGCACCGCGGCGGCGTCGTCGAGCGCCGGCAGCACGTCGGCCGACCAGGCCACCGCGCGATCGCACCACGCGTCGGCGGTGTCGGTCTCCAGCAACCAGCCGGCCATGAGTTCGCCGCCGGGCAACGCGGCGCGGGCGATGTCGCGCGGGCTGGTGTACCGGCCGTCGCCGTCACGGTCGAGCCAGACGGGGTTGGTGATCCCCAGGGTCCAGGGATTGAAGGTCTCCCAGTGCAGACCCTCCACGCCGTCGCCGACGACGACCACGATCAGGTGGCTGTCGTGGATCGGCGAGACCAGCCGGAAGGGAATCACGCGATCGGTGGGCCGGCCCTCGTTCGGGTTCATGCCGACCGTCGCGACCTTGCGGCCGCTGAGGAACACGTGCACCTCGCGCGGGCGCACCCATGACGCGCTGGCCACGCGCACGCGCAGCTCGAACTCCTCGCCCACCGGGACCACGTCGCCCATGCCGGCGGGATCGTCGGGGCGCTGGACGTCGTCGACCTCGACGTTCACGAAGATGCCGTTGCTGATGGCGACGCGACCCTCGAGGAAACGGTCGCAGAGCGCGTCGACGTCGAGCTGCCCCGGATCATCGGTGCGCGACGGCAGGTAGCTGCGACCCAGGCCCACGGGCTTGATCACCGTGTGGCTGTCGCTGCTGCCCACGCCGACGATGCGCTCGCCGCGGTTGAGCAGCGCGATCCAGTCCTGGGTGAGGTAGAGCGGGTCGGGGTCCTCGCACAGCGCGTTGACCACCTCCATGCCGTCGAAGAGGAAGCGCTCGCCGCCGGGACGCTCGCCGCTGGTGCGATCCATGGCCAGCTTGCCGAAGGGGCCGGTGGGCACGTCGGGCCAGCGCGGGTGGTTGAGGATCACGACGCGCGCGCCCTTGGCCTTGATGCCGTCCACCAGGTCCACCCAGTCGCGCACCTCGTGCTCGGGGATCTCGTCGTCGGCGTCCAGCGGGAAGGCGTTGAAGTGCCCGATGGGCGTGGACACCTCGTTGCCCGTGACCGAGGTGAAGGCGTCCATCAACCCCATCTCGCGCTGCACGGCCCGGTAGTCGACGTTGTGGTTGTGGTCGGTGGCGATGGCCAGCTCGACGCCCTCGGCGGCCAGCGTGATCATGCGCTCCTCGACCGAGCTGTCGCCGTGCCCGCTGTGGGTCAGCGTGTGGATGTGCGTGTCCGCGGCGATCCAGCCGGTGGTGTCCACCTCGCGCGCGACGGACAGCGCGAGCTCCACGGGGCCGCCGCCGTAGACCAGCTGCAACGGCTGCGCGTCGAGGCCCCACTCCATGCCCTTGCTGGCCACGACCGTGTAGCGTCCCTCGGCCAGGGCGAAGGTCCCGACGCCGTCCTGCACGTAGACGATGCCCGGCCGCACCGCGGTGGTGGCCGACTCGCCCAGGTAGACCGGCGGCAGCGCGCCCTCGCCGTCGGTGATCGTGAGCCGCGCGGCGACGGGCGCCCCGGACTGCGAGTCGGTCACGCGCACGATCACCTCCGCGAGCTTGAAGGTCTCCCGGTAGCTGCGCTCCAGCAGCCGCACCTCGCCCACGATGATGTCGTCGGACACGCGGTCGGGCGTGAGGCGCAGCGTGTTGCGACCGTCGCGCACGGCGCCTGCGGGCACCATGAAGACGCTGGTGCGCCCGGCCTGGTCGATGGGCAGCCTGCCGAGCACGGTGTCGTCGAGGGTGAGCGTCCAGTTCTCGTGGACGTCGAGGTGATACAGCGTCAGCGTGCGGTCCACGTCGGAGGCCGTCCCGATGAACGGCAGGTCCAGCGCCGTGCCGTCGGGCTCGACGGAGACGCGGTCGCCCCAATCCTCGACGGCGTCGTTGCCCAGGTGGAACAACCCCTGGGCGATCTCGATCCCGTCGCCTGCCGCGAGTTCGGCGAGGTCGAGGCCCTGCGCGGACAGCGGGGCCGGGGGGAGCAGCAGGGCCAGCGCGAGTCCGACGGCGGCCCGGCCGATCGACTCGCCGCGTCGACGTCGAGAAGGGACTGGGAAACGCGCGCGGCCGCGGGCCGTCTTCCTGGCATGTGTCTGCATGGGAGCGACGCTAGCCGGACCGCGCGGGATCGGGCAAGGACCCGCTCGACACCCGTGTGGTCCGGCACCTTGCCCTGCGCCACCGACGGGCGCGGGCGTGCCGCTCACCGGGACCGGGCCGCCGGCGACCGATCCGGCGTGGATCCAGGCCAGGCGAGCCCCGATCCTGCTCCTGTCCGGCGAGAGAGCCCCTCGCCCCGGGAGCCCGACCCATGACCGCTGACGATCCCAGCCCCGACCCGCGCCGTGGCCCTGACCCGAGCCCTGACCCGAGCCCTGACCCGAGGCACGATCCGAGCGACGAGTCCTCCATCCCGCGCGGCGGCTCGCTGCTCGGCACGCTGCTGATCCTGGCCGGTCTGCTCGTGTTCCTGCAGCAAGTCCGGTTTCTCGAGAAGACCGGGATCGACCTGACCGACCTGTGGCCGCTGTTCTTGGTGGTGGTCGGCGTCCGGGCCGTGCGACACACCGAGGGCGTGGCCCGCTTCATCGGCTTCCTGTTCACCCTGGTCGGCCTCGGGCTGCTCGCGCTCAACCTCGGCTACACCGACTCGGCCTGGACCGCGATCTCGACCTGGTTCACCGAGCACGACGTGGATCCGGCGGTGCTGATCCCCGTCGGCCTGGTCCTGACCGGCCTGTTCTTCCTGCTCGGCGGCCCGCGCGTGTTCTTGAGCAAGGTGGAGCTCAACGAGGGCGACCGGCTCGGGCAGCTCGCGATCTTCGGCGGCCAGGTGATCTCGCCGCAGCTCGAGGACTTTCGCGGTGGCTGGCTCTCGGCGACGTTCGGTGGCTTCGAGGTGGACCTGCGTGACTGCGCCTCGAAGCAGGAGGTGATCAAGCTGGACGTGGTCGCCATCTTCGGAGGCGGCGAGATCAAGGTGCCCACGGGCTGGAAGGTGCAGATGACGGGCCTGCCGATCTTCGGGGGTTTCAGCTCGTCGGCGAAGTTCGATCCGGAGGGGCGCGGCGGACACCCGGTGCTGAAGGTGAACGGGTTCGCCATGTTCGGCGGCTACGAGATCACGAACTAGGCCGGGCGGATGCGACATCCCCTGCTCCATGATCCCGCGCGGCTGCGGCGCTACCTGCTCGGCTGGCTGCCGTTGCTGGCCCTGCTCATGGGGACCCTGCGCGGCCCAAGCCCGAGCAGCGAGTTCGGCGTGCTCGCGGCCTCGGCGTCGCCCGCGCTGCTCGGCCTGATCGAGAGCGCCGTGATCTTCGACCTGCTGACGCGCTTCCTGATGGCGCTGCCCTTCGCGCTGACGATGCCCTTCCTCGGGCTCGGCTACTGGTTCGTGGCCGAGACCAACCCGGCCTCGGAGACACCGTTCCCCCGGCTGCTGCTCACGCACACGGCGGCGGCCGTCGTGGGCACCTTCGGCTGGTACGCCCTGGGATCGTTCGGCGTCTCGGTGCTGACGAGCATCGGCGCGCTACCCGACGACGCGCTCCGGCCTGAGAACCGGCTCGTGCTGGCCACGGTGGGCATGTCCAGCTACGCGGTGGTCGTGCTGCTCTACTACGTGCTGATCGGGCTGGCACGCGGACAACAGGACCAACTCCGCAAGGAGGAGCTGGCCACGCTTGCCAAGGACGCCGAGCTGGCCGCGCTGCGCTTCCAGATCAACCCGCACTTCCTGTTCAACGCGCTGCACTCGGTGAGCGCCCTGACCAGCACGGCCCCCGACCGCGCCCGGGAGATGTGCGTGCGCCTGGCGGACTTCCTGCGACGCACGCTGCGGCTGGCCGACCGGCCGGTGGTCGCCCTGGCCGAGGAGCTGCAGCTCGTGGACGACTACCTCGAACTGGAACGGCTGCGCTTCGGTGAACGGCTCGTGGTCCACCGGGACGTGCCCGATGACTGCGGCCGGGCCGGCGTGCCGCCGCTGCTGCTCCAACCCCTGGTCGAGAACGCGGTCAAGCACGGGCTCGGCTCATTGCTGGGGCCGATGCAGCTCGACTTGCGGGCGCGGCACCACGGCCCGATGCTGGAGCTGGCGGTGGCCAACACCTTCGATCCGGAGGCGGCTCCCGCGGCGCGTGGGGTCGGTGTCGGGCTGACGAACACGCGCGCCCGGCTGGCGCGCTACGGTGGCGGCGAGGGCGAGCTGACGGTGGCGACCGAGGACAACCACTACCGCGTGACGCTGACCCTGCCCTGGACCGAGGCTCCGGCATGACGACGACGCCCGACGATCGCCTGATCCGCGCCCTGCTCGTGGACGACGAGGACCTGGCCCGCGGCGTCCTGCGCGAGTACTGCGCGCGGCACGAGGACGTGGAGATCGTGGGCGAGTGCGCCAACGGTTTCGAGGCCGTGCAGGCGATCGAGGCCCAGCGGCCCGACGTCGTCTTCCTGGACGTGCAGATGCCACGCCTGGATGGTTTCGAGGTGCTCGAGCTGATCGAGGCGCCACCGCTGATCGTGTTCGTGACGGCGCACGACGAGTACGCGCTCGCGGCCTTCGACGTGCACGCGTGCGACTACCTGCAGAAGCCCTTCGCGGCGACGAGGTTCGACCAGGCGCTGGAGCGCGTGCGGGAACGGCGACGCGGACGCTGGCAGGTGGACGCGGAGACCTTCGCCCAGCTGCACGACAGCGCCCGCGGGCCGGACGCACCCCTCGCGCGCGTCGCCGTCCGCCGCGGAGGCACCGTGGAGGTCATCCCCGTCGCGCGGCTGGACCTGCTCGAGGCGCGCGACGACTACGTCGCCCTGCACGTGGGCGAGCGGTCCTGGCTCAAGCCCAAGACCATGAGCTGGTTCGAGCAGCACCTGGACCCGAAGGGGTTCCTGCGCGTGCACCGCAGCTACATCATCAACCTGGCGCGGCTGCGTGGCGTGGAGGCGGTGACCCGGGACAGCCACGTCGCCGTGCTCGAAGGCGGACAGCGCGTGCCGGTGAGCAAGGCCGGGCACAAGCGGCTGCGCGAGGTGCTGGGCTAGGAATCTGCGCCACAGCTGGCCTTCGGTGGCGTCTTGCCGGGTGCTCCTGATTCTCGGGCATGAGATCTGCTGCTCAGACAGTCGAGGCTTCGCCTCGAAACTCGCCTCAGACCTCATGCCCGAAAATCAGGAGCCCCCTCCTCGGCGGCGGCCGAGGCCTCTGTGGGCTCTCCTGGCGACCTCAGGTCCAGGCC
>JAJDER010000064.1 GCA_029259725.1 Planctomycetota bacterium | reverse complement strand
CGCCGCCGACACGGCGAAGGTGTGCACCGTGTGTGGGTCGAGCACGCTGCGCGGCAGGATCTCGGTCCAGAGCCCATCGAGGACCGGCTCACCCTCGTCGTCCACGGCGCCGGCGGCGAGCACCTCGGCCGGCAGGTCCTCGGCGTTGCAGACTTCGAGCGAGCAGGACTCGGGCTGGTTGCCCTTGAACCAGCTCGTGTCGACGACGATGCGCTCGATGCGCCCGGGCAGGCCGAGCCGCAGCAGGCACCAGTCGTGTCCGGGCGGGCCGCGGCGGCGACGCGACTCCCAACCATCCATCCACTTGCCGTGGTCGGTGTAGCGGTGCTCGTCCCAGACGGCGGGGCCGGGCTGCACCAGGCAGCTCGAGGGCGCGAAGAAGTCGTCGCTGCAGCACAGGGCCTCGCCGCCCACGTCCGCGCAGACGAGGTCCACGAGATCCGCGGGCACGTCCGCGCTGCCCGCGTGAACGACCGCGGCCTGCGTGCCCGGGCCGCTCACCGGTCGCCCGCCGACAGCAACCGCCCACGGGGCGCGCCCACCGGATCCCCGTCCAGGGCGATGCGCACGCCGGCCAGCCAGGTCTCGCGCACGACGCCGTGGAGCACTTCGCCCGCGTAGGGCGTGACCGGATGACGATGGTGCAGGCGTTCGGGCACGACGGTGAAACTCGCCTCGGGATCCCAGATCACCAGGTCGGCATCGTAGCCCGGCGCGATCCGCCCCTTGCGCGTCAGTCCGGCCAGCCTGGCCGGCGCCGCCGACATCCAGGTGCTGATCCGCGGCAGGTCGAGGCCGCGCGCCCGGGCGCCGCTCCACGTGGTCGGCAACCCGAGCTGCAATCCTGCGATGCCGCCCCACGCCGCGGTGAAGTCGCCGGCCTCCAGGCCCTTGAGATGCGGCGCGCAGGGTGAGTGATCCGAGACGACCGCGTCGAGCACGCCGCTGCTGAGCCCGGCCCAGAGCAACTCGCGGTTCTCGGCCTCGCGCAACGGTGGCGCGCACTTGAAGGCCGTCGCGCCGTCGGGGACATCCTCGGCCGCGAAGTGCAGGTAGTGCGGGCAGGTCTCCGCGGTCAGCGACAAGCCCTCGTCGCGCGAGCGGGCGATCAGCTCCAGAGAATCCGACGACGCATGGTGCACGACGTGCAACGGCGCGCCGGTCTCGCGGGTGAGCTGCACGAGCAGCGCCACCGCCTCGTCCTCGGCGCGGCGAGGCCGCGCGGCCAGCCAGGTCCGGTAGTGGCGATGCTCGGGCGAGCCCTCGGGCGGCAACCCGGCGGCGGCCTCCGCGATCGGCCCGGGCAGCTCGGCATGCACGAGCAGCGGCCTCTGGGCCTCGGCCAGCAGGGGCAGCACGGCCAGGAGCACGCCCGCGTCGACCGGCCCGAACTCCTCGACGCCCGACTCGATCAGGAACGACTTGAAGCCCAGCACGCCCGCGTCGAGCAGGGGCTGCACATGCTCGTCGTGACCGGGGACCACGCCGCCCCAGAACCCGACGTCCACGTGCACGTGGCCCTCGGCCGCGGCGCGCTTGGCGGCCAGGGCCTCCACCGTCGTCGTGGGCGGGATGCTGTTGAGCGGCATGTCGACCAGCGTGGTGATGCCGCCCGCCGCGGCCGCCCGCGTCGCGCTCTCGAAGCCCTCCCACTCGGTCCGGCCGGGCTCGTTGACGTGGACGTGGGTGTCGACCAGGCCGGCCATGACGGCGAGTTCGCCGACGTCGTGGACCACCACGCCAGCGCCCAGCTCCTCGCCGTGACCGATCAGCGCGTCGATGCGCCCGTCACGCATGACCACCGTCGCCGGCGCCACGCCGGACGGTGTCACCACACGGCGACTGCGCACGGCGGCTGGGGCTTGTGCACTCATTCGGTCGCGGCGGAGGATACCATCGGCCCCCGCGTCATCGGGCGCTCCAGGAGACGTGGGATGGACCTCTTTGGTCGCGATGGCATCGAGCTGGTCCTGCGCTGGTTCCACGTCGTCGCCGTGATCACCTGGATCGGCCACGCCTACTTCTTCAACTGGCTCGACAAGGGCCTGCGCCCGGTGCAGAGCCAGCGCGACGGCGAGCAGGTCGAGGGCGAACTGTGGATGGTGCACAGCGGCGGCTTCTACCGCGTCGAGAAGATCGCCGTGGCGCCCGAGCGCATGCCGGAGCACCTGCACTGGTTCAAGTGGGAGGCGGCGCTCACCTGGCTGAGCGGCTTCTTCCTGCTGCACCAGCTCTACCACCATGGCGCGGCGATCCTGCTGGATGCCGACTCGCCGCTCGGCCCGGGCCTGACCGGGACCGTCGGCGTCCTGGCGATGCTGCTCGGCTGGCTCGTCTACGACACGCTGTGTCGGGCGCTCGGCGACAGCAAGGCCCTGCCCCTCGTCGGCTTCGGGCTGATCCTGGCGCTGTCGGTCGGACTCGATCAGCTCATGAGCGGTCGCGCCGCCTACATCCACGTGGGCGCGGTGCTGGGCACGATCATGGTCGCCAACGTCTGGGTGCGCATCATCCCGGCGCAGAACCAGCTGCTCAGCGCGACGGCGCAGGGCGTCGCGCGCGACGCCTCGCTCGGCCTGCGTGCCAAGCAGCGTTCGATCCACAACAACTACCTGTCGCTGCCGATCATCTTCATCATGATCAGCAACCACTCCTGGGGCACGTTCGGGCACCGGCACGGCTGGGCCATCCTCGGGCTGCTGACCCTGGCCGGGGCGGGCGTGCGGCACCTGATGAACCGGCGGCTCGACGGCAAGCGAATGCAGGCGGGCGTGGTCGTGCTGGTCGTGGCGGCGTTCGTCGGCGCCGGGATCGTCATGCGGCCCGCGGGCGACGAGGCGGACGACGACGTGATCATGACCGACGGCGGCGCCGGCTCGCCTTCGGACGGCACGCCCCAGGGCTCCGGAACGACCGGGGCGGGCGGCTCCCCCGGCTCCGGCTTCGCCGACGGCCCGCACCCGCAGGCCGGCACGGTGCAGGGCACGGTCACCTTCGTCGGCCTCCCGCCCGAGCCGAGCGAGCTGATGCTCTCCGGCGAGTGCGTCGCCTTCCACGACGACGAGATCCACGAGGACTCGCTGCTCGTGCGGGACGGCCGCGTGCAGAACGCCTTCGTGTGGCTCGGTGCCGGCGTGGATCCGGCGTGGATCCCGGCGCCGCCCGAGGAGGCCGTGAGCATCGACCAGAGCGGCTGTCGCTATGCACCGCGGGTCATCGGCGTGCGCGTGCGCCAGCCGGTGACCTTCCTCAACAGCGACCCGCTGCTGCACAACGTGCACGGCCTGGCCGACGTGAATCGCGAGTTCAACATCGGCATGCCGGCCTCCTCGCCCCCGAACACGCGCGTGTTCAAGAAGCCGGAGATCATGTTGCCGGTCCGCTGTGACGTGCACCCCTGGATGAGCGCTTCGATCGGCGTCGTCGAGCATCCGTGGTTCGCGGTGACCGATGCGGGTGGCGGGTTCGCGCTCACGGACGTCCCGCCGGGGGCCTACACGCTCGAGATCTGGCACGAGGTGCTGGGCCGCTCGACGCAGCAGGTGGAGCTGGCTCCCGACGGAAGCGTCGAGGTCCAGGTCGTCTTCCAGCAGTAGCTTCCAGCAGTAGCGGCGGGGCCTCAGGCGAGCGAGAGCACGAAGCGCCGCGCCAGCCGGCCGGCCACGGTGCGGCGATAGTCGGCGGTCGAGCGCACGTCGTCGATGGGCGCGATGTCGGTGAGGACCGCGGCCGCCACGGCCTCGGCCAGGGCGGCATCCGGTGTCTCGCCGGCAAGGCATTGCTCGCCCGCGAGCGCGCGGATGGGCTGCTCGCGCACGGCCCCGAAGGCCAGTCGCGCGAGGGTGACCGTGCCGTCCGCGCCGCGCTCGACGCTGGCCGCGAACATGACCTTGGAGATCGACTGGGCCCGCCGCGTGCCCACCTTGCGCCAGGCCTGCACGCGCCGGCCGATGTCCGCTGGGAAGTGCACCGCGACGATCAGCTCGTCGCCACCCAGCGCGTGGGTGCGGTAGCCCGTGCAGAACTCGTCGTAGGCCAGCCGGCGTGTCCCGCGGCTGCTGGCCACCTCGACCTCGGCGTCCAGGGCCAGCAACACGGGCAGGCTGTCGCCCACGGGCGAGGACGTGCCGATGTTCCCGCCCAGCGTGGCGCGGGCCTGGATCTGCAGCGCCCCGACCTCGCGCGCCGCGGCCCACAGCGCGGGGAGCTCGGTACGCACGGCGTCGTCGGTCAGCAGGGCGGCGAAGGTGGTCCCGGCGCCGAGGCGCAGCCCGCCCGCGGGATCGCGGCTGACGCCGCTGAGCTCCGGCAGCCCGAACAGGTCGATGACGCCCACGGGCGCGGGGCGCGCGATGGCACCGACCATGAGATCGGTGCCCCCGGCCAGCAGCATGAAATCGGGGTGCTCGCGCCGCGCGGCGAGGGCCTCGTCCAACGACGGCGGGCGGATCCACTCCGTCACGACGCCGTCGCTCCCGGGTGGCCGGTGCCCCGCTCGGCACCGTGTCCACGAGCCGCCGCGGCACGGGCGGCCTGCGCGTCGGCCAGCGCGTCGATGATCAGCTGGTAGCCCGTGCAGCGACACAGGTTGCCGGCGAGCAGCTCGCGCAGGCGTTCACGCGACGCGTCGGGCTCGCGCTCGAGCGCCACCGTCGCGCAGACCGCGATGCCCGGCGTGCAGATGCCGCACTGCGTGCCGCCGAACTCCACCAGCGCCGCCTGCACGTCGGACATCAGCGCCTCGTCGGCGAGATGCTCGACGGTGACGACCTCGTGGTCGGCAGCCTGCGCCACCGGCACCAGGCAGCTGTTCACGGGCTCGCCGTCGATCAGCACGGTGCAGGCGCCGCACTCGCCCTCGCCGCAACCCTCCTTGCTGCCGGTGAGCGCGAGATCCGCGCGGAGCACGTCCAGCAGGCGCCGCATCGGGTGCACGTCGAGCTGCCGCGCGGTGCCGTTGAGGGTCAGGCGCAACTTCACGAGGAAGCTCCGATCGAAGCGGCGCCGCCCTGCGCGACCAGGCGTTGCAGCACCTCGGGCAGCAGCGGCAACTCGTCGCACGCCACGCCGAGCGCCTGCTCCAACGCGCTCGCCACCGCGGCGGCGGGGCCGTCCATGGGGATCTCGCCCACGCCCTTGGCGCCGTGGGGTCCGTACGCATAGGGCACCTCGACCAGGATCGTCTCGAGCTCGGGCGCGTCGGACGAGGTCGGGATGATGCAGTCGGTCATGCTCGGGTTGGCGACGCGGCCGTCGGCGTAGGGCACGGATTCCCAGAGCGCCCAACCCAGGGCCTGGAGCGTGCCGCCCTCGATCTGCCCCTTCACGATGCGTGGGTGGATGGCGCGGCCCACGTCGATGGCGTGCAGGCAGCGCTCGACCGTGACCTCGAGGCTGTCCTCGTCCACGGCGAGGTCGACCAGGCAGGCGGCCCAGCCGAACACCGGGTAGGCCGAGCCGGTGTAGGTGTCGTCGTCCCAGGCCACGCCGGCGGGCGGTTCGTAGGTGCGCGTCTCCGCGACCTCCCCGACCTGATCCAGATGGCGACGCGCGAGTGCCAGCACGTCGTGGGCACCGGCGCCAGCGGCGGTGCCCGGCGCCGGCGTCGGCGCAGTGGGCGGAGCCGACGCGGTGGACGCAGTGGACGCAGCGGGCGCGGCCGACGACGCGGACCGACCCCAGGTCTCCAGCCGTTCGCGCAGCGCGGTGGCGGCCTGCTCGACGACGCGCCCCACCACCATGCACGTGCGCGACGCGACGGTCGGGCCGCTGTCGGGGACCCGGTCGGTGCTGGCCTGGGCGATGTGCACGTGCACCGGGTCGACGCCCAAGGCCTGGGCCGCGATCTGCGTGAAGATGGTCAGCGCGCCCTGCCCGATGTCGGTGGAGCTGCTGCGCACCTCGAAGCCGCCGGTCGGCAGCGCGGCCACGGTCGCGCGACCCATCAGGCGCGCCTCGCCGCTGCCCGTGAAGCCGGCGCCGTGGAAGCACACGGCGAGACCGCGGCCGCGACGCACCGGCGCGGACAGCGTGCCGAAGCGCGTCGCGGGCGTGGGCGGCTCGGCCTCCAGCGCCTGCTCGAGCGCGTCGACCACCGCATCGCTCCCGACGCTGCCCGAGAGCACCTGGCCCGTCGCCGTCGTGTCCCCGTCGCGCAGCAGGTTGTGGCGGCGGAACGCGATCGGGTCCATGCCGACACGCACCGCGGCCTTGGCCATCTGGCGCTCGTACGCAAAGGTGGTCTGCGGCGCGCCGAAGCCCCGGAAGGCGCCGTGGGGCGGGGTGTTCGTCGCCATCGAGCGACCGACGACGCGCACGTGCGGGATGCGATACGGGCCCGTCGCGTGCAGGATCGCGCGGGAGAGCACCACCGGAGAGAGCGTGACGTAGGCGCCGCCGTCGATCAGCACGTCCACGTCGGCGGCGACCAGCGTGCCGTCCGCGCGCAGGCCCAGGCGGTGCCGCACCCGGGCCGGGTGACGCTTGGTCGTGACCGCGATGTCCTCGCCGCGGTCGTAGATGAGCTTCACCGGGCGCCCGGTCTTCAGCGACGCCAGCGCCGCGTGCGCGGCCAGCATCGACGGGTACTCCTCCTTGCCGCCGAAGCCGCCGCCGGTGACCGCCTGGCCGACGATGACCTCGTCGTCCCCGAGCGCGAGCAGCGGCTTCAGCGCGGTGTGCACGTAGTAGGGGCATTGCAGGGACCCCACGACGTGGCAGCGGCCGTCCTCCCAGCGCGCGACCATGCCCTGGGTCTCGATGTACATCTGCTCCTGCGCGCCGGTCGTGTAGACGCCCTCGACGACGTGGTCGCAGGCGGCGAGCACGGCGTCGATGTCCGCGTCGTCGCGGTGGATCTCCAGGCGCTTCTGGACGTTGTCGTCGCCGTGCAGCCGGACCGCGGCGGCCAGCGCGGCGTCGAGATCGTGGATCGACGGCAGCGCGTCCACCTCGAGCGTGACGTGCCTGCTCGCCTCGAGCGCCGCGGCGCGGGTCGGGGCCACCACGACGGCGACGGCCTCCTCGACGTGACGGATCGTGCCGCCCAGCGGGACCAGCGCGGGCTGGTCGTCCACGATCAGCGTGATCAGGTTGCGGCCGGGGATGTCCTCGGCGGTGACGACCACGACCTGCGACCAGTCGAAGTCCGCATCGAGCCGGATCGCGCGCAGGATGCCGTGGGGCACGGTGCTGCGGACCGTGCGGCCGTGCCAGGCGCCGGGCACGGGCAGGTCGTCCACGTACAGCGCCGCGCCCGTGACCTTGCCGGTCCCGTCCACGCGGGGCGGCGAGTCCCCCACCGACCGCTGGCTGCCGTTGCTCTCCGTCATCGGTCGCGGGATTCTACACCGCCGGCCACTCCGGATTGGTGCACTCTCCGCCGCGCGGTACCATGTCCGGCCCGCCGCGGGGCGCACCACGGACAGGCGCTGCCTGCCCCGCACCGCGATCGGGCCGCCGCACCACGCAGGGGATCCACCATGGCCGAGCGTCTCAAGAACTATGTCGGTGGCGAGTGGATCGACTCCGACGCCGCGGACGTCCACGAGGTGAGGAACCCGGCGACCGGCGAGGTCATCGGACTCACGCCCCTGGGCGGCATGGCCGACGTGTCCGCCGCCGTCGCCGCGGCCAAGGCCGCGTTCAGCAGCTGGCGCCGCGTCCCGGTCGAGGACCGCGTGCAGCCGATGTTCAAGCTCAAGAGCCTGCTCGAGGATCACGCCGAGGAGCTGGCGCAGATCTGCACGCGCGAGAACGGCAAGACCGTGCCCGAGTCGCGCGGATCGGTGCGGCGCGGCATCCAGATGGTCGAGATGGCCTGCGGCGCGCCGTCGCTGCTCATGGGCCAGGTGCTCGAAGACGTGTCCGGCGGCATCGACTGCGAGTCGGTGCGCCAGCCCATGGGCGTCTTCGCGGCGATCACGCCGTTCAACTTCCCGGCCATGGTGCCGATGTGGTTCTTCCCCTTCGCGGTCGCGTGCGGCAACACCTTCGTGCTCAAGCCTTCCGAGCAGGTGCCCTTCAGCGCGAAGCTGACCTGGGAGCTGGCCCACGACGCCGGCTTCCCGCCGGGCGTGCTCAACCTGGTCCAGGGCGGGCGCGACGCGGTGAACGCGATCTGCGAGCACCCCGACATCGTCGGCATCTCCTTCGTGGGCAGCAGCCCCGTGGCCGAGCACGTCTACAAGCAGGGCGCGGCGCGCGGCAAGCGCGTCCAGGCCCTGGGCGGCGCCAAGAACTTCATCTTCGTCATGCCCGACGCGGACATGGACCACGCGCTGGACGCGATCACCGAGTCGGCCTTCGGCTGCGCCGGGGAGCGCTGCCTCGCGGCGAGCATCGTGGTGCCCGTCGGGGACTGCCACGACGAGGTGCGCGACGGACTCAAGGCGCGCATGGCGCGGTACAAGATCGGCGACGGCTCCAAGCCCGAGACCACCCTGGGCCCGGTCATCTCCGCGCCCCACAAGCAGAAGGTGCTGGGCTTCATCGAGACCGGCGTGAACGAGGGCGCCGAGCTGGTCGTGGATGGCCGCAGGGCCGAGATGCCGAGCACCGGCAACTTCGTCGGCCCGACGCTCTTCGACAACGTCACGCCGGAGATGACCATCGGCAGCGAGGAGATCTTCGGCCCGGTGCTGTGCCTGATGCCGATGGCCGACCTCGACTCGGCGCTGCAGCTCACGCACGACCACCCGCTCGCCAACGCGAGTTCCATCTTCACCACCAGCGGCAAGTCCGCGCGGCAGTTCCGCTACGACGTCGACGCCTCCATGGCCGGCGTGAACATCGGCGTGGCCGCGCCCATGTCGTTCTTCGGCTTCGGCGGCGCCAAGGGCTCGTTCTTCGGCGACCTCAAGGCGCACGGCCGCGAGAGCTTCGATTTCTACACGGACCGCAAGGTGCTCATCTCGCGCTGGTAGACGCGGGTCGACGCAGCAGCGGCATCACGGGAGGAGCGACGTGGGACGTGTCGTCAAGGGTGGCCTGATCCAGTGCAGCAACGTGATCAACGACGAGAGTCGTCCGGTCGCGGAGGTGCAGGCCGCGATGTTGGAGAAGCACATCCCCTTCATCGAGGACGCCGGCAAGCAGGGCGTGCAGGTGCTCTGTCTGCAGGAGATCTTCAACGGGCCGTACTTCTGTCCGGGGCAGGATCCGCGCTGGTACGACGCGGCCGAGCCGGTGCCGGGCCCGACCGTCGAGGCGCTCGCGCCGTACGCGGCCAGGTACCAGATGGTGCTGATCGTTCCGGTGTACGAGCGTGAGCAGGCGGGCGTGTACTACAACACCGCCGCGGTCATCGACGCCGACGGGAGCTACCTCGGCAAGTACCGCAAGAACCACATCCCGCAGACCTCGGGGTTCTGGGAGAAGTACTACTTCAAGCCCGGCAACCTCGGCTACCCGGTGTTCGAGACGGCCTACTGCAAGGTCGGCGTGTACATCTGCTACGACCGGCACTTTCCGGAGGGCGCGCGACTTCTGGGCTTGAACGGCGCCGAGATCGTGTTCAACCCCTCGGCCACCGTCGCCGGCCTGTCGCAGTACCTGTGGAAGCTCGAGCAGCCGGCGCACGCCGTGGCCAACGGGTACTTCATGGGCTGCAGCAACCGCGTCGGCACGGAGGCGCCCTGGAACATCGGCAAGTTCTACGGCAGCAGCTACTTCGTCGACCCGCGCGGAAGCTTCCTGGCCGAGGCCGGCGAGGACGACGACGAGCTGATCGTGGCCGACATGGACCTCGAGCTGATCGAGGAGGTCCGGCGCGTGTGGCAGTTCTACCGCGACCGCCGGCCCGAGACCTACGACGAGATGTGCGAGCAGTGGCCGTGAGGAGGTTGCGATGAGCCTGCTGATCAAGGGCGGCACGATCGTCACGGCGTCGGACACCTACGTCGGTGACCTCTACGTCGACGGCGAGACGATCCACTCGATCGGCACCAGCCTGGACGTCGCCGCGGACCGCACCCTCGACGCGACGGGCAAGCTGGTGATCCCCGGCGGCATCGACGTGCACACGCACCTCGACATGCCCTTCGGCGGCAGTTCCTCGGTGGACGACTTCCAGACCGGCACCATCGCGGCGGCCTTCGGCGGCACCACCTCCATCGTGGACTTCGCGATCCAGGAGTTCGGCAACCCGCTGCAGCAGGCCTACGACACCTGGCAGGAGAAGGCGCGCGGCAAGGCGGCCATCGACTACGGCTTCCACATGATCATGCGCGAGGTCGACGACGCGATCCTGAAGGAGATGGGCGCGATGGTCGACCTTGGCGTCACCTCCTTCAAGCTGTTCATGGCCTACCCGGGCGTCTTCTTCATCGACGACGGCGCGATCTTCAAGGCCATGCAGCGCAGCGGCGAGATCGGCGCGACCATCTGCATGCACGCCGAGAACGGCCTGGTCATCGACGCGCTCGTCGAGCAGGCCCTGAAACAGGGCCACACCGAGCCGCGCTACCACGCGCTCACCCGCCCGCCGCGCGCCGAGGCCGAGGCCACCCACCGCGCCATCGCCCTGGCCGAGATGGCCAACGTGCCGGTGTACATCGTGCACCTGTCGGCGGCCGAGGCCCTGGCCGAGCTCACCGCCGCGCGCGACCGCGGGCTGCCGGCCTTCGCCGAGACCTGCCCGCAGTACCTGTTCCTGGACTACACCAACTACACCGAGCCGGGCTTCGAGGGCGCCAAGTACGTGATGAGCCCGCCGCTGCGTGACAAGTCGGGACAGGACGAGCTCTGGCGTGGGCTGCGCGGCAACGACCTGCAGGCCATCTCCACCGACCACTGTCCGTTCTGCTTCAACGACGCCGGCGGCAAGCTTCTCGGGAGAGGCGACTTCAGCAAGATCCCCAACGGCGCGCCGGGCATCGAGACGCGCATGGCGCTGGTCTTCGATGGCGGCGTGGCCACCGGCCGCATCTCGGTCAACCGCTGGGTGGAACTCACCAGTGCCTCGCCCGCGAAGATCTTCGGCATGTTCCCGAAGAAGGGCACGCTGGCACCGGGCAGCGACGCCGACATCGTGATCTTCGATCCGAACGGCGAGTCGGTCATCTCCGCGTCCAGCCACCACATGAACGTGGACTACAACCCGTACGAGGGCCGGCGCGTGCGCGGCATCTCCGAGACGGTCATCAGCCGCGGCGAGGTCATCATCGAGGGCGGCTCGTTCCTCGGTCGACCCGGGCGCGGGCAGTTCATGCAGCGTGACAGCCGTTTCGTCGGCGAGGAGCTTCCATGGGACACGACGTCGAACACGTGAGCGACCGCGAGGCCATCCTGAAGAAGCACAGGGACTACGTGCTCCCCGCGGTCTCCCACTACTACGCCGAACCGGCCGTGCTCGAGAGTGGCGCCGGGATGCGCGTGCGCGACATCGACGGCAAGGAGTACCTCGACTTCTTCGGGGGCATCCTGACCGTCTCGGTCGGGCACTGCGACCCGCGCGTGAACGAGCCGGTCAAGGCGCAGATGGACCGGCTCGGCCACGTGTCGACGCTGTACCCGACCCTGCCCATGGCCGAGCTGGCCGAGCGCCTCGCGAAGATGACGCCGGGGCGCCTGCAGAAGTCGATGTTCACGGCGTCGGGGACCGAGGCCGACGACACCGCCGTGGTGCTGGCGCAGGTGGCGACCGGCGCGCAGGAGATCATCGCGCTGCGGCACGGGTACTCCGGGCGCTCGGTGCTGGCGCAGTCGCTCACGGCGCACTCGACCTGGCGCGCGGTGCCGACGCAGATCGCCGCCGTGAAGCACGCCATGGCGCCGTACTGCTACCGGTGTCCGCTCGGGCTCGAGTACCCGAGCTGCGAGATCCGCTGCGCGACCGACATCAAGGAGCTGATCCAGACCACCACCACCGGCAGCCCGGCGGCGTTCCTGGCCGAGCCGATCCAGGGCGTGGGCGGGTTCGTGACGCCGCCGCCGGAGTACTTCGAGATCGCGGTGGGCATCGTGCGCGAGCACGGCGGCCTGTTCATCTGCGACGAGGTGCAGACCGGCTTCGGGCGCACGGGCTCCAAGATGTTCGGCATCGAGCACTGGGGCGTGGAGCCGGACATCATGACCATGGCCAAGGGCGTCGCGAACGGCATGCCGCTGGGCGTGACCATCGCCACGCCGGAGGTCGCCGACGCGTTCCAGGCGCTGACCATCTCCACCTTCGGCGGCAACCCGATCGCGGCCACGGCGGCCAACGCGACCCTCGACGTCATCGAGGGCGACGACCTGTTGACCAACTCCGAGGTGCAGGGCAAGCGCTTGCGCGCGGGCCTCGAGGCGATCCAGCGGCGCCACCGGAAGATCCTCGGCGACGTGCGCGGCAAGGGACTGATGCAGGGCCTGGAGCTGGTCGTCGACGAGACCGCCGGCGACCGCACGCCCAACCCGCAGGACACCGGCCGCCTGTTCGAGGAGACCAAGACGCGCGGCCTGCTGATCGGCAAGGGCGGGCTCTACGGCAACGTGGTGCGCATCGCCCCGCCGCTCACCGTGAACGCCGACGAGGTCGACGAGGCCCTCGGCATCCTGGGCGCGGCCTTCGACACCATCGACCCGGCTGGAAGCTGACGAGGAACGAAGACATGGCCGACCTCTCCATCGACGTCAACGGCATCCGCTTTCCCAACCCCTTCGTGCTCGCGTCGGGGCCTCCCGGCACGAACGGCACGGTCATCAAGCGCAGCTTCGGCCTGGGCTGGGGCGGGATCATCTGCAAGACGATGAGCCTCGACAGCAGCAAGGTGATCAACGTCGTGCCGCGCTACGGGCGCGTGAAGAGTCGCGAGCACGGCGAGGTGATCGGCTTCCAGAACATCGAGCTGATCTCGGACATGGACTTCGACACCTGGCTGGTCGAACTCGCCGACTGCAAGGCGGCGTATCCGGACCGGCCGCTGTTCGCGTCGATCATGGAGGAGTACCGCAAGGAGGCGTGGCAGGAGATCACCGAGCGCTGCCAGGCCACGGGCATCGACGGCTTCGAGCTCAACTTCTCCTGCCCGCACGGCCTGCCCGAGCGGAAGATGGGCGCGGCCATGGGCCAGGCGCCGGAGATCGTCGAGGAGGTCACCGGCTGGGTGAAGGAGGTCAGCAAGGTCCCGGTGTGGGCCAAGATGACGCCCAACATCACGGACCCGGCCATCCCCGCCGCAGCCGCGGTGCGCGGTGGCGCCGACGGCATCTCCGCGATCAACACGATCCTCTCGATCAGCGGCATCAACCTCGACACGCTGCGACCCATGCCCACGGTCGAGGGCTACAGCGAGCCCGGCGGGTATTCCTGCCAGGCCGTGCGCCCCATCGCCCTGCGGCACGTCATGCACATCGGGCGCTCCTGCCCCGGCGTGGCCGTCTCCGGCATGGGCGGCGTGGAGTGCGCCGAGGACGCGGTGCAGTTCATCCTGCTCGGCGCGCGCACGGTGCAGGTCTGCACCGGCGCCATGCTCCACGGCTACGAGATCATCGAGCAGCTCTGCGAGGGCCTGTCCGCGTTCATGGACGACAAGGGCTTCAAGACCGTCGATGAGTTCTGCGGCAAGAGCCTCCAGTACTTCACCACCCACGCGGACCTGGTCGCGCGTCAGGCCGCCGCGCGCACGGCGAAGAAGGAAGCGGGCCGCGCGAGCCACGACACGATGTGGAAGGGCGACATCGCGAAGGAGACCGAGGAGCTCACGGGGAAGTAGAAGCGGCGCAAGCGGCGCGGCGCAAGCGGCTCGGCCCCAGACCCGACGCCCTCTCCTCACACCACGTGCAACACCACCCACCGCGCCGCCAGCGCCACCAGCAGCGACCAGGTCACGTTGACCAGCGTCCCACCCAGCAGGTACTCCGCGTCATCGACCTGCTCCCGCCTCACCAGCGACTTCGCGGTGAAGATCAGCGCCATGGCCGTGAAGGCCTCCAGGAAGACCAGCGTCACCACCAGGATGTTCTCGCACTTGCCGATGAGCAGGCCCGAGCGCGCGGTCTTCTCGTCGGACATCGGCGCGTCGTGCTTGGTCCAGCGCAGCGCCGCCTTGACCACCAGCCCGCTCGTGAACAGCGTGACGACGTAGGCTCCCACCACGGCCACCATCCGCGGCCAGGGGGGATCCAGGGAGAACCCGACGGCGGCGAGGCTCGCGACGCTCGCGACGCCCGAGACATCCGCCGCGCCCGTCAGCAGCGCCACGATCACGACCGCGCCCCCGGCACCAGCTCCGCCAGCCACTGCCGCAGCGCGTCTTCCATCTGCTGCAGCGTGCCGGAATCCGCGCGGCGCAACGCGTCGGAGATGGCCTGCCTCGAGGTCAGCTGCATGGCCTTGGCGATCTCCTCCTGCGTGGGCGGCGCTTCGCCGGGCGGACGCCCGTGGAGCTGGCGTAGCGTCTCGATCGTACGGCCCTTCAGCGACGCGGTCATCGACTGGTGCGCCGAGCCCAGGGCCGTGGCCAGGGCGGCCGCCGCCGGGTCGATGGCGTCGCCCTCCACGGCGAAGGTCCGCCCGTCCGCCTTCAGCGCGCCGATCCGGGCCGCGGCGCGGTGGAACGCGGGGCCGTCCATCACGGCGGCGTCGGTGGAGTCCGCCTCGATGTCGACCTCGCCCAGGACCGCCGCCATGCGGAACCGCGCCGGCCACATCGAGAGGTTCAGGCGCACCAGGAAGTCGAAGGCGCCGGAGGGATCGGCGAAGACGGCCGAGAACTCGTCCAGGCCGCGCGTGATGACGGGCTGCGCCTGGAGGAAGCGCTCGAAGTCCGCACCGAGCCGGGCCAGGCCGTCGCGTACCTGCCCCACGAGTTGATCGCGGTCGGGGCGCTGGCGCGACTCGACCATGTCTCCGAGCACCACGAAGCGGCGGGCCATGGGCATTGCGTCCGGGGGTTGCTGCGTCCGAGGGATCACTGCGTCCGGGGCGACCTCGGGGGCGGGGGCTGTCCTGCCCTTTCGCTTGCGTATCGTCATAGCAAGCGAATTCACATTACGCAAGCTCTCTCGCTGGCCTTGGCGAAGAGCAAGCGTTTTCACCTGCCCAGGGGTCAGGTGGCGGAACCGCCCTGGCCGGCCGAGTCGCCCGGGCCCTCGTTCCCCGGGCCCTCGTTCCCCGGGCCCGCGTCGCCCGGGCCCGCGTCCCCGGGGTCCCCGTCGCCGGGCTGGGCCCAGGCCGTCAAGCCGCGCTCGGTGTCCGTGCCCGGGATCGTGTTGTCGAGCACCAGCGCCACGCCGGCCCCCACCGCCATGCCGGTCCCCCCCAGCGTGTTGAGCAGGTCCGCGAGCCAGGTCGTCTCGAGCACCACCGGGTTGGCCGCGAAGTACTCGGGCAGCGAGAGGCCCATGAAGAAGGCGAAGCCCAGGATGAAGAGGTTGCGCGCCGAGTTCATGTCGACGAACTGCAGGTTGCTCAAGCCCACCGCGGTGATCATCCCGAACATGGCGCAGTACATCCCGCCGACGATGGGCTGCGGGATGGTCGTGAACAGCGCGCCGAACTTCCCGAAGGCCCCGAGCAGCAGCATGATCAGCGCGCCGACCTGCAGCACGCGCCGGCTGCCGACGCGGGTGAGGCCGATGGCGCCGATGTTCTCGCTGTAGGACGTGGTGCCGTTGCCCGTGCCGAAGATGCCGGCGATCAGACAACCCACGCCCTCCATGGTGATCCCGCGGTTGATCGTGCGCTTGCCCGGCACCGGCGCGCCCGCCAGCCGCGCGCAGGCGTAGTAGTCCCCCACCGACTCGACCATCGAGGCCACGTACCCGGCCAGCATGCCCACCACCGCGGCGGCGCCGAAGACCGGCAGGCCCCACTGGAACGGCATGGGCACGCGGAACCAGGGCGCCCGGGTCACGTTCTCCATCGACACGTGCGCCGCGTGGCCGGGCGGGAACCAGCCCAGCTCCGTGCCGAGCCACGCGGCGCCCCAGGCCACGAGGATCGCGAGCATGATCGGGAACAGCTCGAACGCGCGGTGCGTGTTGCGCATGTACTGGCTGAACAGGATCACGAGCCCGATCGTCAGGCCGCCGATGCCCCAGTGCTCGCCCGCCACCGGCGCCCCGAACTCGAACAGCGACAGGCCGATCAGCGCGATGGTCGGCGCGATGGTGATCGGCCCCACCAGCCGCAGCATCTTGCCGATCAGCCCGCTCGCGCCGATCACGATCTC
>JAJDER010000063.1 GCA_029259725.1 Planctomycetota bacterium | reverse complement strand
CCTCGACATCTTCGCCGGGCTGCACCCGTTCTTCTGGATGCTGCTGGCGCCGCACTTCCTGCTGGCCCAGGCGCTGTTCCTGCTGACGTTGCTGGCCTGGGTCCGCGCGGAGGGCGGCGAGGGCGGCGTCCTCCCGGCGACCCTGCTGGCGGCCGGCGTGGCGGCCACACGACCGTTCGACGCGCTGGTGCTCGTGGCCACGCTGGTGCTCGTGCGTCTCGCGCGCGCGGCGACCGGTCAGCGCTCGCGTGCCGGCCGGGTCTGGCTCGGGCCCCTGGTCGGCGCGGGCGTCGTCCTGGCCTACGACGCCTGGCTCTTCAGCGAACACGTGGTCTTCAGCTGGTGGGGCAAGCAGAACGTCGTCCTGCCGCCGCAGCCGGGCAGCCTGGCCGTGTCACTCGGGCTGGTCCTGCCGCTGCTCGTCGTGGCCCTGGCCGCGTTGCTGGTGCGTGGCATGGGCCCGGCCGACGACATCGGTTCCGGAGACGGCGCCGCCCCGGGTGTTCCCGCCGGCCCCGATCCGGCGCGGTTGATCATCGGCGCGGCCTGCGTCTCGGCCGTGGGCGTCGTCTACGCCTACCCGCCGCTGCTGTTCACCTTCCAGGCCCTGCCGGCCGTGACCATCGCCGCCACCTTCGTCGGCGTGCTCGCGATCCAGGCCCCGCTCGAGCGCTGGCGAGCGCGCGCACCGATGCTGGCCTCGTTCGTCGTCCTGGCCCTGGTCGTCGCCCACGCCACGACCTCCTCCATGCTGGTCATGGGGCGCACGCGCCAGGCCGCCCAGGGTGCCTTCCGCACCGAGCGCGATCTGATCTTCGCGTGCTCCTGGTTCTCCACCCTCGGGGCCGAGGAGCCGGTCGTCCTGGCCACTCCGGAGACGTGCAACCTGCTGCCGCGCTACGCGCCCGTGGCGGCGTTCACCGGCTACCGCTACGCCACCGTCGATGCCGAGGACAAGGACCGCCTCGCGCGCCTCTTCTTCCTGGCGGAAGTGGGCGATGGGTTCCGCCGCCAACTGCTCCATGAGCACGGCGTGGACTTCGTCTTCGTGTCGGACGCCGAACGGCGGGCCGGTGGGTGGAAGGCCGGCAACTCGCCGCTCCTGCGCGAGCGCTTCAGCAACGCGGCCGCCACGATCTACGAGGTCGTGCGCAACTGACCTCGGCTCAGTCGGTCGAGACGGCGGCCACGTCGAGCAGCACCTTGAGCACCGCCGGGGCTCCGGCGTGGGCCAGGGCCGCCGCGCCGTCGGCCAGGTCGAAGCGGGCGTCGACGAAGCGTTCGACCGGCACGCGTCCGGACTCGAGCAGCGCCAGCGCGGGGGCGAAGCGCCCGCAGCGCGAACCGACGAGGCGCTGTTCGTCCACGACGAGTGGTGCGAGATCCAGGTGCACCCGGCGCTCCGCGGTGGTCTTGACCACGATCGTGCCCCGTGGCTGCACGAGCGGGAGCACCCGCGCGAGCACGTCGGGGTTGCCGGTGGCCTCGACGGCGAGGACGAAGGGCCGTGGCGTGTCGAACAGCTGCTGTGCCCGTGCACCGGGTTCGTCCGTCTCCAGCAGGCCGGTGTGCAGGGTGACCCCGGGCGGGAGCAGGGTCTGCCGGGCTGCATGCCGGCCGGCCACGTGGACCCGCGCGCCGTGATGGGCGAGGGCGTGGGCGCAGAGCAGGCCGAGCCTTCCGTCGCCCGCCACCAGCACCGGCCCGGTCAGGGCCGCCACGGGAATCTGCTCGGCGATCTGCAACGCCGCGGCGAGGGGCTCGGTGAACGTCGCCGCATCATCGCTCACGGCTTCGGGCACGACGAGCAGGTTGCCCGTCGGGAGCGCCAGCCGTTCGGCAAAGGCTCCGGGGCGCCCGAGGATGCCCAGCACGCTGCGGGTGGGGCAGTGTCGATCGTTCCCCGCGCGGCAGGCCGCGCACCGACCGCAGGCGGCGTTGATCTCGCCCACGACGCGCTGTCCGGCCCACGGCCCGTCGAGCGCGCGGCCCACGAACTCGTGGCCGGGCACTCCGGCGAAGCCCATGTAGCCGGCGCGGAGCGCGAGGTCGGTGGCGCAGACGCCTGCACGCAGGACCTCGACCACGGTCTCGCCCTCGGCCGGTTCCGGCTCGGGGAGATCGTCGCGCAGATGCAGGTCACCGTCCTCGATCCAGAGGCCGCGCACGGATCAGGCTCCGGCCGACGGGGTGGCGGCGGGAATCGCCGCGCGGGCCGTGGCGGGGGCGGCGGGGACGGCGCGGTCGGCGGTGGCGCGATCGGCGGCGGCGGCAGCGACAGCAGGCATCAGCGACTCTCGTGGGGGGAACTGCGAGGGCAACGGTGAGCGCGAGTCTATCGCCGCCGGCTCCCGCGCGGGGTGTCCGTGACCCCTCCGACCGGTTCCGCTAGAGACTCCCGTGCCCGGGCCCATCGGGCGCGTCCGCCGGCTGGGGGCCGGGGCGGCGGCCGGCGCGAGCGCTCCCGGCCACTCGACCGGGGGCGCTCATCACCCCTCGGAACATCACCCCTCGGAAGTGGAGGACCGCGGATGGCCAGGCGACGCACGCCGCGCGGCGAGGAGGCGAGCCACGAACTCACGTCGATGATCGACGTGACCTTCCTGCTGCTCGTCTTCTTCGTCTGCACGATGCAGTTCAGGATCCTGGAAGGGAAGCTGCCCACGCACCTGCCCACCGATCGCGGGGACTCCGCGGTGCCCTCGGTGGCGGACGTGCTCGAGACCCTCGAGATCCGGCTCGACCGGGATCGCCGCGCCACCGACGGCGTGCGCATCCGGTGCGGCTTCCGCGTCGTGGACGGCAACGACGGCGTGGGCGCGCTGGTCGCCGCCGCCGTCTCGAACCAGCCCGACCTGCGCGCTCGCGTCACCGTGGGGGACGGCGTGACACACGGGCAGGTGGTCTCGGTGGTCGATGCGTGCCTGGCGGGTGGGCTGACCGACATCGCCTTCGCGGCCATCCCGCTCTAGCCTGGACTTCTCACCAGCTTCGTCGCGAGGGGGCGCCAGGGCCTTCGTGGCAAGGAGCAGCGGCGTGGTCGACGCGGAGGCGGGGTGCACACCCCGTCGAGCATCGACCGCGCCGCTCGACGCAGCCATGGAGGTC
>JAJDER010000062.1 GCA_029259725.1 Planctomycetota bacterium | reverse complement strand
GCGCGGGATCTCCCGGCCCAGGCAGATAGCTGCACGACAGCGTCCGCCCGCGCAGTTCCTCACGGCCCAGACGTTGCTCGTTGGGGACGACGTCGTGGCTCACCTCGCCGTCGTTGCAGAGCTGCGCCACACGCGCGGCGTCCACCGAGCGGTGCCCGACCTCGGCGTAGTCGATGCCGTGCGCGAGCAACAGCGCCTCGTAGTCGGCACCGAAGGGCGTGTCGGTGCGACGCGTGTTCCAGACCAACGCCACCGGGCCGCCGGGACCGAGCACGCGGACGAACTCGGCTCGCGCCGCATCCACGTCGAACCAATGGAAGGCCTGGGCGGCGAAGACCAGGTCCGCGCCGCGCGCCGGCAGCCCGGTGGCCTCGGCGCTGCCCTCACAGGCCACGAAGCGCGGATGCGGGCCCAACCGGGCCGACGCCTCCTGGCGCATGTCCAGGTTGGGCTCGATGCCGATCACCGTGAACCCGGCCTGCAGCAGCAACTCCGACGAGAGGCCCGTGCCGCAGCCCACGTCGGCGACGCGCGCGCCGGCGGACAGTCCCGAGCGCTCGAGCACCAGCGGCCCGAGAGCGGCCGGATAGCCGGGGCGATAGCGCGCGTAGTCGGCGGCCAGCCCTCCGAAGCGTTCGGTGGGGTCGCGGTTCAGGACGGCACCTCCCGCGGCGGTGAGAACGAGCGTGCTCCGATCGGCATCGGCTTCAGTCCGACGGCAGCAGCTTGGCCAGCACCACGCCGGCGATCAGCCAGCCCACGGTGCTGTCGATCATCGAGGACACCGTGAAGTCCCCCGGGAAGCTGTACCAGTTCCAGTACGGGGCGTTGATCGTGATCGTCGCGAACAGGCCCATCACGCCGGCGCACACCACGCGCGTCCCGAATCCGCCGCCGACCCGCAACAGCACGAACGCCACGAGCAGCGCCCCGAGGATGTCGATGCACAACTGCTTGGTCAGCATCGTCGCGAACGGCGCGTTGCCCCCGCGGCGGTACACGAGCATGCCCGTCGGACCCGCCGCGGCGCGCGCGTTCCAGGCGTCCATCTCGGCCTCGGTGGCGTCCTCCATGTCGACGTACGGGAACAGGTACGCCCCCGACGCGTCGATGCTGCCCGTCATCTGCGCCACCAGCGCGCCCTCGTTCGGCAGGCCCTTCACGCCCATGTCGCCGAGTGGCAACAGCAGGTGCGACACGGCCCCCCACGCGAACATCACGACGCCGGCCACCAGGCCGGCCAGGATCAGCTTGCCCATCTGTCGTCCTCCTTGGAGGCTCCGTCCTTCACCTCGGTCTTCGTGCGACAGCGCGGCCGCCCCACCTCAGCCCCCGGCGCCGGCCTCGAGCTCCTCGATCGCTTCGGCCAGCCGACGGTTGAAGGCCCGCGGTTCCTCGAGCATCGGGAAGTGCCCCACGCCCGGCATGATCTGGGCGTCGAAGTCCGCGTACAGGCGATTGGTCTCCACCCGCGTCGGATAGGTCCGCGGCGGATCGGCCTCGGCGTTGATGCAGCGCACGGGCACGCCCGCGCTTCGGAACAGGGACACCACGTCGAGCTGTTCGAAGGAGGCGAAGATGCCCAGCGCCGCGTTCGGATCGACGCGCGAGGCGCGTTCCACGATCCACGTCTCGAGCTCCGGGTCCACGTCCCGCGGCAACATGTTGTCGATCGCGCCGGACAGGGTTCCTGCGAAGTCGGCGCGGAAGCTCTCGAGCACCGGGGCCAGCATCTGGCGCGTGTACTGCATCTCGGCATCGTGCAGGGTCTCGATGCCGACCACGCCCACGACCCGGCCGGGCATGCGCGCCGCCGCGGCGAGGCTGGCAAAGCCGCCCATCGAGTGCCCCACGAGGATCATGCTCCGCAGCCCCTCGGCGTCGGCCACGGCGGCGATGTCGTCACCGAACGCGTCGATCGACCAGGATGAGCGGTTCGTTCCCGACAGGCCGTGCCCCGGCAGATCGAGCGCGACGACCCGGTGAGCGTCGGCGAACCGGTCGAGCTGCTGCGTCCAGTAATCCCTGTCGCACCACGACCCATGGACGAAGACCAGGGCCGGCTCACCCTGGCCGCGGACGTCGTAGGCGATGGACACGCCGTCGGGCGCCGCCACCACCGCGGCGGCCGCCGCATGATGCGGGCCGGGGGCGGCGCAGCCCGCGAGCAGCAGCGAGGCCGCGAGCGGAACGACCAGAAGCCGCGGGAACCAGGGGGTGCGCGAGGGTATGGGCATGCATCGGCCTCCGGGCGGTCGCACATGCTACCGATCCGGCGTCGCGCTCGCCGAGACCCCGTCGCGGCTGCCCCGGGCCGGGAGCTACCATGGCGGGTCCCCGGGAGACGAGCATGGCGAGTGGCCCCCAGGAGGTGCAGACGCGGCTGTTCCTGGAGCAGCTTCCGGTCGTGTTCTGGAGCGTGGACGCGGCCGAGCGGTTCACGTCTTCGCTCGGCGCCGGGCTGGCCGCGCTCGGGCTCGACGCCGACGAGGTCGTCGGCCTCACGCTCTCGGAGTACTTCGGCACCGACGACCCCGAGATGCTCCCGCTGCAGATGCACCGCCGGGCCCTGGCCGGGGAGTCGGGAACCTACACCGTCCCCTGGCGCGGACGCGTCTACCACAGCTACGTCGAGCCGCTGCGCGACGAACACGGGGCGACCTGCGGCGTGATCGGCATCGCCCACGACGTGACCGAACAGGAGCAGGCGAGGCTCGATCTGCAAGCCAGCGAGGAACGCTTCCAGGAACTGGCCAACCGCATCGAGGAGGTCTTCTGGATGCGCGACCCGGCTCGCGGCGAGGCGCTCTACGTGAGCGCGGCGTTCCGCACCATCTGGGGCCGCGACCCGTCGGTGTGCTTCGAGGACGGCGGCGCCTACCTGGCCACCGTCCACGTCGAGGATCGCGAGCGCGTGCGCGAGTCGTTCCGCGCCCAGCGCGACGGGCGCGCCACCGAGCTCGAGTACCGCATCCTGCGTCCGGACGGCAGCGTGCGTTACATCCTGGATCGCGCCTACCCGGTTCGTGAGGAGGACGGACGGGTGGTGCGCGTGTGCGGCGTCGGCATCGATGTCACGCGGCACCACGACAACGAGCTCGAGCTGCGCCGCCTGCAGCGCCTGGAGGCCGCGGGCCAGGTCGCCGGTCAGATCGCCCACGACTTCAACAACCTGCTCGCGCCCCTTGCCGGCTACCCCGCGCTGATGCGCAAGTGGAGCGCGGACCCTGACTTCCAGCGCCTGTGCGACGAGTTGGAGGACTCCGCTCTCCGCATCGCCGAGATCAACCAGCAACTGCTCACGCTCGGGCGGCGCGGGGACTACCGACGCGACCCCGTGGACATCGGCGCGGTGCTGAGGGAGACCCTCGGGCGCATCGAGGTGCCCACGGACATCGAGCTGGACGTGAACCTCGCGCCCGAGTTGCCGCCCGTGCTCGGCGGCGCGGCGCAGCTCGAACGCGCCTTCGGCAACCTGCTCCGCAACGCGATCGAGGCCATGCCCGACGGGGGCCGCCTGAGCCTGTCCACCGAGCTGCGCCCCGTCCTGGACCCGCCGTCGGGCATGCCGACCGGAACGGACCGAGGCCGCCGTGTGCGCGTGACCATCGCCGATACCGGCCCCGGCATCGACCCCGAGATCTGCCATCGCATCTTCGACCCCTTCTTCTCGACCAAGGAGATGGACCGCGCCCGGGGATCGGGGCTCGGGCTCTCCGTCGTGCACGGCGTGGTCGAGGATCACGAGGGCATGCTCGAGGTGGAGGCGAACCCCGGCACCGGCGCCCGCTTCCACATCGACCTGCCCGTGACCACCAGGGCCGCCGAGCTGGCCACTTCGTCCGCCTCCTGAGGCGGGACCCGGCGTCGCGACATGGACCGTCCCTGGCTCGCCGACACCGAGTTGCCGCCCCGCGCGGCCGCCGAGATCCTCGCCGCGCAGTTTCCCGAGCTCGCGCCGGTCTCGCTGGAGCTCTTCGCGCGCGGCTGGGACAACATCGCCTACCTGGTGAACGACACGTGGGTGTTCCGGTTTCCGCGGCGCGAGATCGCGGTCGCGCTGATCCACACGGAGGCCGCGGTGCTCCCCGCCATCGCCCCGCGACTGCCGCTGCCGATCCCGGTCCCCAGCATGGTCGGCGTCCCGAGTGAAGTGTTTCCCCGCCCCTTCCTCGGCTACGCGCGCTTGCCCGGGACCGACGCGGCGCGCGCCGAGGTCGTCGACACCGAGGCGTTGGCCGAACCGCTGGGTCGATTCCTCGCCGCGCTCCACGCCATTCCCGCCGGGGAGGCGAGCCTCCTCGGAGCCGGCCCGGACACCCTCGGGCGACTCGACGTCGCCAAGCGCGCCCCGCGGCTGCTGGAGCGACTCGAAGCGGCGGTGGAGGCCGGCCTGATCGCCGACCCGGCCCCGCTCGCACGCCTCTGCGCCGAAACGCCCCGCGACTACGCGCCCGTCGCGAGGTGCCTGGTCCACGGCGACCTGCACCCCGCGAACGTGCTCGTCGATGCCAGCGGCGGCCCGGCCGGCGTGATCGACTGGGGCGACGTCCACATCGGCGACCCGGCCGTGGACCTCGGCATCGCCGAACTGTTGCTGTCGCCGTCGGCCCAGGCGCGCTTCAGGGCGGCCTACGGCCCGATTCCGGACGACGTCGCGGCCATCGCCCGCTTCAAGGCGCTGATCACCGCGTTCGTGCTGTTGATCTCGGCAGCGGACGTCGGCGACGACGCCGTCGTGCGATCGTCGCAGTCCGCGCTGGAGCGACTCACCTCCGCTTGAGACAACGGGGGCGGGCCCCGACGCACGGGGGCTCCGGCGCGCACGGGCCCGAGCCAGGAGAATGCAGGTGATCCCCGACCGGCCAGCCAGGACCACGAGGCGTCAAGTGCTCGCCAACGCGCTCGCCGCTCCGTTGGTGACCGCGCTCGGCGGCCTGCCGGGCTGCACGCTCACGCCGTCGAGCGGGGGCGGTCGACACGTCGCCGTCGTGGGCGCGGGCGCGTTCGGCGGCTGGACCGCCCTGCACCTGCAGCGCGCCGGCTGCCGCGTGACGCTGCTCGATGCCTGGGGCCCTGGGAACGCTCGCGCCAGCTCCGGCGGTGACACCCGCGTGCTGCGCCACGGCTACGGTGCGGACCGCCTCTACACGGCTCTCGCCGCCCGCTCGCGCGCGCTCTTCCTCGAGACCGAGCAACACACCGGCGCGCGGCTGTTCGACCCGGTCGGCCTGCTCTGGCTCGTGCAGGACGACGACAGCTACGAGCGCGCGTGCGTCGAGACCCTGGCCGCCG
Organism: Planctomycetota bacterium; assembly: GCA_029259725.1. Taxonomy (GTDB): domain Bacteria; phylum Planctomycetota; class B15-G4; order B15-G4; family B15-G4; genus JAJDER01. The sequence goes on along the minus strand of JAJDER010000062.1, from coordinate 28,918 downwards.
TGGGCCTGGCGCACGAGGTCCTGCAGCCGGACGAGATCGCCGCGCGCTACCCGCAGCTCGGACTCGACGGCGTGACCTGGGCCCTGACTGAAACCGACGCCGGGATCCTCTACGCGCGCCGCAGTTGCGAGCGGGTGCTGGAGATGTTCGTCGCCGAGGGCGGCACCTGGATCCGCAGTGCCGTGGCCCCCGGATCGATCCGCGCCGGCGCGCTCGAGCACCTGTCGCTGTCGAACGGCACCACGCTCACCGCCGAGGCCTACGTGTTCGCCTGCGGCCCCTGGCTGGGGCAGTTGTTCCCCGGACTGCTCGGAGACCGGCCCCTGGTGCGCGCCACGCGCCAGGAGGTCTTCACCTTCGGCGTGCCGCCCGGCGATCTGGCCCACGTGCCCCCGGCGCTGCCGGTCTGGGCCGACCACGGCAGCCGCTTCTGGTACGGCATTCCCGGCAACGAGCGGCGCGGCTTCAAGGTGGCCGACGACACGCGCGGCGAGGACTTCGATCCCACCCACGGCAACCGCATCCCGTCGGCCGCGGGACTGGCCCGGGCGCGGGAGTTCCTCGCGCGACGCTTCCCGGGCTTGAAGCACGCACCGCTGATCGAGGCCCGCGTGTGCCAGTACGAGGACTCGCCCGACGGAGACTTCCTCGCCGATCGCCACCCCGACACGCACAACGCCTGGCTGGTGGGCGGCGGATCGGGCCATGGGTTCAAGCACGGGCCGGGCTTCGGAGAACTCGTCGCCGCGTGCGTGCTGGAGGAGCGGGAAGTCGAGCCGCGCTTCGCCCTCGCGCGCTTCGGCCGGGGCTAGCCTGGACTTCTCACCAGCTTCGTCGCGAGGGGGCGCCCGGGCCTTCGTGGCAAGGAGCAGCGGCGTGGTCGACGCGGAGGCGGGGTGCACACCCCGTCGAGCATCGACCGCGCCGCTCGACGCAGCCATGGAGGTCCTGGTGATTCCGCAGCAGAAGCTGGTGAGAAGTCCAGGCTAGTGCGCGACGCCCGAGGACGGACGCGTGCCGGGTGGGTGACTCCCGACTCAGCTGGCGTCGGTCGTCGCGGCGTGCGCTTGCAGGTCGGCGAGGTCCACGAACTCGATCGTCGACATGTGCGTCGCTTCGAGCACGACCTGCGGCGCGCAACCGGCCTCGAGCGCCTCCTTCCAGCGCAGCACGCACAGGCACCACTGATCGCCGGCCTTCAAGCCGGGGAACCCGAACTCGGGGTGCGGCGTGGAGAGGTCGTTCCCGTGGGCGCGACTGAACGCGAGGAAAGCGTCGGTGACGCGCACACACACCAGGTGCAGGCCCGTGTCGCCGGGGCCGGTGTTGCAACAACCATCACGCAGCCAGCCGGTGAGCGGGTCCCGGCTGCAGTCAGCCAGTGCGGTTCCCAGCACGTTGCGTGCCATGGGAGTGGTCCTCGAGGAAGGGGTCCGCCATCCTATGCGCCCACGGCGAACCCGGGTTATCCTCGTCGACATGGAGAGCCCCGCGCCGAGGCGCCATCCGTCCCTGACCCGCCTGCGCCGATTCACCGACTCGCTCCCCGAGACGGCCGAAGTCGAAGCCTGGGGCCACCCCACCTTCCGCGCCGGCAAGAAGATCTTCGCCACCTGGGGCGCCGACGACGGCCTGCCCTGCATCGGCGTGAAGCAGACCCTGGGGCAGCAGGCCCGCTGGATCCGACAGGACGGCTTCTTCATCCCGCAGTACGTCGGCCACCACGGCTGGGTCAGCTTCTACGCCGACGAGGTGCCCTGGGACGTCGCCGAGGCGATCCTCGAGGACAGCTACCGGCAGGTGGCGCTCAAGCGCATGGTCAAGGCGCTCGACGCGTTGCGAGCGCGGTGAACGACCGACCCCGCCGGCGTTCCCTGGGAAGGGACAGCCGACGGGGCCGGGTTCACGCCTGCACCCGCGCCTACGGGAGCAGGACGATCTCCACCGCGTTGCTGAAGCCGAAGCCGAGCGCCTGCCCGCCATCGACGACCACGGCCTGGGTGTAGAAGGTGGCCGGACCGAGACCACCCGGCACCGGCAGGGTCACCTCGCCCGCGCCGTCGGTGACACCCGGCACGAGGATCGTGGCCGGGTTGGGCACGAGCAGCCCGCCCTTGAGCGGCTGCGGGTCGTTCACCAGACCGGAGGCCAACCAGAGCATCGTGCTCGCCGGCGCGCCGGTGATCGACAGGGTCGCGTCGTTGCCTGACGACAGGTCGCCGCCGCACACGCTCAGCACCGAGCTGCCCGGGCCCCCGAAGCCGAGGTCGGCCTGGCACACGAGGCCACCCCCGCCGGTGGGCAGGTCCCGCGCGGTGACCTCGACCGTGGCCGTGTCGGTCGCCATCAGCCCGCCCGAATCCACGGCCGTGACCGTGATCTGGTGAGTGCCCGCCGAGAGCTGCGCGGAGGTCACGCGACCGCCGCCGAGCGGGCCGTCGAGATCCGACGCCCAGCTGATGCCGGCGTCCTCGATCGCGCGGTCCTCCAGGTCCCAGCCGGAGCTGTGCAGGATGACCGTCGCGCCCTCCAGGAAGGTGTAGCCATCGTCCGGCGTGACGACCTCGACCCACGGCGGGTTGCCGCCCTCACCGAAGTACGTCTCGGAACCGCCGAGCACGTCGCTCTCCACGCGCACGACGTTGAGGCCGTCGCTGGCGATGAGTTCGAAGTGGCCCACGCCGTTCACGAAGGCCGGCAGCGCACCCAGATCGACGCTCCAGCTGTTCTCGGAGATCGTCGTGGCCAGCGGCACCATGCGCTCGCCGTCGGGGCTGTACAGCAGGTAGTACGTGAGCGCGTCGCCGTCGGCATCCGCCGCCGTCCAGGAGACCTGGCCATCGACCAGCGCACCGTTCACGGGCGAGGTGAAGGTCACCTCCGGCATCGCCGCCGAACGCAGCAGCGTGACCGTGGACGCGGGACGAGCGCCGGCCTGGCTCACGACCAGGCGATCCAGCGGCGTGCCCGCTGGCAGGTTGACCGTGAAGCCGAGGATCGGCGTCTGGAAGGCCGAGTCGGCGTCTCCGTGCTCGGCGCACCCGGTGCAGGTGTCGTTGCTGGACCGCGATGCGATCGGAAGCGAGCGCACCACGCTGGTGCCGTCGAACGCCTGGACCAGCAGGTCGGCCTGGCCCAGGGGCGCGGCGGCCGTCACGTGACCGGCAGGCACCTCGAGCACATCGGTGATCTCCACCGCGCCGGTCGACGTGTTCCAGACACCCGCGAGCATGAGCTGCGGACCGTCGTCGCCGCCGTCGAAGGTCAGCGCGTCACTGCTCGGTGACCACGAAGGATGGTTGAGGAAGTTGCCGTAGTTGAGCGGGCTGATCCACGCCTGGGGGGTGAGCAGACCGGGCACCATGATGTCGTTCAGGTTGGGCACCTTGAACTGTGGCAGACCCTCGGTGAGGTTCAGGTGGTGCTCGACGTCGATGCCCAGGATGTTGTTCACGACGCTGTTGTGGAACAGGCCGGTGCAGTGCCCCACCTCGTGCGCGAAGGTGCGCTGGTGGCGGATCGGCTGCGTGTTGCCCATGGAGGCGACGCCACCGATGATCGACTGACCGTTGTAGGGCAGCGAGCCGGGGACCCAGCCGTAGATGAAGTCGGGCTGCGGGACCATCAGGCCGGCGTCGACCGTCAGCGAGTTGTTGAGCGCGCTGCCACTGCCGGACAGCGACGAGGTCCACAGCTTGCTGGGCGCGTCGATGCGGTGGTAGTACCAGTCCTTGCCCGGGTAGATGCCCTGGATGAAGCTGTCGCCCACGCCGGGCTCGATCAGCGCCGGGTCGGGCAGGTTGGGCGTCGGGCCGCCGGTCGGGCGGTAGTCGATGGGCGCGAAGGCCATCTCGGGCACGTTGCGCTCGGTGAAGGTCAGCGGCGCGCTGGCCTTCTTGTTGTTGGCCGTGTTGACCTCGGGCACGAAGTTCGGGCCGGCCGGGTTGATCTCGACCTCGACCACGATGTCGTTGCCCGCGGGCGCGACGAAGATGAAGTTCAGGCGCGCGTCGCCATCCGTCTCGGGACCGGGCGGGACGGTCGCCGGGAACGGACCGTTGCTGCTGAAGACGGGCGAGTCGGCGACCTCGACACCACCCTTGAACACGCGCATCAGGCCATCGACGAAGACCGGCTGCTGGGAGAAGTCCGTCATCCGGACCGTGGCGCGGACCATGGTGGAGCGGCCGGCGGTCAGCGGAGTCGAACCGGTCTGGATGACCTGGTTGACCTGCAGCGAGGTGACCAGGAAATCCTGCGTGACGCCGCCGGTTGCGGCCGGGGTGTCGGCGGCCAGGGCCACGAAGGCGACGGCGGTGGCCGCGCACGAGACGAACGCGCGGCGGAACGGGACGGTGGTCCCGTGATGGGAGAGAGACATCAAGCTTTCGCTCCAGGCGTGGCCCTGCCCGTGAAGCCACTGCGGTCGGGGGCGAGCCGTCGGGGAACGGCTCGCGGGGGGGGGGACACCGGATCCGGCGTCGACAGCTCAAGGCTACCCGCGCCCCGGGAGATCGACCAGCGCCGGCACCCATGGGGATTTGACCCCAGCCCCGTGCCGCTCAGAGCTTCACCTGGTCCCAGCCCCAGATCCCGTCGCGTACCGCCTTCTCCGGATGGTGCCCGGACTGCTTGAGCGTCAGCAGGATGCTCCCGCGGTGGTGACTCTCGTGCGCGATGAAGTAGCCGTAGGTGCTGAAGAGTCCCTTGCGCATGCCCCGGTAGCCGGGCTCGTCGGTGGCCACGCCGACGAGCAGTCGCTCCACGGCATCGGCCGAGGCCTTCAACGCGCGTCTCAGTTGCGCGCGCGTCGGCGTGACCGTCGCCTGACCCTTCGCCTGGAAGCGCTGCAGCGATCCGGCGAGCGGCCTGGCGCGCTTGTCCACCTGGTGGACGCGCACGTCGTGCACGTGCGCGAACTGGCGCGCCACGTCACGCCCACCGCGAGTCGACAGCGACGCCGCGAGACCCTCGTCGCTCACCGCGTCCAGCAGCATCAGGTTGATGGCCTGGTGAGTGCGCCAGCCAAGGATGAGATCATCGATCATGCGTACCGCTCCAGCATGCGTACCGCTCCGGGCGAGTCATGGGCCGCGGGTGGCAGCCCGCGTACGAGCATCGGAGACGAGCATCAGCGTGGTCGCCATCCAGGCCAGCAGGCCCAGCGTGGCCAGCTTCTGGATCACGGGCAACGCCACGCTGTCGCCCCCACCTTGCACCACGAGCATCGCGTAGACGACCCCGTTGGCACCGCCCGTGAGCACGAAGGCGACACCGGCGGCACGGCAGGCCCAGGCCCGCGGAAAGGACCGCGCCGTGGTCACGATCACCGGAGCCGCGGCCGCGAAGCCCAGACCGCCGGCGAGCAGCGAGAGCACGCTGTGGAGCACCCGGTAGGAGTCGTAGGGAGCCAGCGCCATGGAGACCGTCGTCAGCGACGCGAGCGAACCCACCACGAGCACGACGCGCGCCGACCGCGTCGACGCGAAGAGCGGCCCCACGGCGACCCAGAAACCGACCAGGCTCGCCGCGAGGGCGAAGAAGGCCAGTCGCGCCAGGAACGCCGCCGCTGCGTTGGGTCGGCCGTCCATCCCGACCGAGCGCAGCAGGTCGCACCAGTAGTTGACCCAGAAGGTGAAACCCTCCGCCCCCGCGTCGGCCCAGCTGCCGCCGGGATAGGCCGCGATGGCCCGCCCCATCGCGAGCACGAAGACGGCCATGAGCATCACCGACGCCCGGGCGGCGATGCTCGTGGTCAGCACCCGTGCCGCCCCCGTCAGGACGCCGTCGGACCGCGAAGGGCGGCAAGCCGCTCGCCATCCGCCAGCACGATCCCGTTGAGCACGAGCAGCACGAGCGCGGGCGGCAGCCCCTCGGGCATCATGGTCACGTGGAAGGCGACGATGCCGAGAGTCATCGACAACTGCGCCAGCGCGCCGAGGAAGCGCCAGCTCGGCACGAGCAACAGCACCCCCACGAGGATGTGGCTCAACGCGATCGGCACCATCAGGCCGCCGTCACGCATGGCCTCCAGCAGCGCGACGCCCTGGCCCTCCACGTCCGGCGGCGGCGGCATGAAGTCGAAGAAGGCGTTGCTCCCGAAGGCGATCAGGATCAACGCGAGCACCCACGCGGCCCCAGCTCTCAGCTTGCCCAGCTTGCACCTCCCGTCGTGTTCGTGGCCCCCGCGCCTAGGCCTGCTGGTCCCACCAGGCGCCGGGGCGATAGTTGCCGAAGTACCACAGGTGGCCCTCGGGGTCCTTGGCCAGGTACCCGCGCGCGCCGTACTCGGCGTCCACCAGGCCCTCCACGATGTTCGCACCGACCTCGACGGCGCGGGCGTGGTGGGCGTCCGGGTCGTCGACGAAGACCGACAACGCGGCGTTCACTCCGGCCAGGCCCGCGGGCGACAGCCGGCCCTGATCGGGGCGCGCGCTGCTCACCATGACCACGCTCGAGCCGAGGCTCAACTCCGAGTGCATGACCGTGCCTTCCGGCCCCGGCACCACGAGTCGGCGCTGGAAACCGAAGGCGCGCTCGAGCCAGTCGAGGGCAGCGGGCGCATCGTCGTAGGACAGGCTCGGGTAGAGCGTGGAGGGCGTCCGCGCCGGCTCGGGGCGCGCGTGACGCGGCTGATAGGCGCCGAGCTTTCCGCCACCCGGCAGGGTGACCTCGGTGAGCAGACCCCAGCCCCGGTCCGACACGTCCGAACACGGCACGTCGTGCTTCGCCATCTCGGCGATGAAGGCCTCGACGTCGGGGCACATCAGATGGAACTCGTGGACGTCGTTCTTCTCGGAGGGGTGCACGGCCACCTCGGACGGCGGCAGCCCGAAGATCAGCCAGCCGTCACCGACGTCGACGTGCGGGAGACCGAGCACGTCGCGCAGGAAGGCGCGGTCGGCATCCGGGTTGGTGCTGGAGAGGATCGTGTGCGAGCCGTCGATCATGGTCCGTCCTCGGGGAGTGTCTCGGGGAGTGTCTCGTGAGGCGGCCACGACGGCCGCAGCGGGCGATATCCGGGGCTTGGCGCCCGCAGCATATCGCAGCAGCCCGGTGTGACACCGGGCGCGGGCCGACGGTGATGACACCGGCGCACCGCCCCCGGCGCCGTGCCGTACACTGGGGGCCACGCTCTCCGGAGAATCCCGATGTCGTCGCAGACTCCCCGTTTCGTCACGGCCCTGGTCGCGCTTCTCGCCCTCGTCGCCGCGCCACTCTGCGCGGGCACGATCTGGATCGTGGACGTGAACGGCGGCCCCGGCTCCGACCTGCTCCAGATCCAGGATGCCGTCGACATCGCCGTGGGCGGTGACACGATCCTCGTCCGCAGCGGCACCTACCTGCCCTTCACGATCGACGCAAAGCCGCTGGTGGTCAGTGCCGACGTCGGCGCCGAGGTGCTCTTCTTCTCCAGCAACCCCATCTCCTTCGTGAAGAACATCCCCGCCGGCCAGCGCGTCGTGCTCAGCGGCCTCGGTCCCGCGCCGGCGATCCTGCCCGCGGCCGTCGTCCGGCTCGAGCAGAACGACGGCGCCGTGTGGCTCCAGGACTGCCACCTGCGCGGCATGGCCCAGGGCCTGTTCGGGGAACCGGACATCGCCGGGCTGTCGATCTCGGAGTGCGCCAACGTCATGGTGAGCGACTGCACGATCGCCGGCGTCTTCGCCGGCAGTGACGACGCGGGCGTCGAGATCGAGTCCTCGAAGGTGGCCATCCACGACTCGGTGATCGTCGGCGGCAAGGGCAGCAACGGCGCCGCCGGTCTCGTCGACGGCTCGCCCGGGGGCGCGGGGCTGCTGGTGCACAGCGGGCAGGTCTACCTCTCCGGTTCGTCGGTCACGGGCGGCACCGGCGGCGACGGCGGTCCCTTCGAGGTCGTGATCCTGTGCGGCAACGGAGGCCCCGGCGGCACGGCGCTCGTGCTCGGCGACGGCCAGCCCCAGGTGACCCTGCGCGACACGACCCTCACGGCGGGCCCCGGCGGCGGCGCCGACGCGCTCTGTGACCCGGGACCCGAGGGCCTGGTGACCGAGATCTCCTCGGGCTCGCTGGACACGCTGCCGGGCGACGCCAGGTCGTTCTCCATGACCAGCCCCGTGCGTGAACTCGAGACCATCACCGTCACCTTCACGGGCGCGCCCGGGGAACTGGCCTTCGGCCTGCTGTCGTCGGGCCCGTCGTTGCAGTTCACGTTCGGCTCGCTCGGCGGCGCGTTCCTGCTGGCCTCGCCGTTCCAGGCCATCCTGCTCGGCGTCCTGGACGGCAACGGTGAGCTGAGCTTCACGACGTCCACGGTGGATCCCTTCGGACCGGGCGTCCTGCCGCTCACGCTGCACGCCCAGGCCGCGTTCCAGGGCGGTGGCGAGGTCGCGCTGTCCGGCGGTCGCGCGCTGGTCCTGCTCGACGACTCCACGCCCTGACGTTGGGGTCCAGTTCCCGTCGGCGCCCACCGGGCAGGAGCCGCCAACGCCGCCTCCAGGAAGTCGGCGGCGAGTGGTGGTCCAGCACGCGCCTCAGTGGCTGTCCGCGTCCGGAGCGCAGGGCGCCGAGAGCGTCTCGTACTCGATGCAGTTGGGCGGATAGTCCGGGCAGTTGCCGGGCGGGCCGTCGAAGCCCAGCAGGCACAGCACCTGGACGCCCAGGGCGCTGTCGCTCTTCTCGATGTACGGAGGACCGTTGCAGTTGTCGTGGACCTCCGGGACCCGGACCCAGGGCACCGTGCCGTTGGCGGCCAGGGCCACCTCGACGTAGTCGCTGAACAGGGGCGAGTGGTTGTTCACGACCGGGAAGCTCTCCACGCCCGAGAACAGCGGCGAGTGCACGATCAGGATCTGCTCGAGCCCCAGCGCGGAGTAGTCGAACTGGTGCTTGGTCACGACCCGCATCAGATCGATGCGATCCAGCACGGCCTGCGTGGCGGCGAGCGCCGGGTCCACCCCGGCGAGGGTGCACGGGTTGGTGTTCGAGACCGGCAGCTCCGGGTCGATCGGGATGCAGGTCCCGTAGGACGGCCCGATGGCGAAGTCCTTGCTCTGCGGACACTTCGCCCAGTTCCCCGGCTGCGCGGGATCCTCGAAGAACTGCGTGCCGAACCCCGAGAAGGCGCGGTTGGGCCGGCTGGACATGATCTCGTAGCCCGCGCCTTCCGGCGACATGAGATCGGTGCCCAGCGCAGCGTGCAGCGCGATCATCCCGCCGCCCGAGGTCCCGCCGACGAGGATGCGGTCCGGGTCGATGTTGTAGAAGGCCGCGTTGAAGCGCAGGAACTGGATGGCCCGCTTCACCTGCCGGATCTGCTTGGTCAGGCTGCCGTGCAGCGAGCCGTCGACGTCGTAGATGTTGAGGTTGTAGTCCAGCGCGAAGATCGCGTAGCCGGCCTCCTGCAGCGCCTGGAACTTGGCGCCGATCTGGGTGTCCCCCTCGTGCTGCTTGAAGAAATCGGGCCCCGCGCCACCGAAGAAGCCGCCGCCGTGCACGAACACGAAGGCCGGGTGCGGGTCCCCACCCCAGATCTGCGGCGAGGCGCCCTCGATCCACGGCGGCCAGTAGTGCACCAGCGTGGCGCTCGTGCCGGTGAAGGTCGGCGGCGAGGTCGCCTCGTAGAAGGCCTGCTGGTCCGTCGTGGGATCCTGTGGCATGTAGTCGCGATCGGCGTCGACGAAGGTCCCGTCGGTGGCCGGCAGCGGCACGTGGTAACCCGGCAAGATGAGTGTCCCCTCGCCGAGCTTCGGGCGGCCGGTCAGCCCATACCCGCCCGCGCCCTGAGCGGTCAGCCCCGCACCCAGGAGCAACAAGCACGCGGCGGTACCGCAAAGCGTCGCCGAACTGCGCATCAGCATTCCTCCGGACGGTCACCCGATCGCAGCTCGGCCCGTTGCCCTCAGGGGGGATCGGCGGCTTCGAGAAAGGCCACTTCCCCCGTGTCGGTCGAGTACTCGGCCCCCACGATCCTCAGTCCGTCGGATTCTACCAGCCGTGCGAGCACTGGGGACTCGCGCCCCAGGCGGTCGACCGTTCCCAGGACATGGGCGCGCACGGCGGCCTCCATGAGTTCGTCGGCGTCGGCCTCCGGGTGCGCGGCGCGGGTCGCGGCCGTCGCCCGGTGCACCCGCGCCACCAGGGTGGCCAGCGCCGGCGAGAGCTCGGTGTCCTGGGAGAGCGCCGCCTGCACCGCGCCGCAGCGCGAGTGGCCCAGCACCACGATCAGCCGCGCCCCCAGGATCCGCGTCCCGAACTCCAGGCTGCCGACGGTCGCCGGACCGATGACGTGCCCGGCCACCCGCACGACGAACAGCTCGCCCAGGCCCTGATCGAAGACGACCTCCGGGGGAACGCGCGAGTCGGCGCAGCCGAGCACGGCGGCGAAGGGCGTCTGGACTTCCGCCACGTCGCTGCGTCGCTCCGGACCGACCGCGTCCATCAGGGTCGACCGCCCGGACAGGTAGCGTCCGTGCCCATCCTGCAGCATCTGCAGCGCCTCGTCCGCCGTCACCATGGGCGCCATGGCACCAAGTGGCGCCCATCGCGTCCAGCGTCCTTCGAAGACCCGACCGACGGCAACGCCGGGCTCACGACCCGCGCGCGACCAGCTCGACGTGCGCGCGGTGGTGCCGTCCGTGCCACGCGTAGATGCCGACGTTGACCCCCAGGGCCACCGGCCCCGACTCGGGATGCACGAACTCGCGCTGCCAGTCATCCCCGTCCAGCGAGCGCAGCAGCGCGACCCAGCGCGTGTGCAGCGCCGCGAGCAGGTCCAGCGACGGCCCGACGGGCAGCTGCGCGTCGGCCAGCTCGGCCCAGCGCTGCTCGCGATAGTCCTTGATCGTCGGCCGCTCCTCGGTGAGCGCCCACTTGAAGCGCATCAGGCTGTTGAGGTGGCTGTCGGCCACGTGGTGCACGACCTGCCGCACGGTCCACCCGCCGGGCCGGTAGGGCGTGTCGAGCTGCGCCTCGGCGAGCGGCTCGACCGTCGCGCGGAGCTGTGCGGGGAGCGCCTCGATGGCGTCGATCCAGCCGGCGATGTGCTCGGGCGTGATCTCGGCCGGCGCCTCGAAGGGACCGATGGGATGACGCAAGTTGGTAGTCGCGCTCATGCCTCCAGCTCCTCGATCAGGTTCGGGATGGCGCGATCGAGGTTGCGCGCGTAGATGCGCGCGAAGACTCGCCCGAGCAGGCCCACGCCGAAGCCCTCTCCATCGAGCACGAAGGCGATCTCGGTTCGCGCGGGACCGAGCCGTGTGAAGCGGTGGTCGTAGTGCACCGTCACCCCGAGGAACGGCCCGGCCCAGCTCCAGCGTCGGCCGCCCTCGATCTCCTCCAGGGCTTCCATGCGGAACGTGGAGCGCACACCGTTGGTGAGCCGGATCACGCCCGACGTGTCCGCGGTGAGCGCCCCCGGCGGCGAGAGCCGGATGCTGCGGATGTGCCTGGCCCAACTCGGCCACTCCTCCACGCGCTCGAGGTGCGTCCAGGCCTGCTCCATGGCGACGTCCACCGTGAAGCGGCGTTCCAGCAGGCGCAGCGGCTCGCCCTTGCTCATGGCCCCGGTCAGCCCGCCCCGGCGTCGCGCCGGAAGCCGTACTCGAGCGTGAAGTACTGCGGCGCTAGGTCGGCCAGCGGCTTGCGCAGCCTGGCCAGCTCCTGCTCGGGGCCGTGGATCTCGACACGGGTCATGTCCGCGAGCTCCATCGCCTCGGCGATGAGGTCGCTCACGGTCTCGATGTGCGCGAGCAGGGCGTCGGCATCGTCGTAGGCCTCGCGGCAGTGGACCTCGTCGCCCTCGAAGCTGAAGCCGTAGTAGAGGCAGCGCGTGTCGGGCTCGGTCCTGGCCACGAACCGCTCGCACAGCGCGCGGAAGGCGGCGAGCTGGTCCGTGTGCACCTTGAAGTACGGTGCGATGCTGCAGACGGTGTCGGTGGTGGCCATGTCCCACTCCCCGATCGGGCGCGGCGCGTCAGCGGCGCCGTGAGGACGACCGCCGGCGCTCCCGACGGCCTGAGCGACCAGTCTATCGCGACCCGCCGCCCGAAGCTCGCCTGGCCTCCCGGCCGGCACCACGCGCCATGAGCCGCTGCAACGCGTCGAGGCATGCACAGGTTGTCGGCGTCGCGGCGGTACCGCCGGATCTCTTGGGCGGCAAGTGCACGGCCACACCCTCGAGGTGCTCACGCAACAGCGCGGCGACCTCGGGGCCGCCCCGATCGTCGACGCGGATCTCGAAGGGACCCGGCATGCCGGACATTCTGCGCGCAGGGGCCGGCCCCGGTCACCCCCCTGCCCCCTGGCCGGTCGGGCAGCGCGGCCGCAAGGCGCAGCTCCCGCACTGCGGTCGGGTGTTGCGGCACACGGTCCTGCCGAGCTGGCGAAGCTGCTCGCGCGCCACCAGCAGCGCGTCGAAGTCGTCGCCCAGCTGCTGCTGTCCCAGCTGCCGCGCCGCGGCGTAGGTCGCCGCGTAGGCCTTGCCGGCCGGGCACAGCCCGAGTCGCACCAGCACCCTCAACCCGTTGGATTCCACGGCGAGGAACGGTGCGGTCCGCGTGGCGCACAGGATCTTCTCCGCACCCGGCTCGCCGATGCTCGGGAAGCGGCGCAGGGCCCGCTTGGCTTTCGGGACCGGACGTCTCAGCACCTCGGCCAGGTCGCCGTGGAACTCACTCAGCGCGATCTCGGCGGCCGTGCGCAACTTGTCGGCCGTGGCCTCCGACAGGATTCCGCGGCGCGCCACGGCCACGAGTTGCTCGGGGCTCGCCTCCAGCACCTGCTCGGGCCGGGTGCCGACGATGTCGCGCAGACTCTCGAACGCCTCGCGCCGTCGCTCGTCGTTCGCCAGGTAGGCCACGTTCTCCCAGAGCACCTGCTCGAACGGGTCCACGGGGAAGGGCGGCGCCGCCGGCCCGAGCGCTGCCGTCAGGGTCTTGATCACCCAGGTCAGGCTGGGCGGCTTCATCCGGCGAACACCGGCCACGGCGCCAGCGTGCGTTCCGCCGCCGCGACCGACAGCCGCTGCGCCTGTTCCATGATCTCGTCGGGCACCCAATCAGGATAGGGCATGCGGCGCGATCGGTGGGCACCGCTCGGCGTGTGCTCGTTCCAGACCCGCGCCAGCTGCTCTTCGCGAAACCGGGAGGCGAGCTTCACGAGCGCAGGCCACAACCGGCGGTGGATGTACGTGACCTTGCCGTCGACCAGCTTGCACACCAGCACCTCCGGACTCTCACCGACCGCCTCGCACGCGGCGAAGATCGCGTGACTCCTGGCATGGCTCCACCAGCTGCCCCGGATGCGCTCGCCGGCGATCGCCTCCGCCAGGCTGGGGACAGCCCCGCGGGCCGCCTGGAGGACGACGCCGTGATGCTCGATGAAGGCCAGCGCCTGGGTGGGCGTCACGGGGCGGGTCCCTCCCGAGGGACCGTGTGCGAAGGCGGCTCGGACACGTTGGACATCGCGGCTCTAGCAGCCCGTACGCAAGTCATCCGCGTCGAGGACCAGCGGCCGCGGCGGATCCCAGTGTACGTGATGCGCGTGGCGGCCCCATCGCGGGCGCGGCCCACGTCGCGCACCGTCTCCGTCTGGTCGGAGTCGGCACCGCGCTGGCGAGAGTGCACGCCTCCGTTCGGCTCTCGGGGCTTGCGGAGCATGGACCAGATCGTCGGTCCCCTGGGGAGTTCGATCTCGCCGCACACCTCGAACCCATGCCGCTCGTACAGGGGCGTGTGCTTCCGGTTCGACGACTCCAGATAGGCCGACAGCCCTTCCGTATCGCAGCGCTGGAGGACCGGGCGCAGCAATGCCGAGGCCACGCCCTGGTTCTGGGACACCGGGTCGGTACCGAGGCCGAGGAGGTACCAATGCGGTTCGGGGGGATGCGCAGCCCGCATCCGACGCATCCCCCGCGAGACCAGGACCGCCCGCCTCCAGATGAGCGGCAACGTCTCGAGCGCCATCCTCGAGCTCTCGAGGAGACTCGGCTCGACCCGCTCCGGTGCAAGCCAGATCGCCGCCCCTTCGAGGTGCGGAGTCGTGAACACCGTGCCGTCGACGATCCGAGGACGCAGCACGGGGGCCCACAGCCGGTGGCTCTTGCGCTCCCAATCGGAGTCCGTCGGAAGGAGCCAGCGGTGAAGCGGATCGTCGCGGAAGGCTCGCGCCAGCACCTCAGCCAGAGCCGAGGCTTCTGCGCTCGTCGCGGCCCGCACCATCACGGAGCTCGCCTACTCGCCTCTTCGCACCAGGTGCTCGGTGTAGTCTTCGTACTTGCGCAGCGACCGCTCCAGGTGACCCGGATTGTTGGTGATCCCGAAGGTCTGGAGGATCACGGGGCCTTCGTAGCCGGAGGCGTGGAGCGCCTGCAGGAAGGGGTCGAGGCTGTAGCCGCCCTCGTCGAGAGGCTTGATCACGTCGCCCCAGCTGAGGAAGGGATTGCTGGGGCCGGCGTACGCGTTCTCGTCCGCCCCGGCGATGGCGACCAGCGCGGTCTCGGCGGCATGCGCGCTGACCACGTTCTTCATGGCGTACTGGTTGCCACCCCGGATCTCGTGCGCGGTGTGCAGCGAGTTCAGCAGGTTGGGGTGCCCGATCTCGTGGATCAGCGCCGAGGCCTCGGCGGCCGTCTCGATGTCCGTGTCCCAGTGCGGGTAGATGATGGTCCGCACGCCGAAAGCCTGGGACACGCGAGCCATCCGCGCCAGGAGCTCACGGACGGCGCTCTCCGAGGGCGCCTGCTTCACGACCACCCAGAGCGGCCGGTGCTCGCCAGGATGGGCAGTGCCTGCAGCCAGAGGTCGGGACTGGCCGGGTTGTTGAAGCTGTAGGACATGTAGGGGAACAACTCGAAGTCGTCGAGCGTCGCGACCTTGCGGGCGTAGGCTTCCAGCTTGAACAGGTCCGGCGCGTCCTTGACGCGGGTGACCAGGCCACGGAAGCCCAGCGACTTCACGGAGTCGACGTTGTCCGCCGGCTCCATGTCGAGGTTGAAGTCGTAGACCAGCAGCGGCGACTGCGCGTGCAGGCCGGCGGCGCCGAGCAGCAGGGCGACGGCGACCGCGGTCGAGCGGAGCTCTCTCTCGAGGAAGGTCTTCATGACATCCACGGTCGTCCCCTTTCCGCCTCACGGTGCTGTCGCTCAGTGGCCGCGGCTCGGTGACCGCGGCTCGGTTTCCGCAACGCTGCCAGTGTACTGGATGCGCAGCGGTCCGTCAGACTCCCCGGAACTGCTCGAAACTCTGGCCGCTGAACAGGAAGACCAGTGATCCGATGAACAGGGCGACGCCGAGGACGATCGCGAGACCTGCAAGCGCCCGACCTACGAAGCGGCCTGAATGCACGGCGTACCCGATGTTGAGGAACCCGGGTGCGGCGAGAGGCAGGTTGTGCAACCCCAGGGCCAGCAGCGTGATCGCCAGCCATGCATTGAGGACCAGCGTCACCCGCTTGCGACCATCGTCGGATGCCAACACCGCCCGCGTGTGATGGGCGAGCCACCAGGACGGCACGGCCAAGGCCGTGCCGATCACGTAGAAACCCGGAGCAGGGCCTTCGAGCGTCCCCGATGCAAGCTTGGTCGTCACCGCGAGCAGGTGACCCACGGCCATGGCTCCGACCGTGACCCCGAAGAACAGATTCATCGCCGCCAGGGTCAGACGGCGGGCGGGAAGGCCCGATCGCCGGTATCGAGCGAGCAGGACGGCGACTGCAGCGAGAGCGCAGCTCAACGACGCCGTCAGCCACTTGCTTTCGTCCACGATGAGCGCGATGAGTTGCTCGATCATGCTCTTGCCTGCGATGTCCTCGGGGACTCACTGGCTGCCGGAACTCGTTGGCGAACGACGCACGGGTTGGGGTGAGGAGTCCCGGATACTACGATCACGACCATGACCCTGGAAGAGACTCTCGAGCAGCTCGAAGCGCTCGGCACCGAGAAGATGCGCGCGCAGAACAGCAAGCACGGTGCCGGCAAGAACCAGTTCGGAGTCCGGCTCGGCGACATCCGGAGGCTGGCGAAGACGATCAAGACCGACCACGTGTTGGCCAAGGCGCTCTGGAAGACCAAGAACATCGACGCCAGGCTCTTGGCCACCCTCGTGGTCGAACCGAAGAGCCTGTCAGCCAAGGAGATGGATCGGATGGTGCGGTCCGTCACGTTCGTGCAAGTGGCGGACTGGCTCAACGCGTACGTCGTGAAACACCACCCCGACAAGGACGCCCTGCGCCAAGGGTGGATGGCTGCCGAGGATCCCATGGCTGCCCGCGCCGGGTGGAACCTGACCACCGGGCGCGTCGTGAAGAGTCCGGAAGGGCTCGACCTCCGCGCGCTCCTGGATCGCATCGAGTCCGAACTGGGGACGGCCGCTTCGCAAGTGCAGTGGACGATGAACTGCTGTCTCGCTGAGATCGGCATCCACTTCCCCGAGCACCGCAAGCGGGCCCTCGCCATCGGAGAGGCGTTGGGAGTCTATCGGGACTACCCGACTTCCAAGGGATGCACCTCGCCGTTCGCTCCGATCTGGATCCACGAGATGGTGCGCCGGCAAGGCTGATTCGATCCCGCTTCGCCAGGTGTCGGGCGGCGTGCGACACCGCCATGCCGGAGCACGGAGACGCCAGGCCTGATTCAAGACGTGCTCGAGGTGCCCACGTTCTCGTTGAGTGCATCACTGATGGCGAACAAGACCTGGTCAGACAGCCTGCCCCCGTACGAGGGCGTCGACTTGACTTCCAGGTACGTCGTGCCCGCAACGACCCAGTCGTATCGAACCTCGGTCACGGCTCCCGATGGGCTGACGGCCTTGACGTACCCGCGGCCCCCATCGAAGTCGTGGCGGACGATCGAGAGGCCAAGCGGCTCGAGCGCACCCTGGATCACCGCGTGGACCGCGGACGGGCTGTGCTCCTCGTAGTTCGAGATGTCCGGATGCGGCAACGACTCGGGCACGGCTGCACACGAGCTGCATGCGAGAACAAACAGCAAACCGAGCACCCTCATGGCGCCCCCTTTCCTGTGGCCAACGGTCTGGCCTGTGGCCAACGGTCTGGCGATCAGCGACCGGCGGAGCCGGCACTCAGCACTTGATCGTCTTGCGCTTCCTTCCGGTCCTTCCAGATTCCTCGGTCCTGGTGATGACCTCGATGGCGAGCGGCACCTTGCAGGAGGTCCCGTCCATCTCGACGTCGACCTTGCCGAGCTTGCGCGCGGTCGCCTTCGCGCGTCTCGACAGCGGCTTGACGTAGGTGCCGACGGCGATCACGAAGCCGTTCATCGTGTACTTGACCCGGTTCATGGCCGAGTCGATGCCGCCCTCGACCTGCTCCAGGATACTCTCGATCTGGTCCAGGTCGAACTCGTCGTCCGGCGTGACCGCCACGTGGCCCGAGTACGTGTTCCAGCCGCTCGTGGCGACCGACTCCTTCTTCGCCTTCATCCACTTCAGCGCCAGGGCGCGCCCATGATCACTCTCGGTCGCGACCCACGGCACGGTGTACTCGGACACCATCGGCCAGATCGCCTGCCGCGCCCACCGGTCGAGCAGGCTCTTCGGGCTCTGCCTGGCGTTGTTGCCGCTCGGCTGCCGCGGCCGCTCCCAGTGTACGGGATGACCGCGGCGTCGATGTCCGGCCAGCCGCGGTCCGCTGCGGCGGTCGGTTGTCCGTGCTCCAGAGCGAGGCCCCCGTACCGGCACACGCACCGCTCGGCGGTGCGCGCGCAGGCTCCGGCGGATCGACTCAGCGTCCCTTCGCGCCGGCCTGCGGCGGAAGCCGGTCGAAGCTCCCGTGCAGGACGAAGGGCTTCGGCGGCCAACCGAGCGGCGTCCCCGTCTCCGCATCCTCGCAGCGTGCCAGCTCCACGTCGAAGCGGCCGCTGAGTTCACCGGACTCGGGCAACACGGTCGTGCTGAGCAAGCCGACGGCAGGATCGCCGGGCCGGCAGCGCACCTTGCGGAGCTGGTCCTCGAACACGAGGTCGAAGACCACCTGGGTCTCGGGGGCCACCCGCCCGTCACCGTCGAGGACGAGGGCCAGATCCCAGCCGTCCGCGCCAAGTTCGAGACGCCCGGGGCCGACGCTGCCGATGGACGCGCCGGCGCTCTGGGAGTCGAACCCCAGATCCGCCTCGAGCCCGAAGAGCTGTGGCGGGAGGATGCCGCCGAGCGGCAGGCCGGAGCGGGGCCGGATGACCTGCACCACGAACGCCGGGCCTGACGAGGACCCCGGGACGATGGTGGCGACCGGACGATCAGGCCGATAGGCAAAGACGGCAAACCCGGCCAGCAGCAGCAGCAAGAGGAGCACACGCGACGGTCTCACGCCGTCTCTGCGCATCCGATTCCCCACTGCCATGCTCTCCTCCGCTCTCCTCCGAGCGTCGCCCCACGCGTTGCTGCCGCTCAGCTTGCAACGCCGACTCGGGCTGCCTGGCGTTGTGCCGCCCAGCTGCGCCGCTGAAACAGCATACGGGGAGACCGGAGCAACGACGAGCCTGTTGCAGCCGCCCGTTGCAGCCGCCTGTTGGGCAAGCCCTCGCGGCGCTCCGCGGGGCCAGGAGGGCCCTGACGTGCCAGCCCATCGCCCGTCTCGAGGTGGTTACCAGTGGTTCACGAGCACGACGACGTCGCGCCCTTCCCGCCTCCTCCTACTTCAGTGGAGACTTGGCGCCGCTTCTCACGATGAGCGCAACAAGGAGTCCCAGGACGAATCCCCCCGCTGCCGTCACAACCAGCAAGAGGACCGCTGGCGCCTCCCCGGTCAGCCAGAAGAAGCGCATGTGCATGGGCGCGGTGTTCTGTAGGCCGACCACCAGCAGTGAAACGGTCAGCACGAGCAGCAACACGAGCTTCATGGTCTTCATCGGCGATCCCTTCCCTTCCGACGTGCGAGACTTCGTCTGCGTCACGTTGCTGCCGCTCCGCTTCCGCGGCTGCGCTCAGTGTACGGGAGGACCCAAGCGCCGACGCGGTGGCAGCCTGGGCCAACGCTCTCCCACCCAGCATCCAGAACCCGTCGACCCCCACGGCCGAAGTGCCCCTGGAAACGGGCTCAGTGATCAGCCCCCCACACCCACAGCGCTTCGCGTGAGCGCGTGCCCGGTCTACGACTTGCGGCAATCACGTGACGCACTCCGGGCACCCAACACGCCGCAGCGCCGGGCAAGCACAATGGACTGCGTGCATGCTTCAGCTCTCCAACCCCTGCTCGACGGGACCGATTGAGTGAAGCGTCTCTGGCCAACGCTCCGGAGTGTCGGCGTCGTCCTCACCGGCTTCGTGGTGATCGCGCTCGGCACGACCCTGACGCTCGAGGTCTGGCTCGGCGGCATCAGCTACGCGGAATCCTCCCTCAGCGACCTCGCGTTCGCGACGGCCGGGGCCTGCCTCAGCGGTCTGCTGGGCGGCATGGTCGCCGCGTTCCTCGCGAGCCGGCGCCCCGTGGCCCACGCGATCGGACTGCTCCTGCCGATCGGCATCGACACGAGTGTGTTCCTGGCGTCCGGAGAACGCACCGACCCCTTGTGGTTCGACCTGGCGGGCAGCCTGACGCTCATGCTCTCGGCCATCGCCGGAGGAGTGCTGCTGGGCCGACTTCGGGGCAAGACGCCGAAGCCCCGCTCGCCCGCCTGACGGACCGGGCGTTCAGCTGCGTGGCACAGGCGGCCGACGGTCGCTGAGGCGCCGGGAGTTGAACGCCGGGGTGCGACCAGAGCTCGATTGGAACGCGCTGTGCCACCGCAGCTGCAGCGCCTTGTCAGGCACCGAGCCGCCAGCTCGAGTAGACCGCGAAGAGCACGAAGAGCACAGCGCCTTCAACCCGACCCAAGCGGTGCCGAGTCGTGACGAAGACGGTGACGAGACAGGCAAGACCAACCATGGTGCCTAGATCAAGCCACCTGACCGTCCCCATCTCGAGAGGGTGAACGACGGCCGTCAAGCCGAGAATGCCCAGTACGTTGAAGATGTTGCTGCCGACGACGCTACCGATCGCGATATCGCCTTGGCCTCGTACCGCTGCGATGACGGTTGTCGCGAACTCAGGCAGACTGGTTCCGACGGCGACAATGGTGAGTCCGATCGCCGCCTGACCGACACCGAGCGAAGTCGCGAGGTCTACCGCCGAGACCACCAGCAGATGACCACCGCCCACAAGGAGTGCCAAGCCCATGGCAACGAGAACGCCGCCGTGCGTGGCGCCAATGGGCCGCCGAGGTGCCGCGGAAGCGATCTCCTCGCGGATCGTCTCGGACTCTCGCTTGGCCTCCCAGAACGTGAACACCGTGTAGATGGCCAAAGCGAGCAAGAGCAACGAGCCTTCGATGCGAGATGCCCTTCCATTGGCCAAGATGGCGGCGAGCGCAAGAGATACCGCGATCATGATTGGCGCGTCGATGCGCACGATCTTGGCTTGGATCGCGCAGGGTCGGAAGAGAGCCGCGAGCCCGAGTATGAGCGCGACATTGGCGATGTTGGAGCCAACGACATTTGCCAGGGAAATGTCGTTCGCGCCGGACAACGCTGCATCTACGGATACGACAAGCTCGGGCGCGCTCGTCCCGAACGCGACCACCGTGAGGCCGATGGCAAGGGATGAGACACCGAGGCGGGACGCAAGCGTGGACGCTCCGCGGACGAGCAACTCGCCGCCAAAGTAGAGCATGACGAGACTGGCGGCCGCTTGGGCGATGGTCGAGAGCACAGCCGCTCCGTTTCTCGCTGCCTGACGTTGCCTATCCGCTCCGGTGCTTCGACCTGTCATGCGGCGCCGGGAACCACAAGCGAGCGAGTCGCGGAAGAGCGATGGATGGGATGGCTGGTGAAGACCTGGGCCGCAGGCGAACCTGCTCTGGCTACGCGTCACCCTGACTCTTTCCTGCGTAGGCCAAACGTTGCTGCCGCTCAGCTACCGCGGCTGCGCTCAGTGTACGGGATGACCGGTGCAACGACGCGACGGTCAGCCGCGTCGGCTGCAGCGGCCTGTTTGGCGCGCACCGCACCGAATTACGCCCCGGAGTCACCTTCGGGGTAGGCGAACCTGACAATGTGACGCCCACCCCGCAACAGATACAGCAACAGAGCGATCAAGAACAGCGCACCAGCGTGGCGGCGGAGCCGCCGTACGTCTGCATCAGCTGGTTCGGCGGCGGCTCGATTCTAGAGGTCCTTTCGGAAGCAGCGCACGAGCCCCACGTCAACGAACCCGAGAGCACCGTGGGCAGCCCGGCCGACGTCGTTCTGAGGATCTGCGTCCGAAGCGAACTCGCGGCAACCCTGGGATCGTCCCCACTCCTCCGCGGCAACGACCAGGGCCCGCCCTACGCCTCGATTCCGGGCCTCCGGCAAGACGAACCAGCCTTCGAGGTATGCCACCCGGTTGCTTCGGCAGCCTTCTGCATAGGGCCGAACAGACACCTCCGCGAACCCCAGTGCACGCCCTGAGGCATCCTCGGCAACAAGGACGGACCACGGCCAGCGCGGAAACTCGCCAGCGAAGAACTGGTCGATCTCTTCGCGCTGCGCGGGGGCCGAGTCGTCTGGCCACAGAGCCATGCGCATCTCCAGCCAGATCTCCGCGTCGAGCGATTCCATGGGTCGTACCGTCACCATCGCACAATGCCCGTCAGACGCTGCTGCCGCTCAGCTGCCGTGTTGCGACTCTAGTTGCCTTCGCGTTCGTACGCGAAGCGCCGGGGGCTGCCGCCCTTCATGAAGCCGATCGTGGCGCTCAGGTCACCCTCGGCCGAGAGCTCGTACACGATGCGTTTCGGGTAGTCGTGGCGCGGGTTGTCGAACACTGCGCGCGATGGGGTCCGTTCGGTGAGCACGAACTCGGTCGGCGGATTGCCACCGGGCTGCGCGATGTAGATCAGCCCGCCGTCGCGCTCGACGATGCGCAGGTACTCGAACGCGGACAGCTTGCCACGCGAGACCGTGCGCGACACGCCGAGCATCGCGCCCCCGAGCGGCGGGCTCCAGCGCTCCTCGATCGACGCCGAGCCCTTCGTTCCGACCCACGCGCCGACCAGCCACGCCATGTCGTCGATGGCGGCCGTGGTCGGAGCGGGCATCGCGATGTCCTCTGCATGGCGGTAGAGCCCGATCGACTCGGACGACCCGAACGCAACGCGCACGAGCAGTCCGTCGGCCGTGATGCGGAACTCCCTCCGGATCAGCCCGTCGGGCGCGGTGTCCGACCCACGCACGAAATCGACCTCGTACGCAAACGCGCCGTCCTCCCACGCGCCGCGGTAGCGCGAGGTCTTTCCTGGCTCGGTCACTTCGGTGATCGAGCCGTCGAGCGCGACGCTCACATCGCGGTGCCCAGAGCCATGGCCGCTCACCAGGATGACCTCGCCCTCCTCGATGTGCATGGAGAACTTCGAGCTCATGGGAGGCCCCATCCACTCGAGGGCGCGACCTTCGGTGCGGTCCTCGACGTAGATCCATTCGCCGTCCAACGCGCGCAAACCGTCGACCTGCGCCGAAAGCGGGCTCGTGGCAAGAGCCACGCCGAGGGTTGCGAGAAGCGCGAACGCTGTTGCCGGCCGAGTGTGCAAGTGCTGCAAGTGCATCGCGGAGTCTCGTCTCGAGTTGCGATCAAGAAAGCGTCACGGCGTTGCCAGTCAGACGCCGGCGTCTCGACGCCGGATGGGCTCACCGAATCCCAGCCTGTTGCCGCTCGGGTCCAGGACGCGAAAGTCGCGCAGCAGAAACGGTCGGTCGGCGAGCTCTGTCTCGATGTTCGCTCCTCGCTCTCGGCACATGCGATCGTAGCCATCGACGTCCGTCACGTGAGAATACACGAACGAGGGCCCCGGCGAGCCAGTCTGAGCCCCCGCGAGCTGCAGCTCGAACCCATCGCGGGCAACGCCCGCCCTCAGGATGGGATCGCCCCACGACCACGTGACCTCGAATCCGAGAACGTCGCGATGGGAGTCCAGCGCCCGTGGTGTGTCGCCTGCGGCCAGCACTCCAAGCCGTAGGGCCGCTCGAGAAGAGGGCCTTGCCCTCCGCCGTGACGCGAACGAGGACGTGATCACCGAGACGCAGGGGGACCTGCCGCTCAGCGATGGCTGCCGACGCGCGATACTGCACCCTGAGCTGACGGCTTGCGGCTCTCCGCCGGGCTCGAAGCGGGGCGCCTCCGTCATGGGCTGAGACCAGGAGCGGGCGGGCCCGAGAGCAAGTGCGCATCCGACTCGTTGACGACGTGCAGCACGGCGCAGGTTGGCCCTCAGCCGGTCCACGGAGACCGCTCCTCGCGGACAGCGCGCGAGAACGCCGTTGCCACTTGCCTGCCCACCGTTGCGTTGCTGCCGCGCAGCTGCCGCGGCCTGTTGGATGGCGCGCGTTAGAACAAGGACTCTCTCGCCGCCTGCTCCTTGGCCTTGAGCTGCCGACGCACAGCAG
This sequence comes from Planctomycetota bacterium, assembly GCA_029259725.1. GTDB lineage: Bacteria > Planctomycetota > B15-G4 > B15-G4 > B15-G4 > JAJDER01. Next base: position 5,525 of record JAJDER010000062.1, on the reverse strand, counting down.
CGATCTGGTGGTGAAGATGCTGCTCCTGCTCTGGGCTCGAGCAGTCAGCGAGAGCGGCCTGGAGTTCCGAGACCTCACGTGCCGCTGCCTGCCGCGCTTCGCGCAGTAGCTCTTCAGCGCCGCCGCTCCAAACGCCATGAGTCCTGGAATGTCTCATCGTCAATCCCACGTTGCTGCCGCTCAGCTGCCGCGGCTGCTCCCAGTGTACGCAAGGTCGAAGCAGCAGTGAGCAGGCGGCATGTCGGGCATCGTCGACCGCCTCAAGGCGTGCCTCGTGCAAGAGGATGTCAGCGCGAGCCTCCGGGTCCGCGCTCAGGAGCATGATGATGTTGTCGGGCCCATCCTCCACGGCAATGTGGACCCGCCAGGTGACGACGTGATGGTGCCCACTCTCGTCAGTGGCCCGTATGCCTCCCCAGTCCGAGTCGACTCGCGGCTCACTGATCCGAACCGGGAGCTGGGCGAACGCACTCTTGGCGGCGTGCTCGGCAGGTCGGACAGCCCCATGGGAGCCGGCACGTGTGCCGCACACCCGCACAGCGCAATCAGGAGACCCACACCCGCCAGCTTCATCGATGCTCCCGTGCCCGGCTAGCGTTGCGTTGTTGCCGCTCAGCTGCGTGGCTGAACCCCAGTGTACGGGACGACCGAAGCTACGACGCGGCGGTCAGCCGCGTCGGCTGCAGCGGCTTGCTAGGTTGCGCGCCGTCCAGGCCGTCTCGGTCTGCTGGGCTTGTACTTGCCGCCAAGCACGCCGAACCCTGCTCCGAAGAGGCAGACCGCCAGCACGATTCCGCTGAGAAACAGCGCAGCGTCTGTAGGCAGCTCCTCGCCGTCACCGAACAGGATGAACGGCAGTGTCACCCCGATGTTGGGCATGGCAAGTGCCGACATTCCAGCAAGTGCCTGGCCGACCATCTCAAGGCCCCCGAGCTTTGCTCGCTGCCCAGCCCAGCCTGCAAGAAACGCGAGCCCCGCCAACCAAGCTGCACCAACAAGCAACACCGCGGAGCTTCCTGCCGTGAGGCTTGATGCGATTGCGAAGACCAATTGGCCGGCGAAGACAAGGACTGCCGGCAGCCAAACAGCCTGAGACCACTTCACGATCATGGCGTCTTCTCCCCGCCAAGCCAACGCTCGGCATCAGCATCAGCGGCGGCGCGCGGCTCCGTCCGCTGCATGCTGTTGTTCGGCGCGACGGTCGCCGTCGAACCGGGACGGATCAACAGCCGCGCGGCTATCGCCGGCGATGTAGTTGTCGAAGTAGATGCTCATCGGCTGGACCATCCGATCGCGGTACAGCCCGATCTTGTTGTACACTTGGTCATCCCCCGTCGCGGACGCCGTCGGCCCACGGTGCGACACCACGCGCTCGCCGTTCACCCACGCCTCCACCAGCCCGTCCGCGGACGCCGACAGCCGAACCCGGTACACCATGTCGTTCCACCTGGCGGGGATGATCGCCGGCAACGGGTACTCTTGCCGCTCGCCGTCGGGGTCGGACCAGTCTCGGATCGTCAGATGGTGCCGGCCCGAGCGGTACCGCTGGGCGATGAGTGGTCCACCCTTGATCCCGGTCTGCTTCCACTGCGCGACGACGAGGCGGGTGCTGACGATCGGGAACTCCGGCGGGACCAACATGGAAAACCCGTACCACAGTTCCCGGCCGGCGAACGTGAGCTTGCCGGAGTCCAGCTCGGCCCGCTCGTTGTCCTCCCCGTCGTCGCCCTGCTGTCGGACGTCGCCCTCCCGGACCGTGATTCGGACCGATTGAGTGCCGGACCGGGCGTGGTCCGACGTGACGGCGACCGCCCCGGCCGCATACCTGCCGCTGCCCGCGTCCCCGGCCCGCCAAAACGGGGCCACCGACTCACCCTCGAACCCGTCGAACAGGGGGAGCTGGGGATCCGGTCGCCGCGGCCCGAGGTCCGCGACGGACGTCGGGCCGCTGGTCGGTGCGGAGGGCCGACCGCAGCCGCTGAAGCACGTGGCGAACAGGGCAACCAGCACCCACCTCCGACGGCCATACATAGGCTCGTCCCCTGCCTCCACCAGCGCCGAACGGTCTAACGATGAGCCGCGCGTCTCTTGCGTCGGCTCCATCGTCTTGTTGGGCCGCGACGGGTCGCGTTCACGGCGCGTCTTCCGGGCTGATCAGGCCCTTACGACACGGGATACGGGCCGTCCGCGAACTCACGATCATGATACCCCTTCGACCCGACCGCATGCGCCAGCGGACTCCGGGGCGCGTCCCCCGTTCTCAGGCAATTGATGATTCGCCGGAAGTCATACCGGGGCTGCCAACCCAGTTCCCGCCGCGCGCGCTCATTCACGTACACCCGCTCGATGCGCGGGAACATCTTCCAACCGCGACGAGCGTACTCCTCTGCGTACTCCGGGACCCGCCGTTCCACCACCTGTGGGGTGTTCAGACGCAAGTCGGCTAGGTCGTCGGGCTGGAAGGGCGTGCTCGCGCTGATGATGTATCGCCCGAAGCCGATCGATGGGGCCTTCTCGATGGCGAGCACATGAGCGTCAACGACATCTTGGAGATCCACTCGCCGGTAGAGATACTCGTTCGCCTTGACATTGCCGTCGTCGTAAACCCTACGGACCGTCGGATCGTCGTCCACCTCCGGGAAGAACCGCGACGTCCGCAGGACGAGGCACGCGAGCTGGTGGCGGCGGTGAAACAACTCGCACAAATCCTCGGCCGCCGTCTTGGTCACGCCGTAGATGTTCTTGGGGACGGGCCGCACGTCCTCGGTCACCCACGCCGCGGGGGCATCCGGCGGCGGCGTCAGCGCCCCCCCGAATGCGCTGGTCGTACTCGTGAAGATGAAGGACGAGACGCCGGCCGACACCGCCTCCTCGAGAAGATTGAGCGTGCCGGTGATGTTGGTATCGACGAAGTCCTGTCGGGTGTGGGTGGCGACGTGTGGCTTGTGCAGGGTCGCCGCGTGAATGACGGCGTCCACGCCCTGAACGCATCGCCGCACGAAGTCGCGGTCAGTGATCGTCCCCACGCTCCCGGTGAAGGGCGACGCCGTTCGGTCGAGGCCGACGAGTTGGTGTGTCGTGCCCTGCATGGTGCGAACCAGGGCCTCGCCGAGATGCCCACTGCTACCTGTGACCAAGATTTTCATGGTGCATCAACTCCCTCGACGACCGCAGGGGACCACAGTGACTTCGCTTCCTGCCATGCGCTCTCCTGCGGCCCAACGGTTCTCCGTTCAGCTGCCGGGGCTGCCCTCAGCCGACGACGTGAACGCAGCACCGAGTCTAAGGGCAGCCGCGGTCCGCTGCAGCGGCTTGATCCTCATTGAGGCCCCTCCTGAACCCACCGGAACGCCCGGTAGGTTGGATGTGTCAACCAAACCCATCCACTCAGGAGGAACCGCATGCGATTCTACCCGACGCGACACGGCCACACCTGCGGGATCGACCTGCACGCCCGGACGATGTACGTCTGCGTCCTCGACGAGGGCGGCGAAGTCGTGCTGCACCGGAACATGCGCGCCACGCCGGAGGCGCTGTTGAGCTGTCTCGCGCCGTACCGGGATGACCTGGTGGTCGGCGTCGAGTGCATCTTCACCTGGTACTGGCTGGCGGATCTGTGCGCGGCGGAGGAGATCCCCTTCGTGCTCGGGCACGCGCTGTCCATGAAGGCGATCCACGGGGCCAAGGCCAAGAACGACCGCATCGACGCCTACAAGATCGCCAAGCTGCTGGCGGGCGGCACCTTCCCGCAAGCGTATGCCTACCCGGCCAAGATGCGCGCGACGCGGGACCTGCTGCGGCGGCGACTGCACCTGGTGCGCAAGCGCGGGCAGCTGCTGGCGCACATCCGCAACACGACGCACCAGGCCAACCTGCCGGAGATCACGGCGGCCATCGCGTACAAGTCCAACCGCGAGGGCCTGGCCGACGCCTTCGTCGACCCGAGCGTGCACAAGTCGATCGAGATCGACCTGGCGCTGGTCGACCACTACGACGTGCTGCTACGGGAGCTCGAGCTCTTCCTCGTGCGCCAGGTCAAGCAGCACGACGCCTCGACGTTTCAGCTGCTGCGTTCGGTGCCAGGCATCGGCAAGATCCTGGCCCTGACGATCCTCTACGAGGTCCAGGACATCGCCCGCTTCCCTCGCGTGCAGGACTTCGCCAGCTACTCGCGCCTGATCAAGTGCGCGGCGGAGTCGGCGGGCAAGCGCAGCGGGACCTCGGGTGCGAAGATCGGCAACGTGCACCTCAAGTGGGCCTTCTCGGAAGCGGCCGTGCTCTTCCTGCGCAACAACGAGCCGGGCAAGAAGCTGCACGCGCGGCTCGAGCGCAAGCACGGCAAGGGCAAGGCACTGAGCATCCTGGCGCACAAGCTCGGCCGCTGCACCTACTTCGTGCTGCGTCGCAAGACCGCCTTCGACATGGAGCGTTTCCTGGCCGCCTGACCCCACGACTGACCAAGGAGGAGGGCGTGTGAGCCCGTCGTCTAACTCGAGCCACCGTGGGCCGAGCCGACTCGAGATCCTGCAACACACCTGCGGCCACGACCGCGAAGAGGATCGTCGGCCGAGTGCCCAGCAGCCCGACGCTTTGATTGGACACACGCCCTCGCTCCGTTTCTCCGACACGATCTGATCTGCAAGGACTCTGCCCCTCACCCGAGCCCGGATCTCACTGGACAGCTTCGCTGAGCCAGCACCCCTTGAATGGGACGGCACGAGGGAACCGATGTGTTTCTAGGACGCTCGGAGCGCGTGCGCTCCGAGCTACGCCGGCCCGCTATCAGCACCGCGGGACCTCCGGCCACTGATCCTCGATAAGTGTTTGGTGCAGCGTCCCGTGACCTGCGCCTGCATGCCGAAACGAAGCCAGGGCTACCAGATCGATCGACGCACGAAGCGAGGGTCAGGAACTCTCGCGCGGAACAGACTTTGCATCTTGACCCCGGGGGGCCTCATAAGTGTTAGGTTGCCCGCCTCCGGAGCCAGCCCGACCGAAGGGTTCCGCCAAGAGTTCCGAACCCTGCCCCGAGGAAGCAGACGAGCGCTACTACGCTTCCCATCAACGGAACGTTGAGCGCGGACGCATCACCCTGCCAACTCACGACACGAGCCGCGAAAGTCAGGGCAACGGGGAGCGCGAGAACGGACATGCCAGCAACTGCTCGGCCCCACGTGCCGAAGCCACGCTGCTGAGAGCGCCAGCCACCGAAGCCGGCAAGAAGCAGGAGTACTCCTGTGTAGGTGGCCGCCTGCAACGGTACTCCGACGCCCTTTCCCGCAATCTGCGCGGCAACGGCCATGCAGATTTGGACAACGATGACCAGAGCGATCGGCAGCCACACAACCTGAAGCCACTTCAGGATCATCGTGCCCTCCTGACAACCTAACGTTGTTGCCGCTCAGCTGCGCGGCTGACCCAGTGTACGTGACGACCGGAGCAACGACGACGCGGTCAGCCGCGTCGGCTGCAGCGGCTTGTTGGGCAGCGCTCAGTGGCCGTCACGCCGAGCCGCAGCCATGAAG
>JAJDER010000061.1 GCA_029259725.1 Planctomycetota bacterium | reverse complement strand
GTCGGGGACGCCGTCGAGATCCACGTCGAAGGCATCCGCGCCGATCATCTCCGGGTCGGTCTCGCCGGCCGGCGTGGTGAAGGTGCCGTCGCCGACCAGCACGTCGGGCACGCCATCGGCATCGAGGTCGGCCAGCTCCAGGGCGCGAGGCACCGTCCCCGCGAACCCGGAGGCGGTGGGCACCAGCGCGCCCAGCGTGCCGTCGCCCTGGCCGGGAAGGGTCATGACCAGGTTGGAGCGACAGGTCACGACGTCGAGCCGGCCGTCGCCGTCCACGTCGGCCACGCCGAGCGGCCCCACGTCGTTGCCCACGACCGTCTCGACCGCCGATCCGAAGGTCCCATCGCCCAGGCCGAGGTGCACGCTCACGCGACCCTGCGCGGGCACACCGAACTTGAAGTGACTGACGATCGCGTCGAGCGCACCGTCGTCGTCGAGGTCCGCGAGAGCCAGGTCGACCGGGGCCTGACCCGTCGCGATCGGCGGCAAGGGCAGGAGCGCGCCTTCGGGCGCAGCCAGGGCGACGCCGAGATCGCCGTCCTGGGACACGGTCACGAGGTCCGGCCGGGCGTCACCGTCCAGGTCACCGACCGCCAGCAGCCGCGACCGCGTCGGGACCAGCACGGCGGGACCCTCGAACAGCGGCGCGGCCGCCGAGCCGATGCCCACGAGGAGCGACAGGCCCGCCGTGAAGGCCAGCCCGCCCTTCGCGGCGACGTCGAGCACCACGCCCTGGGTCACGGCCGTCACGCCGAGCAGCCACGCCGGCGTCTCACCCGGCGTGGCCAGCAGCGGCGCCGAGAGCCCGCCGGGCCCGATCGTCGTCGGCAGCAAGGCGAAGGGGCTGGCCGGCCAGAGCGTCGCGCCGAAGGGCGGCAGGGACGTCGGTTCCGCGGCGGCCCCGCAGAGGATCAGCGCGGCGGCACCGGGTCGCGCGGAGGTGATGCGCAGGTCGACCGCGGGCTGGCCGATGGCCGGCAGCCCGGTGACGACCAGGCCGGGCACGCCCGCGGCACCCCGCGTGCCCACACCCACCGGCGGGACCGAGGCCCAGGACGTCTGCCCCCCTGCGGCCGGAGCCACGAACAGCAGCAGGGCAACCAGCAACAGGGACCGGGCCGGCAACGGCGCCCCCCGCGACGACAGCGACAGGGAGAGCGAGAGCGAGAGCAGCGGGAGCGACGACAGCGGGAGCGCCGGGCTCGGCAACGACGGCAGGCGGGAGCGAAGGGGGCTCATCGGTCGGGCTCCGGGCGGGGACGGGAGTGGGCAGCCGCCCACAACCCCCCCGGCGCGACGATCGGACGTCGCCGCTTGCCCCTCAGTGTGCCTCACGTCGACGATCCGTGCGTGACGCCGGGCCCGCCTTCACGGTCCTCCGGGATGGAGGCATGCTGCTTCCCTGGCCGCGGCGCCCGTCCGCGCGCCTCGCCGCCCCCGGAGCACGGAGAGCCTCGTGACCCGCACCGTCTCATCCTCGCGCTGGACCCTCGCGCTCGGCCTGCTGACCCTGCCCGCCCTCGCCGTCCCCACCGCCGCCCAGTCCGGCCCCGTGCTCCACTCCTCGGACGGCACGTCGTTCAGTCAGGCCTACGGCGGCATCCTGTCCGAGTGCGCCGACATCGACGGTGACGACATCCCCGAGGTGATCGTCGGCTGCCAGGAATACGGCTTCGGATCGGGCCGCGTCCGCGTGCTCTCCGGCGCCGACGGAAGCGTGATCCACCAGTGGTCGCTCATCGGACACGGCGACGGCGTGGCCGATGCCGGCGACGTCGACAACGACGGCGTGACCGACATCCTCGTCGGCGACCTGTTCAGCAGCCCGAACTTCGGCGCCGAGGGCACGGTCTGGGTGTACTCCGGCGCGACGGGCACCGAGCTGTACCGCTGGGACGGCGGCGGGAACGACCGGTACCTGGGCGACGACGTGGCCGGTCTCGGCGACATCAATGGGGACGGCCACGGCGACGTGCTCATGGGCGCCTGGGGCGAGTTCGGCGAGAAGAGCTTCTCCGGCGTGGCCTACGTACGCTCCGGTCTCGACGGCTCGGTGATCTACCGCATCGAGGGCACCGTGGACCACGGCTACTTCGGTGAGTCGGTGGCGGGGATCGACGACGTGGACGACGACGGCATCCCCGACTTCGCCATCGGTGCCGTGGGCGAGGACACCCTGGGCAGCAACACCGGCGCGGTCTACCTCTACTCGGGGGCCACGGGCACGCTGATCGACTCCTGGACCGGCCCGGTCGGCAACGCGCGCTTCGGCGACGAGGTGCGCTCCGCCGGTGACGTGGACGGCGACGGCAAGGCCGACCTGGTCATCGCGGCGCGCTTCGTCGCGCCCAACGGGCAGGTGTTCGTGATCTCGGGCGCGACCGGCGAGACGCTGGCCACCTTCGCGGGCTACGACCCCGACGAGGTCTTCGGCACCAGCGTCGATGGCGCGGGCGACGTGGACGGCGACGGCCTGGACGACATCATCGTCGGCAGCGACCAGTACTACGACCCGGCCGGCTACACCGGCTTCGTCCGCGTGTACTCGGTGGCGACGGGCAAGCTGCTGTCGGACTTCCGCGCCGGCAGCCCCACCGCGCGGCTCGGCTACGCCGTGGCCGGAGTCGGCGACGTGAACGGCGACGGCGTCCCGGACTTCGCCGCCGGCGCGATCACCCAGGACACGCCCGCGGGGAACGACAGCGGCCGCGCGTACGTCTTCTCCGGAGCGCTGACGGGCATCGTCTACGAGGTCCGCGACTTCGACGCGGGCGCGACGGCCACCTTCCGCGTGAACGGCGCGACCCCCGGGAGCGCCCTGTTCTTCGCCGCCTCACTCACCGGCGAAGCCCCGCTGCCCACACCGTTCGGCGTGGTCAACCTCTCGCCCCCGATCATCCTGCTGCCCTTCGTGGTCGTGGGCGCGAGCGGCGAGGCCGAACTCGAGGCCACGCTGCCGCCGGGCGCGACGGGGCTGGTGATGTTCACCCAGGCCGTCGAGTTGTTCGGCGGCGGTGGCGGGCAGGTCTCGCACCCGCTGCAACTCGAGATGCACTGAGCCTCCCTGCCGGGAGCCGTCCGCGGCAAGACCCGATCCCCGCGGCGCGAGCACGAACGCCGACCGCGTGTCACAATCACGCCCATCCTCAGGAGGGGCTCCGATGCGCTGCCTCGATGCTTGCACCCTTGCCGGCCTCACGCTGAGCGCGATGCTGCTGGCCACTGCGCCGGCCGCTCTGGCCTGCGCCCCGACGCCGCAGGACGCCGAGGCCGACGCCGAGGTCGCCCAGCCGGCCCCCCGGGAGCTCCCGGCCCCGCAGCAGGCCCCGCCTCACGCGAAGCGCGACGGCGCCGAGGCCGGCTCCCTGGAGCAGGACGGGAACACCGCCCCCGGCGCCGAGGGCTTCGACGAGGGGCAGCTCGACGAACTCGTCGCACCCATCGCGCTCTATCCCGACGTGCTGCTCAATCAGGTGCTCATCGCCTGCGAGACCCCCGGGGACCTCGCGGCGGCCGACAAGCTCGCCAGCCGGCGCGGCGAAGGTCCGATCAAGCCCGCCAAGCGCTGGTCCGCCGGCATCATCGCGCTCATGCACGTGCCACCGGTGCTGCACTGGCTCGAGGAGAGCAGGATCTGGTCCAGCCAGCTCGGCGCCGCGTACAAGGACCACCCGCGCGACGTGATCGCCGCCATCCAGCGCGTGCGCGTCAAGGCCCAGGCGCTGGGCAACCTCTCCTCGGATGACCACCGCGACGTCGAGGACGGCTTCGGCAGGGTCACGATCTCGCTGGTGGACCCGGCCGTGCTGCACGTGCCGATCTACGACCCGACGCAGGTCCTCGAGCAGCACACCTCGGACTGCGCCGAGTGGTTCAGCTACGGCCCGGCGTTCAGCATTCCCGGCTTCAAGAGTGTCGAGGCGGGATTCCGCTCGATCGAGTTCACACACGCCAAGCCGGGCGAGTCCGCCGACTTCTACAGGCCCGCGCCCCCGCTCGTGCCGACGGTGACGACCCGATCGGGAGGCGGCGGCGGTGGCGGGCGAGCCTTCCGCTGGCTACGCGGCGGCGATCGTCACGACGACCACGACGATCACGACGGCCACCATCACGACCACGACTAGGTGCCTGGGCGCCGGCGTCCGGCGGCGGCCTACTTCTTCCCGAAGCGGAAGCTGAAGTTGAACAGACCGGTGGGGTTGGCCCCGACGGCGGTCTGGGTCACCTCGCCGCGACTGTGGCGGCGCTTGAAGTCGCCGGTCGCCCCCGTGATCGCGCGGGTGAACGGCACGTCGAGGTCGATCAGCTCGAGGCCATCGCTGACCACCGTGCCCGTGCCGAGCTTCTCGTCGTCGATCGCGTAGATCTGGGTCGTGGCGACGAAGGGGCCGGTCTTGGTGACGATGCCGTCGCCGATGAACCAGCCGCGGCAGGTCCAGGTGCCGACGACCGACTCGGGGAACTCCGGAGTGCCATCGGCGAGCAGGCCGCTGCCCACGCCGTGCTCGTCGAAGGTTCCGCCCGGGTAGATCACGCCCTGCACCACGAACGACGCGCCGTAGGCGGGCCCGGCCTCGGTGGACGGCCCGGCGAACACGAACGAGTTGGCGTTGCAGGCGACGTCGATGCCGGTGGGCTTGAGCTTGCCGGCCCCGAGGGCGACGAACGCCAGCACGGCGCAGGCCAGGACGGTCACGAGGGAACGCGGGAATCGGTGCTTCATGGTGCTTCCTCTTCGAGGGGGCCTCCCGCCAGGGCATTCCCAGGGCGGGAGGATCGACGGAACGCGCGCGCCCTGGAACCGACGGAAGGGCGGTCCCTGCCCGAGGCGGCGTCCGACTCGAAGGTCACGCTAGGCGCGATGACCGGATCCGTCAAATCAGAGCCGCGCCACGCGGGAACCCCCACCGGGCGCCCTCGGCCTTTCAGGCAGCGCCGCGCCGCACCCGCGTTCGCCGCCCGACGGCGCCGATACCCCGGGGCGCCGCCTTCTTGCCGGCACTGGAGCCGCCGCCCGCCATGCGCGCGCTGCCGCCCTTGCCGACGCCGCGTCGACCGGCGCCGCTCTTGGCGCCCTTGCTCGCCGCGCCACGACGGCCGCCCTGCTTGCCGCCCGCCTTGGGGACCGCGTTCTTGCCATGCTTCGCCGCACGGCCGCCGGAGCCGCGACCCGCGCCGCGGCCCGCGCCGCGGCCGCCACCGCCACCGCCACCCAGGGCGGCGCCAACGGGAGGCGTGTAGTCGAAGTCGCTCAACACCACGCGCCGGATGGACTTGCCCACCGCACGCTCGATGTCGCGGAGGTCACCCTCTTCCTCCGGGGACACGAAGGTGAACGCCTCGCCCTTGGCCTCCGCGCGGCCGGTGCGGCCCACGCGGTGGATGTAGTCGTCCGCGACGTTGGGCACGTCGAAGTTGACCACGTGGCCGAGCGCGCTGACGTCGATCCCGCGCGCGGCGATGTCGGTCGCGACGAGGACCCGGTACAGGCCGGACTTGAAGCCGTCCAGCGCCCGCTGCCGCTGACCCTGGCTGCGATTGCCGTGGATGCGCTCGGCGTTGACGCCGGCCTTGACCAGCAGGCGCGCCACGCGATCGGCACGGTGCTTGGTGCGCGTGAAGACCAGCACGTCCTTGATCTTGCTGTCGAGCAGGTTCAGCAGCAGCTTCGGCTTGACCGTCATCGGCACCGGGTACACGGTCTGGCTGATGGTGTGGGCCGGCTTGCTGCGGCGCTCGGTGTCGATGCGCTCAGGCTGCTGCAGCAGCTTGCGCGAGAGCTCGATGATCGGGCGCGGCATGGTAGCGCTGAAGAACAGGGTCTGCCGGCGCTCGGGAACCCGCGCGAGGATGCGCTTGATGTCGGGCAGGAAGCCCATGTCCAGCATGCGGTCGGCCTCGTCGAGCACCAGGTGCTCCACGCCGTCCAGGCTGGCATAGCGGCGCGACAGGTGGTCGAGCAGGCGCCCCGGCGTGGCGACGAGCACGTCGACACCGTCGCGGAAGGCCTGCTCCTGCGGGGCCATGCCCACGCCGCCGAAGATCGCCGCGCCGGTGAGGCGCGTCTTGCCGGCGAGGGCGCGCAGGTCGTCATGGATCTGCCCGGCGAGCTCGCGGGTCGGGCTGAGGATGAGCACGCGGACGCGACGGTTGCGCGGCCCCGGCTTGCGCTCCTTGACGAGGAGCTGGTGGAGGATCGGGAGCAGGAAGGCCGCCGTCTTGCCGCTGCCGGTCATGGCACAGGCGAGCACGTCCCGGCCGGCGAGCGCCGGGGGGATGGCCTTGGTCTGGATGTCCGTGGGCGCCTCGAAACCGAGGGCCTCGACGGCGGAGAGGAGCTGCGGGTGCAGTTCGAGCTTGGAGAACGACAAGGGGGGGTCCAAACGGGAGGGCACCTCCGTGGTCCGCGGTCGTTGCGGTCTCGGGCCGGAGGGCAAGCCGCGTAGTCTCGCACGGAACAGGGCAAGTGCAAAAGAGCGCGGGCCCAAAAGCACGTGGCCCGTCCCGGACAGGATGCCCCACCCCGGGGGGATCCCTGCACGCCAAAACCGTCTTCAAGACCTGATCGCGAGCCCGAGGGCCGGATCGGACCTACGGCGCGTCACCGCGGATCGCGTTGCTCAGGGCGATGCCCGCCGTGGAGCCACCGTCCTGGATGGCCCACTGGAAGAAGAACTGGAACCCCGGCGGCACGCCCTCGGGCATGAGGAAGGGCAACGGCACGGTGCCGAGCGGACTCGTGGTCACGAAGATCGGAGACAGCGACGGGTTGGCCACGAGCGTGCCCCCGGCGAAGGGCACCGGCGTGCTGGTGAAGCTGATGAACAGCCCGGCCAGCGCCGACGGGAAGGCGTTGCTCAGGTCGATCAGGTTGTAGCTGCCCAGGGCCAGGCTGCCGGTGCCGACGAAGAACGGATCGCCGAAGGTGCCGGGGTCGGCGAAGCCCAGGTCGGTCCAGTTGTTCACCCCGTCCCAGCAGCCGCCGTAGAGCGCGACGTGACTGGCTCCCGAGTCCGGCGCGAGATCGGCGACGTGCGTGAAGCTTCCACCCAGGGCGAGATACGGCCCGGCACCACCCCCGTCGTCGAAGAGGCACATGCTCTTGACTCCGCTGGCGGTCCCCGCCCCCAGGGCGGTCCAGGTCGCGCCGTCGAAGCGCGCCACGTGAGCGGCGGGGACGCCGTCGACCTGGTTGAACGCGCCACCGATGTAGAGCGCCTTGCCGGTCCCGTCATCGTAGACCTCGAGGGACTCGACCAGGATCGAGACGCCGGCCACGGCGCTCCAGCCGGCGCCGTCCCAGGCCGCCAGGTTCTCGGTGCCCACCACGCCGCCGGCCGCGTCGAAGTTGCCGCCGAGGTAGAGCTTGGGTCCGCCGCCGTCGTCGAAGACCTCCATGTCGTAGGCGACCCCGAGGCTGTCCAGGCCCGTTCCCAGCGACTCCCAGGTGGTGCCGTTCCACTTGGCGACCTTCTCGTGGGCCGCACCGTAGAACGCCCCGAAGGTGCCGGCGGCGTAGAGCGCGTCCCCCCCGCCGTCGTTGTAGTGTTCGAGGGCGAACACCGAGCCCGGCAGGCCCACGTCGAGCGCCGTCCACGCCGCACCGTCCCAGCGCGCGATCCCCGGCGCCGGAAGACCGCCGGCTGTGTCGAAGTCGCCGCCCACGTAGAGCGCCGACCCGCTGCCGTCGTTCCACACGAACAGTTCCCGGACCCGTCCGTCGAGATCGCTGCCGAGCGGCGACCAGCTCGCACCGTCCCACCGCGCGATCCAGGGCGCGGCCACGCCGTCGATGGTCGTGAACTCACCGCCTGCGTAGAGCGCGTTGCCGGTCCCGTCGTTGAACTCCGCGACCGCGTAGATCGTGCCGTCGGCATCGCCGAGGTCGACGAAGGCGCCGCTCTTCCAACCGGCGATGTTGCGCGTCTCGCCCGTGCCCGGTCCCCAGAAGTACCCGCCCACGTAGAGCCCCGGCGAGCCGCCGCCCACCGTGGACGTGCACACGTCCTCGACCCATCCGTAGGTCAGGCCCGCGGCCGTCGCGTGGTACTCGCTGCCGTCCCAGCGCGCGACCGAGCCCACCGCCACGCCGCCGGCGTGGGGATAGGTCCCGCCGACCCAGAGCGACGACCCGCTGCCGTCGTCGTGGACGAGCAGCCACTCGCCGGTGGACCAGAGATCGCCGCCGACGACGTTCCACGACGCACCGTCCCAGCGCGCGATCTGGAGCACGCCGCCACCCGTGGACACGTTGTTGCCGGTCAGGTAGACCGCGGCGCCTCCGCCGTCGTCCCAGGAGACGAGGCCCCGCACCGACCCGCCGCCGGAACTCGTGCCCATGGCGGTCCAACTGGTGCCGCTCCACGACGCGACGCGCGGGGACGAAAGGGCCGAGGCTCCCACCGTGGCGAACGATCCGCCGAGGATGAGCTCCACCTGCGTGCCGTCGAAGTGGAGCGCCATGCATTCGACCGTGCCGTCGACCCCGCCGCCGACCTCCTGCCAGCCGCCTCCGGAGTAGCGGGCGAGGCGCCGGATCGGTGTCGCGCCGGAGTTCTGGAAGCGCCCGCCCACGTGGAGCAGCGGGCCGAACATCATGAGCACCTCGACGTTGTCGTCGAAGCCGTCGCCGATGGCGTTCCAGTTCGTGCCGGTCCACTGGGCGACGTTGTCCGTGAGGAGCGTGTCGCCGACCTTGTCGAAGTCGCCCCCCACGACGAGGCTGCCGAGCCCCGGGTTGGTCCAGACCGCGAGCGTCTTGACCTCGGAGCCCTGCACCCCGCCTCCGACGTCCGACCACGACACCGTGTCCCACTTCGCGAGGTGGTCGACCGAGACGCCGCCCGCGGCGGTGAAGTTGCCGCCGACATAGAGCTTGGTGCCGGTGCCGTCGTTCCAGGTCGTCATGGCGCGAGGCCAGCCCTGGATGCCGCTGCCGAGCGCGGACCACGTGGTCCCGTTCCAGCGCGCGATGTTCATCGCCGGCACGCCGCCGGCCGAGGTGAAGTTGCCACCGACGAAGAGCACCGGCCCGTCGCCCAGGCCGTCGTCCCAGACCTTGGCGCACAGGGCCCAGCCCATCTGGTAGCTGGGGTTGCCCAGGCCGGGCGCCTTGCCGAAGGCCGTCTCCCAGTCGGGCGCGCACATCCCCAGCGGAAGGTCGGGAGGCACGAAGCCGCCGGATCCCCCAGCCGTCGATCGAGGGACGGACGCCCCGGCTGCCACCTGCGCCGTCGTCGGCGTGGCTGGCGTCGCCACGAGCAGCAGCGTCAACAGTGTCCAGCGGAACAGGCCCCGAGCGGAAACCCGTGCTGCGCCCATGATCGACTCCCGTCGGTGACTCTCCGCCCTCGCGCCCGAGCCCCTTGCCCGAGGATGTGGCGGTCGCCCAAGCGTACGGCCCCCGCGTCGATCCGGGGAGGGCGCGAGTCGCGTTGTCCCGACCCAGCTGTCACGATGATCCGTCTCCCGCGCGCCGAGGACCCGCCACGATGTCGACTCAGAGCCCCTGCAGGACCTCCGCCGCCCTGCTGCTGCTCGCCACGCTCGTGCCCGTCCAGGCCGAGGACGTGGCCTACGCCGTGACCGGGACCGTGAGCCAGGTCCTGCCCACCGACCAGCCCACCGCCGACGCGCTCGCCGCCGCGGGCGTGTTCGTGGGCGCGAGCGCCCTCGTCGAGTTCACCGTGGAGTCGACCACCCCGGCGAACGCGGGGGTCTCCGGGTTCTCGTTCTACACCGGAGCGGTGACCTCGCTGACCGGATCGATCGGCACCTACACCATCATCAAGAACGTCCCCTTCAGCTTCGGCGCGCTCAACTTCGTGCAGGTCGGCGACGACGAGCCGGGCGGCCTGCCCGTGGCCGACAGCTGGACGCTGACCACGCCCAGCGCCGACGGTGGCGTGCTGCAGACCGGCTCGCAGAACTCCTACGTCACGACGACGCTGCAGTTCCTGGACAACGACGGCGACGCCGGGAGCGACGAAGGCGTGGTCCAGGACCCGACCCGCTACGACTTCGGGTCGGCGATCTTCGGCGGAGTGAAGGGGACCGTGGTCGTGACGCTCGACATCGGCCTCGGGGGCGGCGCTGGCGGTCCCCTGGTCGGCCCGGGATTCTGCGCGCGTGGTCAGTTGCGCGCGGCGTCGAAGCTCTGCAAGTCGGCCTTGAGGTGCCACGCGAAGCGCGCGCGGCAGCCGCCGGACAAGGACCCGCTGGGCGAGAAGCTCGCCCTCTGCCTCGAGAAGGCCGCCGGGACGTTCGCGAAGCGGTTCGCCGCGGCCGTCGCCAAGGCCGGCAAGAAGGGAGGACCCTGCCTGCTCGCGGGGAGCGAGAACCAGGCCGCCTCCGACATGCTGATCGACGGCGTCGAGGTCCTGACGGCGGGTCTGCTGATCGGAGCCGACCCCTTCGACAAGAGCGATCGGGCCCTGCGCGGCAAGCTGCTGAGGACCGCCGCGACCCAGGCCGGCAAGGACCTCGCGGCACAGGCCCGTCACGCGTTCAAGCCCAACCCCGACAAGCTCGCGCTGAAGCTGGCCAAGTCGCGGGCCGCCACGCTCGCGAAGGCGCAACAGGCGATCGACGTCGCGACGACCCACGGCGTGACCTACGCCGGGCCGACCGCCGGTGAGATCGCGGACGGTGTCACGGTGCTCGTCGACACCTTCGTGACGCTGACCGAGGGCGTCGTCCCCGATGCGGGGTCCGACACGAGCCCATGATCCGCTGGGAGCACCTCGACACCGCACCCGTGCCCGGCACGGACAGCGAGATGACGCTGCATCGTCGAGGCGACGTCTTCTCGATCCGCGTGGGCGGCGTCGAGCTGATGAACAACTGGATCTACGGCATCGACTGCGGCCTCGCGGACGAGGGCTGCGCGGCGCTGGCGGACAGAGCCCGGGCGCGCGTGCTCGTGGGCGGGCTCGGCATGGGCTTCACGCTCGCGCGGACGCTGTCGCACCTGGGTCCCGAGAGCGAAGTCGTGGTCGCCGAACTCGTCCCGGCGGTCGTGCGCTGGAACGAGGGCGTGCTCGGCGCGCTGGCGGACCACCCGCTGCGCGATCCGCGAGCGACCGTGATCGAGGACGACGTGGGCCGCGTCCTGCGCGCCGAGCCCGCGGGCTTCGACGCGGTGCTGCTCGATGTGGACAACGGGCCCGAGGGACTCTCGCGCAAGAGCAACGACGGGCTCTACGCGCCGACCGGCCTGGCCGCGGCGAAGGCAGCGCTGCGACCGGGCGGCGTGCTGGCGATCTGGTCCCTCGACGGCGACCGGGCCTTCAGCACGCGCCTGCAGCGCGCCGGCTTCGAGGTGGCCGAGGCGCGCATCCGCAAGCGCGGCGGCCGCGCGCGGCAGACGATCTTCGTGGGCCGGCCGCGCGCCAGGACCTGAGCGGACGACCCGAGACGCGGTCGTCGTCACGAGAGCTCGTCGAGCAGCTCGGGCAGCGGCACCCCGTCCTCGCTCGCCTCGACGGCACGGTCGACCTCGGCGTAGCTGTCCATGCGTGCCGCGAGCTCGAGGAAGGCCCCGAGACCGTAGTGATCCGCCACGACGCGGAGCTTCCGCTCGATCGAATGGTACTCCTTGTGCAGTTCCCCATGCGCGACGTTGCCGTCCAGCCGCATCGCGCCCAGCTGGATGAGACGTGGTTCGGCATACAGCGCGTCCAGCTTGCCGTACTGCTCGCGCGTCAGCTCGGGGACGGTCTGGATCAGGCGCGCGTCGAACCAGCCGTCGATGCCGTCCGTCCGGATGCGCTCGCGCTGCACGTGGGCGAGGGCGACGGCGGCCACGACCTCGCACGCGTTCTCGTTGATGGTGCGCTCCTCCAGGCCGCGCAACACGAGGAAGTCCAGCTGCTGCGGCACGGTCATGCGCTCGAAGATCAGCGCGTGCCCCAGCTCGTGGAACCAGGTCTCGAGCAGGCCGCTCACGCTCCAGTTGCCGTTGCGCAAACGCAGCTCCATGGTGCTGCCGAGCAGGTTCAGGTAGGTGATGCCGCCGGCCGTGCGGAGCATCGCGTCATAGCGGGCGTCGTGCTCGGCGACCCGCGCGGCGTCGAGCCCCTCGCGCGCGTAGAGCTCCGTCTCGATGTCCCTCAGCATGCTGAGCAGGGTCGCGGCCTGCCCCGGGTCGTCCGCGCGCGCGTAGCTGGCCACCAGCTCGGTGAACTTGGCGACGAGCACGTCGCCGGGATCCACGACCGCCAGCCGGTCCGGGCCGACGTGGGCCGCGAGGTACGCCAAGGCCCAGTTCTGGCTGGGCGTGCTGCGCGGCGTCTCGATCTCCCGCACCGCCAGCTCGGCACCACCCTCGCGTTCGACCACCCGGATCGTGGTCCAGGTCAGGTCCTCGCCCGGCGAGGGTGCATCGACTCGGCAGCCGATCAGGTCCGAGGCCGACCCCTCCACCAGGTCCTCGAGCCGCAGCATGAACTCCGCCCGGCCGGAGACGACGGCCTGCTCCAGCTCCGCGAGATCGGCGGGGATCTCAGCCGGGTCGCTGACCAGCGGCGCGAGCTGGATCCCGGAGGGCTCGAGCGCGCGCAGCGCCCGCGCATGGGTCACGCCGTACGCGACGTACCGGGCGAAGGGGTCGTCCTGTCGCACCACGGCGTCGCGATACGCCCCCGGACTGTTGGGCGCCTGGCACGCCGCAAGCACCAGGCACAGCATGCCCGCCAGCGCCACCGGTCGCGGGACTCGGCAGTGCGACGGCGAGGACGGCTCCGGCATCGGCGCATCCTATCAGCCGCGCTTTGGCGACCCAGGGGTGCGCGGATCGCGTATCCTCGGTGGCATGTCGACAGTCCGCACCCTCGGTGCACTTCGCACCACGGCGCGCCGTCCGTGGCTGCTCCCCGTCGTCCTGGGCCTCGCCCTCACCAGCGCTCGCGCCGAGGTGCTCGTGGTCGACCCGGCCGACAGCCTCGGCAGCGGATTCGGCCCGCTCCAAACCGCGCTCGCCTTCGCCCAGGACGGGGACATCATCCTGTTGCGTCCGGGCGACTACGCGCCGCAGCCCACCGAGCAATACGTCATCGACGGCAAGGGCGTCACCGTCGTCGCCGACACCGGAGCCGAGATCACGACGCTGCGCTGGGTGGTCAAGAACGTGCCCGCAGGCAGCACGGTGGTGTTGCGGAACCTCACGCTCGGCCCCACCGAGGCCGGCAGCGGCGTGGCGTCGTACCTCTCGGTGGAGAGCTGCGCGGGCGCGGTCCTCGTCGAGGATTGCTCGATGTTCGGCATCGACGGCGTCGGCCTTCCATTCCTGCCGTTCAACATCGCGGGCCTCCCGGCGGCGCAGGTCGCCGACTCCCCCGCGGTGACCTTCCGCAACTGCACCTTCACCGCGGGCGGCGGTGGTGCGGCGTTCATCAACGTCGTCTCGATGGACATCATCGACGGTGCGGAGGGCGGGCCAGGCCTGCGCGCGACGGATTCCGGGGTCCACCTGTTCGACTGCGTGTTGATCGGTGGTGCCGGCGGCGCGCCGCTCTTGCGCGGCTACGACGCGGGCGGCCCGGGCGGCGCGGGCCTGCAACTCTTCGGCTCGGACGCCTTCGTCATGGGTGGGTCCCTTGCCCCGGGTCACGCCGGCGCGGGCGGGGCCGGCGCGAACGGTGGCCCCGGCGTGGACCTCGACCCGCGCTCGGCGGCCACGTTCCGCGACGTGGGATTCGTGCCCGGGATGGGCACCGGCAGCGGCGTCGACGGGCAGCTCACCCAGCCACCCGGAGCCGACGTCAGCAACTACCCTGCGCCCGCGCGCTCGGTGACCCTCGGCGCCCCTGCCCTCGGCCCGGGGCTGGTCGCGCTCGAGATCGACGGTGAGCCCGGCGACCTGCTGCTCTTCGCCATCGCGCCCGGCGCCGGGGCACTCGACCGCCCGCCGCAGCAAGGTGTGCTGATCCTCGACTTCGAGGATTACACGCTGCTCGAGAACGGCTTCTTCCTGCCCACGGGCGACTTCTCGACGTCCCTCGGTGTCCCCGACCTGCCGGCGGGTACCGACGGCATCCTGATCCTCGTGCAGGGCCTGTTCTTCGGCGCGCGGGACGTGACGCTCGGCAGTCCGACCAGCTTCATCTGGATCGACGACGCCCTGTAGCTCCTGCATGCAGACGCGCAGCGACATCGCGGACACGGGCCCAGGCCTTCGGCTGCCGCACGGGTTCGTCCTCGCGGTGCTGGCCGTGGCCCTGATTCCGGCCTACGGCGTGTTCTTCTCGGGCGACGTCGGCGTGCTGTCGCGCGACTTCGGCACGATCTACCTGTCCATGCTCCAGCAGCAGGGGGATGCGCTCCTCGATGGTGAGTTCATGCGCTGGGATCCGATGCAGTACGGCGGCACGGGCTTCTGGTGCCTTCCCAACACGGCCCCCACCTACCTGCCGCTGATCCTGCCCGTGGCGCTCTTCGGCAACATGGCCGGACTGTCCATGGCGCTCCTCGCGCACCTGCTGTTCGGGGCCTTCGGCACGCACGTCTTCGTCAGCCGCGTGTCGGGCTCGCGCTTCGCCGGGTTGGTCGGCGGGCTGGCCTTCCTCTACTCCTACGACCTGCAACAACTCGCGTTCCTGCTGCCGGCGGAGGTCTTCGCGCTCAGCTGGCTGCCGTGGGTGCACCTGTGCCTGTGGAAGGCCGGCCAACGCCACGGACGCTGGTGGGTGCACGCCATGACCGCCGGCGTGCTCTACGCGATCCTGCCCTGGGTCGGCGGGTACATCACCCTGCTCCCGGGTTTCGTGCTCATCAGCACCGTGGTCATGGTCTTCGCCGCGATGCGTCGGCCTCGGGTCGGGGAGCTGTTCCACGGCTTGCGCGTGCTCGCCGTGTTCGTGCTCATGTTCCTGCCCGTCGCCGCCGGCAAGCTGCTCACCGTCTACCTCTGGATCGACATCACCAACCGCGCCGACGGCCTCCCCGAGGACTACGTCATGGCCGGGTCGCTCTCCTGGCCCGAGGTCCTGCAGTGGCTCATGGGGGAGGGCCGGGTCTCGGTCGGGCTGGTCGTGGGCGGGCTGGTCGCCCTGGTCATGAACCGCAGGTCCGGTCCGCTGCTGCCCTTCGCGATCGGGTTGCTGTTGATCATGGGCATGGCCCAGGGCTCGGTCTACCAGGTGCTGTACGAGGTCCTGCCGGGCTTCGATCGAGTGCGCGAACCGCGCCGCGCGTGGGTCCAGGCGCCACCGCTGATCGGGATCGCGGCAGGGCTCGGCGTGGCGCTGCTCGCGGCACGCCTCCGGTTCGCCGGTTCGCGACGCACCCTGGCGGCGGTGCTCCTGCTGGCCCTGTTCAGCGCCGACGTGATGTGGGAGCGCTCCTACGAGGTCCCCAAGACGACCTCGCTCCGCCAGCGTATCGAGAACAACGCGCTGCACCTGGAGCTCGCGCGACGGGCGCGGACGGAGTCGCGCTTCCGCGTGAAGGACTATCACAAGACGCGCATGCACCTGAAGCGAAGCGCCGACCTGATCCGCACGACGCTGCGGCTCGAGAGCGTCGAGGCCGTGCTGGGCACGATCTCGGTCACGGCCTACGACCGCGACCTGATCAAGCCGTCGCGCGAGGCCGGACCCAAGCTCTGGGGGCTGCTCAACACACGCTACGTGACCAGCCACGAGCCGATCCCGGACGCCGAGGCCGAGGGACTCGAGTTCGTGCAGCGCTTCGAGAGCGACCCCGACCCCATGCACGTCGGCGACGACGGCCCGTTCCTGTACCGCAACACGCACGAGCTCCCACGCGCCTTCCTCGCGGACCACACCGTGCTGGACCTCGGAGGCCATCCGGACCAGTGGGCCGCGCTGCTGCTCTCGGAACGCTGGGACCCGCGCTCCACGCTGATCGTGCGCGCCGACCCCGGCGACCTGGTGGACACCGACCCGGGTTTCTTCGATCGCTTCGCGCTGGTGCTGTCGTACCAGGACCTCGAGGAGTTCCCCTCCGTGGCCGCGGCCATCGATGCCTCGACCGCGCCCCACTTCCGCGCGTCGGTCAATCGCGACGACGAGGCCGGTTACGTCGCGCTGCAGAAGGCCTTGCGTCCGCTGTCCCCGATCGAGGCCCTCGACGACCCTCCCCGGACCTGGGGCTCCTTGATCATGGACCTGCCGGCCAACGCGGGCGGGCGCTGGCTGGTGCTGGCCGAGACCTTCGCGATCTACCCCGGCTGGAGCACCGAGATCGACGGGCGGGACGTCCCGCACTTCATCGCCAACGGCGCGACCACGGCCATCCCGCTGCCGGCCGAGGCCGGCACGCTGGAGATGTTCTACGCACCGCCCGGCTACCGCGTCGGCATGGCGGCGACGATCCTGGGGTTGCTCGGTTGGCTGGTCACGCTGTGGAGATTCGGGCGGGCGTCGACCTGGGCCACACCCACGTGACGCGCCCCGCCTTCGCCTTCCTGTGCCTCCAGGAGCACCCCTGGGCGCGCGAGATGCTGCGTCGCCTGCGCGAGGCGGGCCATCCGCCGGCGCTGATCGTCGAGGAGCGCTCCGCGGTGGCGGACACCGAGCGGAAGAAGTTCCTCGCTCGACTCGGTGAGCATCCGGTGGCCGCCTCCCTCACCCAGCAGGCCGCGGAGTCCGGGATCCCCACACGGACCGTCGCCGATCACCGCCACACCGACTGGCTCGGCGCGCTGCGGGCGCTCGATCCCGACCTGGTCGTGCTCGGCGGCACGCGCGTCCTGCGCGGCCCGCTCCTGTCGATCCCCCGGGACGGCGTGCTCAACAGCCATCCGGGTCTGCTGCCGGAGTGCCGCGGCTCGGCGTCGCCGGCCTGGTCGGTGCACCACGACATCCCCGTCGGCGCGACCACCCACTTCTGCGACGAGGGCATCGACACCGGTGACCTGCTGTTGCGCCGCCAGGTCTCCGTGCACCGCGGCATGACCTACGAGGATCTCTGCCATGCGACACTCGTGCTGGCCGGCGCGCTCATGGCCGAGGCGCTCGTCGCGTACACCGCGGGCGCCTGGCCCGCGCTGCGTCGCCCGCAGGGAGCCTCCTCCCGGC
This sequence comes from Planctomycetota bacterium, assembly GCA_029259725.1. Taxonomy (GTDB): domain Bacteria; phylum Planctomycetota; class B15-G4; order B15-G4; family B15-G4; genus JAJDER01. The sequence continues at coordinate 7,525 of JAJDER010000061.1, read as the reverse complement.
CGACCTTCAAGAACGCGCCACCGGAGATCCTCGCGAGCGTGCGGCGCAAGCTCGCCGACGGAACCTACGCCCACTTCGTGGACTGAAGCTCCGACGCGCGCGGGTAGACTTGCCGGCGGCGACTTCACGGGAGGTGCGGAGTGTCCTACGTCGTGGCGCTCGATCAGGGGACGACGAGTTCGCGCGCGATCGTCTTCGACGAGCGCGGACGCCTCGTCGCCTCGGCGCAGCAGGAGACCACCCAGATCTTCCCGCGCCCGGGCTGGGTCGAGCACGACCCGGCCGAGATCTGGTCGACCCAGGCGGGCGTCACCGCCGAGGCACTCGACCGCGCACACATCCGGCCTCGCGACGTGGCCGCCGTGGGCATCACGAACCAGCGCGAGACGACCGTCGTCTGGGATCGCGACACCGGCGAGCCGATCCACAACGCGATCGTCTGGCAGGACCGCCGGACCGCCGGGCACTGCGATCGCCTGCGCGCCGAGGGGCATGCTCAGACCTTTCTCGACAAGACCGGCCTGGTCCTCGACGCGTACTTCTCGGGCACCAAGATCGCCTGGATGCTCGAGCACGTCCGGGGCGCTCGGCAGCGCGCGGAAGCGGGTCGGCTGGCGTTCGGCAGCGTGGATTCCTGGCTGGTCCACAAGCTCACCGGCGGAACGCTGCACGTCACCGACGCGAGCAACGCCTCGCGCACCCTGCTCTACGACATCCACACCGGGGAGTGGGACGACGCACTGCTCGGCATCCTGGACATCCCTCGCTCGATGCTGCCGCAGGTGCGCGCCAGCTCCGAGGTCTACGGCGAGATCAGCACCCGCGCATGCGCCACCGGTGCGCCCCTGGCCGGGCTCGTCGGCGACCAGCAGGCCGCCCTGTTCGGACAGGTCTGCACCGAGCCCGGACTCGCCAAGAACACCTACGGCACGGGCTGCTTCCTGCTCATGAACACCGGCGCGAAGGCCCGGCCCTCCGCGAACCGGCTGCTCACCACCGTGGCCTGGAAGCGCGACGGCACCACGACCTACGCGCTGGAGGGCGGTGTGTTCGTGGGCGGCGCGATCGTGCAGTGGCTCCGCGACGGCCTCAAGCTGATCGGCGCCGCGCAGGACATCGAGCCCCTGGCGCGGACGGTGGACGACAACGGCGGCGTGTACCTCGTGCCGGCCCTGGCCGGCCTCGGCGCCCCCCACTGGGACCCCTACGCGCGGGGCGCGATCCTCGGACTCACGCGCGGCAGCACCGACGGCCACATCGCGCGAGCCGCCCTGGAGGGCATCGCCTTGCAGGTCGCCGACCTGGTCACGGCCATGGAGAGCGACGCCGGTGAGGCCCTGACCGAGTTGCGCGTGGATGGCGGCGCCGCCGCCAACGACCTGTTGATGCAGATCCAGGCGGACATCCTGGGCGTGCCCGTGGTGCGCCCGACGGTCCTGGAGACCACCGCGCTCGGCGCCGCGTGCATGGCCGGCCTCGCCGTGGGCACCTGGTCCTCGGTGGAGCAGATCGCCGCGAACCGGCAGATCGACCGACGCTTCGAGCCGACCCTGCCGGCGTCCGAGGCGGCGCGACTGCGCGAGCGCTGGGCCGAGGCCGTGAGTCGCGTCCGAGGCTGGGAGCCGGAGGACGGCGCGTGAATCGCGACGACATGCTCGGCCGCGTGCGGGACCGTGGGCAACCCTGGGACCTGGTCGTCATCGGCGGCGGCGCCACCGGGCTGGGGACGGCGGTGGACGCGGCCACGCGCGGCTACGACGTGGTGCTGCTCGAGCAGTCCGACTTCGCCAAGGGCACCTCGAGCCGCTCGACCAAGCTGGTCCACGGCGGCGTGCGCTACCTGCAGCAGGGCAACGTGTCGCTGGTCATGGAGGCGCTCAAGGAGCGCGGCCTGCTGCTGGCCAACGCGCCGCACCTGGTCAGCGACGTCGCGTTCGTCGTGCCCAGCTACGAGTGGTGGGAGTCGCCCTTCTACGGCATCGGGTTGAAGGTCTACGACCTGCTCGCGGGGCGCTACGGGTTCGGCAGCTCGACGCACCTGTCGCGCAGGGAAGTGCTCGAGGCGATTCCCTCGATCCAGGACGACGAGCTGCGCGGCGGTACGCGCTACTTCGACGGCCAGTTCGACGATGCGCGGCTCGCCATCAACCTGGCCGCGACCGCCGCCGAGCAGGGCGGCACGCTGCTCAACTACGCGCCGGTCACCGGCCTGCTCAAGGACCGGGCCGGGCTCGTGCAGGGCGTCCTCGCCCGCGACGACGAGACCGGCGAGGAGCTGGTCGTGCACGGCAGGGTGGTGATCAACGCGACCGGTCCCTTCGCCGACGGCGTGCGCCGGCTCGACGACCCCGCCGCCGTGCCGATCATCGCGCCGAGCCAGGGCGTGCACGTGGTGCTCGATCGGTCGTTCATCCCGGGCGACTCGGCGATCATGGTCCCGCACACCGACGACGGCCGCGTGCTGTTCGCGATCCCCTGGTACGACGTGGCCGTGGTCGGCACGACCGACACGCCCGTCGAGTCGGTCGCGCTCGAGCCGCGCGCGTTCCCCGAGGAGATCGCGTTCATCCTCGAGACCGCCAACCGCTACCTGGAGCGCCCCGCCACGGGCGCCGACGTGCGCAGCGTGTTCGCCGGCATCCGCCCGCTGGTGAAGCTGGGCGATGACGAGAACACCGCCAAGCTCTCCCGCGAGCACAGCATCCTGGTGGACCCGAAGTCGGGCCTGGTGAGCGTCGCCGGGGGCAAGTGGACCACCTATCGCAAGATGGCCGAGGACGTCGTCGATCACGCGGTCCCGCTCGGCGCCCTGCCCCCGCGGCCCTGCGTGACCGAGCGGTTCCCGATCCATGGTCATCACGGCTCCGGCGAGCAGGGCGGGCGGCTGGCGTTCTACGGCTCGGACGCCGGTGGGGTGCGGCGACTCGCCGACGTCGATCCCGTCCTGGGGGAACCGCTCCACGAGCGGCTGCCGATCCACGGCGCGCAGGTCGTGTGGGCCTGTCGGCACGAGATGGCCCGCACGGTGGACGACGTGCTGGCGCGCCGCACGCGCTCGCTGCTCTTCGATGCGCGCGCCGCCATCGAGGCCGCGCCGAAGGTGGCCGCGCTGATGGCCGCCGAGCTGGGCCGGGACCAGGCCTGGGTCACCGTGCAGATCGACACCTTCGTCGCCCTCGCGCAGGGCTACGTCTTCGGCCCATCCACCGGCCCATCCACCGGCTCGTCCACCGGCAGCTCGACCGCGTAGTCGTCGCCGTAGAACTTGGCCGTGGTCCGGGTGTGAAAGGTGATCACGCGGATCGGTGCGTACTTCGGCGGGCCCAGGCCGGGGAGCACCTCGAGGACGGACTCGGGCGGCAGGTAGGCGGCCAGCGGGAAGCTCACCCGCGGACGCGCGGCCTGGGCGGCGTCGCGCGGGCGACCGACGCGATGCGTCGTCGAGGGCAGCCGGTCGTTCGAGAGCCGCTGCAGGTAGTCCCCCGTGTTGAGGATGATCGAGCCCGGTGGCGCGTGCAGGCGGACCCACCTGCCGTTGCTGTTCAGCACCTGCAGGCCCTCCACCGTCGGCGCCGGCAGCAGCGTGAACAGGTCCACGTCCTCGTGGCCGAGCAGGCGACCGGCGCGACCGTCGTCGTCCGTCTGCGCGAGACCGGGATAGAAGTTCAGGCGCTGGCCGAGGTGCGGCGCCGACAGCTCGCTGTCGAAGCGGGCCGGGTCGCAGCCCAGCCCCTGCAGCACCGCCCGCATGACCGGCGCGAACAGGGCTGACTCGGCGGCGACCAGTTGCCGGAAGCGCGGCTCCAGCTCGGGCCGCGGCCAGAAGTCCCGGGCGTCGAACCGGCGCCCGCGCGGCGCCGTGTCGCCCGTCGCGACCCCCAGGTCGAACGCGCGCCGGCCGAAGACCCAGCCCTCGACCAGGTCGGGGTGGATGTCGCTGGTCTCCCGGATCGGGAAGTAGCCCTCGCTCACCGCACCGTGTCGTGCGGCCCGATGGCGCAGCTTCTCCTCCAGCGGCGTGCGCTCGAACAACTCGGTGACCCAGTTCTCGGCTTCCACGAAGAGCGCCGGGTCGACACCGTGGCCCTCCAGGATCGCGAAGCCGATGCCGGCCATGGCCTCGCCGAGTTGCCGCGCGAAGCGGGCGCGGTCCTCGGCACCCCCGTGCAGGAAGCGGCCCAGGTCGCAGGTGGTGAAGCGGAACTCCTCGTCGAAATCCTCGGGCTGATCCGCCGACTCGGCGAGGTGGTACTCGGGCTTGCTGACCTGGTCGAAACGCGCGAACTCGCCGCTCGAGGCGTCCGGGCCACGGGACTGATCGGGCTTGCCCTGGGTCATGGTCCCATCGTAGCCGAGCCACCGCGCGGGGCGTCGAAGGCGCCCTGGCCGTCACCCCGCTGGCGACGACCCCCGCGGAACAGCAGCAGCCCGACGAGCACCCAGGCGGCGAGCAACTCCAGGCTGGTGAGGTCGAGCCGCGCCATGCGCGGAGCCCACGGCTCGTCGGCCAGCCGCGCCACGTCGCCGCTGAACTGGATCAACAGCATGGCGCCCAGGGCGATCACCGAGACCACCGCCGCGGCGCACTGCACCCGTCGCGACACGCGCGTCCCGGCCTCGGCGAACAGCGCCGGGTTGCGCCGCGGCAGCAGGAGCAGCGCCACGCTGTGCAGCAGGTACAGCAGCATGAGCGCCACCACGGCGATGCCCAGCGCCAGGCCGGTCCGCCCCGAGACCACCAGCGCGGCCACCGCGACGAAACTCACGACCAGCCCGACGACCGGCGTCCTGCGCACCGCGTGCAGGGTGCCGAACGCGGCCGGCATGCGTCCGTCCCGCGCCATCGACCAGCACAGTCGCGCGGGCACGAGCATGGTCGCGTTGAGCGAGGTGGCGATGGCCATGACGGCGCCGAGCGTCACGAGCGCCGTGGCACCGAAGGGGAGGTACGTCGCCGCGACCGCCGACATCGGCACGCCGCTCGCCCCGATCGCCTCGGCCGGCAGCACGCCGAAAGCGACGACCGACATGGTCACGAAGATCACCGACGTCGCCACGATCCCGCGCACGAAGATGCCCGGCAGGCGCGCACGGCTCTGGCGCACCTCGCCCGCGGTCTGCGCGAGGGCCTCGAAGCCCGCGTAGGCGAAGAACAGCGGCGTGAGCGAGGCGCCGAAGCCCGCCGCGCCGTGTTCGAAGAAGGGGCGATAGTGCGCGGTGTCGAGGGCGAAGAGGCCGGGCACGATCAGCACCGCGAGCGACACTGCGAGCGCCGCGCACATCGCCACCTGCAGGCGGCCGAACCAGGCCACGCCCGCCACGTGGATGCCCAGGAAGACGAGCAGCGCCGCGAGCCCCAGGGCCAGCCGCGCCGCCCCGCCGTGGGTCTCGCCGGGCTGCGCCAGCTCGAGCAGGGTGAGCGCCAGGGCGTCGGCCAGATAGGCACCGGCACCGAGGTACGAGATCAGCTTGAGCCACGCCGCGAGGAAGGTCAGCCGCGCGCTGCCGAAGGTCGCCGCGATGTGCAGCACCTCGCCGCCCGGGCGGAGTCCCAGCGACGTGGAGAGGAACACCAGGTACGCCACCGAGGTGGCCAGCACGACGGGCGCCAGGACCAGGTGCGCCAGGATCACGCTCGGGCCGGTGGCCACCGTGGCCTGCGACGTGACCCGGAAGATGCCCGCGCCGACCAGGATCCCGATCAGGGTCGCGTAGGCCTCGATCGTTCCCAGGTCGCGCTTCAGCGTGGGGCCGGATCCGGGAGCCGCGTCCATGGGCGGCGAGTGTACGGCAGGGCCTCGGTGTCGCTTAGACTCCTTCGGTGCCCGATCGAGCGAGTGACGACCTGCGCCAGTCCCACGACGGCACCCCGATCGTCTGGCCTTGCGAGGACCTCGCGGCCGAGCTGGCCTACTTCGTCGAGCGGCTGGCGTTCCGGCTCGAGCGCATCTTTCCGGCCGATGATCCACGCCTCGCCGTGATCTCGGGGCACGCGATCCGCCTCGAGTTGCGCCGGGAGCCCGGCGCCCGGCCCGAGCTGGCCCTGCCCGACTTCGATGGCGGGGGTTCGCGCGGGATGCGGGCGCCCAGCGGGACGCTCATCACCATCTCGTCGCGCGCCGGGGAGCTGCAGCGCCCGCCGCCCTCGGGGCCGCTCGTGGCGCACACCACGCCACAGCCGGTCGTGCAGACGCCGCAGGTTCCGCCGCGGATTCCGCCGCTCGTGCACGCCGAACCGGTCGTGAGTCGCGCCGGCGAGGCCGACGCGTGGGTCACCGGGCGCGCCGGCATGCTCTACCGCGACCTGCTCCCGGGGCGCCTCGGCGGACGCTTCGCGGCGTCGCACATCCGCATCCCGCGGGGCGGGCCGGTGCCCGACTCGGTGCACTTCCACGCCATCCGCTTCCAGATGATCTTCTGCGTGAAGGGCTGGGTGCGCGTGGTCTACGAGGACCAGGGGCCGCCGTTCGTCCTGCGGCCGGGAGACTGCGTGCTGCAGCCGCCGCGCATCCGTCATCGGGTGCTCGAGGCGTCGGACGGGGTGGAAGTGCTCGAACTCGCCTGCCCCGCCGAGCACGACACCTGGTTCGATCACGAGCTGGAGCTGCCCACGGCGGAAGTACGACCCGAGCGCGCCTTCGACGGCCAACGCTTCGTCCGACACGTCGCGGCGACAGCCGGCACCCGCGCGCAGCACGATGCTCTCACGAGGGGCGGAGCCGGGGACGCGCCCTGGCGCCGGGCCGGATGGACCTGTCGCGAGCTGGGTCTCGCCGAAGCCACCGGCGGACTTGCCGCGGCGCGCGTGGCGCGGCCCGCCGCGCCCTCCCGGGATGACGCGACTCGCTCCTGGCAGGACGACTGGGAACACGACGGCGAGCTGTTGTTCCTCGCGCTGCTGGACGGCTCGCTCACGGTGCACATCGACGGGCACGAGGACCTGCACCTCGGAGCCGGTGACAGCGTCGCCCTGCCTCCCCGTCGTTCGATCCGGGTGTCCGATCCCGCCCGGGACCTCGAGCTGCTCGAGGTGTGCCTGCCGGAGACCTGCGATGACCACGCGCGATGGTGAGGGCAAGACCTTCGCGTTGCTCCAGCGTCCCGTTCCGCGGCCGGCCTCCGACGAGGACCTCGATCGCATCCACCCTCAGGCCATCGAGTACCTCGACCGCTTGCAACGCAGCGGCGTGAAGAGCACCGGCGAGTCACGCGACGCGGCCCTGCAGCCGATGCCCAACGTCAAGACGGCGGCGCCGACGGCGGGCGGCAAGGGCCCCCGCTTCCGTCACGAGATCATCGGCAGCATCGGCCGCGCGTGCCGACTTGGTGGGCCGTCGAAACCCGCGCCTCCGGACCCCCGCGCCGAACCGCGCCGGACCCCCGCGGATGCCGCGGCGACTCGCCACCCCGTCGACAGCCCCTCTCTCAAAAACTATCTTCAACCCTGTACATCCTTTGATGTACAACAGTGGGCCTGAAGGGCGAAGTCATCCCTCTCGAGGAGGCCTTGCGGTGGCCCGGCCCA
>JAJDER010000007.1 GCA_029259725.1 Planctomycetota bacterium | reverse complement strand
CATCTCGCTCAGCATGTAGTCGTCGCTCACGTCGTGGCTGCCCCAGAAGATCACGTCGGTGGAGACGCCTTCACCGGTGCGCATCGACTCGCCCGCGACGGTCAGCTTGGTGTAGACCATCCGCTCGCCGTCGATCTCGGTCGCGTGCGTGGAGGTCTCGAGGATGCGGACGCTCAGCGTGTCCGCGGTGATGTCCATGAGCTCGGGAAGACTCATGGCCTTGATGCCAGCAGCAAGGGGCGTGGCCACTACGGCCACGACCGCCACCGCGCACAGGATCCTGTGCAAACGCATGGGGTGCGCTCCTCGGGGAGGACGTGTTTCGGGATGCGTGGAAGGGGTACGGAGATGCCGGCCGCCCCCGGTCCCTGGGTGCGGACGCCCGCCCCGAGTGGCGGTGGAGATCGGGAGAGATCGGAACGAAACTCGGGGATGGCGGCCGTGGATCGGGGCACGACCTGGGGATGGAGTATAGGGTACCCCCGCCGGAAGTGGCTAGGACGAGAGCTGTGACGTCAACCCCCTTGGGGCATACACCCCAAACGCGCCACAACTTGCCGAGAACCGCGGTGAGCTCCTGGATTCGATTCGTGAAACACGTGTTTCACGGCTCGCCTCGCCGGGGCGACGACGCCTGGAGGCCCTGCCGCCCGCCAAGATCTGCCGACCCGGACGCGGCCCAGCGGCCCCGAGCGGCCGCCGATCGCCGCTCAGCCCCGAACCAGGCCCATGAACTCGGCGCGGGTCTCGGCACTGGTCTTGAAGGTGCCCCGGACCGCCGACGTGACCATCGACGCGCCCGGCTTGCGGACTCCTCGCATGGTCATGCAGGTGTGCGTGGCCTCCATGACCACACCCACGCCCTGGGGCTCCAGACACTCGAAGATCGCGTCCGCCACCTGCGAGGTGAGCCGCTCCTGGACCTGGAGTCGGCGCGCGTACTCCTCGACCACTCGGGCCAGCTTGGACAGTCCGACGATGCTCCCGTTGGGCACGTAGGCCACGTGGGCCGTGCCGGTGAAGGGCATCATGTGATGCTCGCACATCGAATCGAAGGGGATGTCCTTGAGCACCACCATCTCGTGGTGGTCCTCGGCGAAGGTCACCGCCAGGTGCCGCTTCGGATCGAGCTCGCGTCCGCGCAGGATCTCCGTGTACATGCGCGCGATCCGTGACGGCGTCTCGCGCAGGCCCTCCCGGTCGGGGTCCTCGCCGACGGCCGCGAGCATCTCGCGCACCGCAGCCTCGACGCGAGCGGCCCGTGCGGCCTCGACCGCCGCATCCGCCTCGGAGGACGGCACGCTGGAATCGGTGCTGGTCATGGCTGGCGAGGGTCCTCGAGGAACTCGACGAAGTGCTCGACCGTGCGGTCGCCGGCATTCGGGTTGGGCATGCGCCGCAGGATCTCTCCTTCGGGCGACATCAGGGCATAGAAGGGCAGCGCGAACGTGTTGAAGGTCTCGACCATGTAGGCCTGGTTGGCGGCGTCGACGGCCGCCAGCGCTCCGGTGCCGGGGTCACGTCGGTCGGTGTAGAGCTGCAGCGGCACGATCCCGCGCGCCTCGAGCTCGTCGGCGAACTCCGCCTTCGAGAAGACGTCGGCCTCCACCAGTCGGCAGTTGATGCAGAAGGCCCCGGTGAAGTCGATGAAGACGTTGGCGCCGCTGCCCCGCGCCTTCGCGAAGGCGGTGTCGCGGTCGGTCAGCCAGTCGACGTGCTCGGCCGACCGCTCACCCTCCGGCACCCCGTACCAGGACGGGGGCAGGTACGACTCGACCCAGCCGTTCAGCAGGCGGCCGGTCAGCCCCTGCGACAAGTACAGCGTGAACAGGAGGATCAGCGCCGCGACGACGTTGCGGCCCGACAGCAGCTTGCGGCCCGGCCCGCCGGGGACGTCGTGGGGCAGGCGGTACAACCCGAGCAGGTACAGGCCCAGCGCCGACGTCAGCAGCATCGTCGCCACGAGCATGGTCGGGCGCGGCAGGAGCCCCCAGTTCCGGGCGAGGTCCGTGTTGCTGAAGAACTTCAGCGACGCGATGATCTCGAGGAACCCGAGCGTGGCCTTGACCGTGATCATCCACCCGCCCGCGCTCGGCAGGGTCGCGAGCGCGTTGGGGAACAGCGCCAGCAGCACGAAGGGCAGCGCGAACGCGGTCGAGAACGCGAGCATGCTCAGCACGACCATGGCCGGCTCGCCCGTGCGGGACATGCTCGCCAGCAGCGTGCCCACGACCGGCGCGGTGCAGGTGAACGCGGTGACCGTGAACACGAAGCCCATCACGATGACCGACAGGTAGCTCTGCCCGCCCTTGCCTCCCGAGGCCATGCCCTTCTCGGCGGCCCGGGTCAGGAACGCCGGCGGCTTCAGGTCGTAGAAGCCCAGCAGCGAGAAGCCGAAGTACACGAACAACGCCCCGATGGCGAAGTTCACCCACGGGTTGGTCGCGAAGGCCTGCGCCGCGCCGACCGTGGCGAGCGCCAGGATCAGGCCGAAGCCCGTGTACGTGGCGATGATGCCGAAGCCGTAGGCCAGCGCGTACTTCGGCGCACCGCGCCCGCCGGCGGCCTCGGCGCGCTTGGCGAAGAACGACACGGTGATCGGGATCATCGGGAACACGCAGGGCGTGAGCAGCGCGGCGAACGCCGCCAGCACCGACAGGACGATCACGGTGAGGATGTCACCGGCCTTGATCGCGTCGACCAGCAAGGTCTCCACGTCCGACGCCACGACCGGGGCGCGTGTGCCGGCTCCGCCGCCGCCACGGTCGGCCGCGCCCACCCCCGCGCCAGCATCGCCCGCGCCCGCGGCGCCATCGCCTCCACCGAGCACGCCTCCACCGAGCACGCCCGGACCGAGCACGCCCGCACCGACCTCGAAGGCGACCGACAACGGCGTGGCGTACACCGGCAACAGGCAGTTGCGGTCGTCGCACGCCATGAAGTCCACGCTGAGGTCCGCGGCGCCCGCGCCCGGCGCCGCGTCGGCGGCGACGGTGAAGGTCGCCGTGATCTCGACGGAGCCGGACAGGACGTCGAAGGTCTCGAGGCCGGAGCCGTAGTCCACGAGCAGCGGCTCGCTCTCGGCCGGGTAACGCACCCCCGACAGGCTGACCCCCGCCAGGCTGCTCGCCGCGCTCACCCTGGTCGGGACGATCTCGCCCTCGGCGTGAGCGGCGTAGAGGTGGTAGGGCGGGTCGATGGTCACCTGCAGCTGCACCTCGAAGCTCGAACCCGGCGCGACGGGCGCATCGGGGCCGCGGATCGCGAGGTGCACCGGCCCGTGATCGGCCTTCGCCGGTCCCGCGAGGACGACGTCCGCAAGGGCCAGGCCCGTGGGCGAGCCGCCGCCGGGCACGCCCACCACCGCCGCGTTCCCCGCGACGACCTCCACGGTCAGCGCGAGTTCCCGCCCGTACGTCGGCGGCAGGCAAAGCGTGTCGTCGCAGGTCTGGTAGTCCAGTTCCACGATCAGCTCGGCCGGGCCGGGCCTCGCGTCAGCCGCCACCGAGAAGCGCGCGGTGACCTCGAAGTCGTGGGACCAGACGCGGAAGATCTCGGGCACCGGGCCGCCGAAGTCCATGACCAGCTCTTCGGCGTCCGCCGGGTACTCCACGCCGGCGAACCCGACACCCGCGGTCGCGCTCTCGCCGCGCACCACCGTCGGGATGATGCCCTCCTTCGCACCGTTCGCGTAGACGTGCCAGGGTGCGTCGACGTCGAACGCGACGGTCACGTCGAACTCGCGGCCCGCGACGACGGGCTCCGCCGGACCGCGCAGCGTGACGTGCACCGGGTCGTCCTGCGCGGCCGGCGACGGCAGCAGCAGACCGAGCACGACGAGAAGGGTCAGGCTGATGTTTCGCATGAGCTGCAAGACCGTCCTCGGGGGGGCGGTGTTGGATCGGAACGCGACGGCTGCGGTCAGTGACCCACGCCCTGGGGCTCGGAGGGCGACGAGGGTTGGCCTTCGGCCTCGCGCTCCTTCTCGAGGGCCTCGATCTCCTCGATCAGCGCGTCGACCAGGTCCGCCTCCTTGACCTTGCGGACGGCCTTGCCCTTGCGGAAGAGCAGTCCCTCGCCCTTCGCGCCGGCCACCCCGATGTCGGCCTCGCGCGCCTCGCCCGGGCCGTTCACGGCGCAGCCGAGCACGGAGATCTTGACGGGCAGCGTGCAGCGCACGAGCCGGCGCTTGACCTCGGCCACGATGGCCTCGAGATCGATCTCGATGCGGCCACAGGTCGGGCAGGCGATGATCTCGGGCGAGGTCACGCGCACGCCGGTGGCCTTGAGGATGTCGTAGGCGACGGGGATCTCGACGCGCGGATCGATGGTCGTGAGCGAGACGCGGATCGTGTCGCCGATACCCTTGAGCAGCAGCGCGCCGATGCCGGCCGCGCTCTTCACCGGCCCGTACTCACGATCGCCGGCCTCGGTGATGCCCACGTGCAGCGGCACGTCGCTCTGCTCGGCGAAGAGTGAGTTGGCCTCCACCGCCGACTGCACGTCGGTGCTCTTGATCGACACGACGATCTTCTCGACGCCCACCGACCGCGCGTAGGCCACGTGACGCAGGGCGGACTCCACCAGCGCGGCCGGGGACGGCCAGCCATGCTTGTCGAGCAGGTCCTTCTCGAGGCTGCCGCTGTTCACGCCGATGCGCACGGCGGTGCCCTTGTCACGGGCGGCGGTGAGCACTTCGCGGACCTTGGCCTCCTTGCCGATGTTGCCCGGGTTGATGCGCACCTTGTGGGCGCCGTGGGCGATCGCGGCCAGGGCCATCTTGTGGTTGAAGTGGATGTCGGCGACGAAGGGCACGTCCATCGCGGCCACCCAGCCCGGGATGTTCGCCGCGCTGGCCTCGTCCGGGATCGTGACGCGGACCAGTTCGCAGTCGGCCTCCTGCAGCTCCAGGATCTGCTTCAGGGTGGCGTCGAAGTCCTGGCTGTCGGTGGTGGTCATCGACTGGACCCGGATCGGGTTTCCGCTGCCGATGACGAGGTTGCCGACAGGCACCTGGATCGTCTCGCGACGCTGGATCATGGGTCTCGCTCGAAGGGTCGGACTGCGGCGGCCGAGGTCCGGCGCGCCCGTGGGGGGGGGCGACCCGCCCCTCGGGGCGGGCCATCGAACGCCCCATGCTAGAGCCTCGGGACCGCGAACGCCCGTCACAGCCTCAGCGACCCGCGGCCACGGCCTCCGGCAGGGCGTCGAGCAACCGATCGATGTCGGCCGTCGTGTTGTACACCGCCACGCTGGCCCTGAGCGTCGGCCCGAGGCCCAGGGCCGCGTGGAGCGGCTCCGCGCAGTGGACCCCCGCCCGGACCGCGATGCCCGAAATGTCCAGGACAACCGACGCTGCGTGGGCGTCGGCCAGGGACAGGGCCACCGACCCCGAGCGCTCGGGAGCCGTGGCCGGCCCGACCAGCTCGAGGCCCTCGATCGAGGCGATGCCGCCCAGCAACCGCTCGAGCAGGACGAGCTCGTGCGCCCGGATCGACTCCGCGCCCAGCTCCTCGATCAGGTCCAGGGCCGGGACGAAGGCCACGGCCTCGGCCACCGGCGGCGTCCCCGCCTCGAAGCGCAGCGGCGGCACCTGCCAGGTCGCCTGCCGGTCACTGACCCGGTCCACCATCTCGCCGCCGAAGACCACCGGCTCCATCGCCTCCAGGTGCTCGCGCCGACCGCGCAACACGCCCAGACCCATGGGGCCGTACATCTTGTGTGCACTCAGGGCGAGGAAGTCGGCCTGCCGGCTGCCCTCGTCGAGCGGCAGGTGACCGGCAGCCTGGGTCACGTCCAGCAGGACGGCGAGTCCCGCGGCGTGAGCCGACGCCACCAGGGCCCCGGTGTCCACGACGGTGCCCAGCGCGTTGCTGACCCTCGTCGCCGCGAGGAAACGCGCGCCCGTGGGCCACGTCTCCGGGATCTCCAGGCAGCCCCGACCGTCCACGGGCAGCGCCTCGAGCCGAGCTCCCGTCCGGCGGCACACCTGTTGCCAGGGGACCAGGTTGCTGTGGTGTTCGAGCGCCGTGACCACGATCGCGTCGCCCGGGCCCACCCGCGGCTCGACGTAGCTGCGTGCGGCGAGGTTGATGGCGTCGGTCGCGTTGCGCGTGAACACCACCTCGTCCCGCTCCGCGCCCAGGAAGCGCGCCACCCTGCGGCGCGCGCCCTCGTAGGCCTCGGTCGCCTCGCGCGCCCGCCGGTGGGTCGCCCGGTGCACGTTGGCGTTGGTCGCGATGCAGAAGCGCACCAGCGTGTCGATCACCGCCTGGGGTCGATGGGTCGTGGCCGCGTTGTCGAGCGCCACGTGGGCCGGGTCCGCCAGGGCCGGAAACCGGGCCCGGACCGCCGCCACGTCCAGCGCCCCGCTCACGGCAACCGCGTGCCCACGATCCTGGACACGCTCTTCCCGTCCGCGCGGCCCTCCAGGCGGATCAGCGCCGCCTTCATGACCAGCCCCATGCCCTTCTTGTCGGTCACCCCCAGCTCGGCGATGACCGCATCGACCACGGCGACGACCTCGTCTTCGGCGGCCTGGGCCGGCAGGTACCGCTCCAGGATCCCGATCTGGAAGACCTCCTTGTCGACCAGATCCTGGCGCCCGCCCTGCTCGTACAGCGCCGCCGCCTCCGCGCGACTCTTCACACCCTTGCGCAAGACCTGCTGGACCACGTCGTCGGGCACCGCCGACCGGTCCCCACCGTCCCGGATGGCGGCGTTCTTCACGTCCGACGCGAGCATGCGCAGGAGTTCCAGCTCGTCCTTCTTGCCCGCCTTCATGGCGTTCTTGATGTCGTCCTGGAGACGCTGCTGGAGCGAGGTCATGTCCTCTTTCCGGTCGGTGGTGAGGGTCACGCGAACCGATCACTATACTCGTCACCCATGGTCGTTGGATGGACGGGACAGATGGTCACGCTGCTCGCGCTGGGTCTCCTCGGAGCCTGCTCGAGCCCAGGTTCCCCGGCGCCGGTCGTCAGCGGAGATGGCTGTGGTGGCGGGACGGCGACCCGGCCCGACACGGGCAACGAGAGCGGCCGCTCCCTGGGCCTGGTGGACCTGCTCACCGACGTGTCGGACGACGGGTCGCTCATCGCCGGCCTCCACAGCGGGGACGCGCGCACCCGGCGGGTGGCCGCGGCCGCCCTGGGGCGCTTTCCGGGCGAGGAATCGGGCGCCGCGCTCATGGCACGAGCGGGCATGGAGGAGGACCCCGACGTCCTGGTCGAACTGGCCTTCGCGCTGGGCCAGTGGGGCGACCCACGCATCATCGGCGCGCTGTCCCCGGCCCTGCGCCACGCCGATGAACGCGTTCGCGCCACGTCCCTCGAAGCCCTGGGCAAGACCCACGACGACCGCCACACCAGCGCGGCCGTCACCGGCCTCGACGATCCGAGCCCGATCGTGCGGGGCGCCGCGGCGCTGGCCCTGTTCCGGTTCGACGGCCGCCGCTACGACCACGCCCGGACCGCCGCCGACGGCACGCTCGCCGCTCGGGACCAGGCCCTGACCCGCGCGGCGCTGCAGGACGACCACCCCGGCGTCCGCTGGCGAGCGATCTACGCCCTGGGCGCGGTCCGAGGTCGGCCGGGCCTGCAGACCAGCCTCGAACTCTGCCTGCGCGACGACGATCCGCTGGGCCGCGTCTTCGCCCTGCGGGGCCTCGCCGCCCTGGAAGCCGACGGTTTCGGCAACGCCTCGGTCGCCGCGGCGAGCCTGATGGCCGATCCCGACGAGCGCGTGGCCATCGAGGCCGTCACCACCTTCGGCCGGTCCGGTGCGGCCGAGACCCTGGCCGAGACGGCGTTGCGCCACCCCTCTTCCCTCGGCCGAGCCCAGGCCGTGCTGGCGCTCGCCACCCGTCTCGAGGAGATGCAGGCCGACCGCGCGCCGTTCCTCGAGGTGCTCGGCCAGGTCGCCGAGGAGGACCGCGACCCCACGACCCGCCGCGTCGCCCGAGACGTCCTGTGCCGCGGCCCCGACCCGGGCCAGGCGACCTTTTTCCTGAAGAAGCTCACTCGCTCCGCCGACTGGCGCGACCGCGAGGTGGCCGCCACGCTGCTCGCCGAGGGCGTGCTCGAGGACGACATGCGGCTCGAACAGCTGCTCGACGATGCGGTGGCCGCCGTCCGCGCGGCGGCCCTGCCGGCCCTGCGTGAGCGCCACATCCCCGGGTGGAAGCAGCACCTGATGAAGGCGCTCGAGTCCGACGACCCGGCACTGCTCGCAGCCGCCGGCGAGACCGCGGAGTTGCCCATCGGGCAGGGCGTGGCCGACCCGGCTCTGGTGCTCGCCGTGGCCGACGCCGTGGCGCGCTGCGACATCGACTTCCGGCTCTCCGAGGCCCGCGCCAGCCTACGGGCCTCGCTCTCGCTGCCGGCCGAGACGAATCCGATCGCCGCCGTTCCCGATCGACCCGCCGGGCGGCTCATCGACCGCCTGCTGGCCGAGGGCGACGCGGCCGATCTGGACCCGCACCCGACCGTCGCGCTCGAGACCGACCGCGGCCGCCTGGTCATCGAGCTGGACCGCCGCGCCGCGCCGCGTCACGTGGCCAACTTCCTCGCGCTCGCGGAAGCCGGCACCTACGACGGGCTCGGGATCCATCGCGTCGTCCCGGACTTCGTGGTTCAGGGACTCGATCCGCGTGGCGACGGCTGGGGGACCGGCGGGCGTCGGGTTCCGGATGAGTTCAACACGCTCTCCTTCGGGGCGGGCACGGTGGGCATGCCGGCCGCCGGAACCCCGCACACCGGCGGCTGCCAGATCTTCATCACCCATGTCCCGACGCCCCACCTCGACGGGCGTTACACCGCCTTCGGTCGCGTGGTGGACGGCTTCGATACCGTCGTCGCCGCGCGTGTCGGAGATCGGGTGCGCTCCGTGACGCGCATCGATCGCGCACCGTAGACCACGGCCGTGGTGCCGGCACGGTGAAACGCCTCGCGACGGGCGCCGTCCTTCCTCCGGAGCTTCCGCCCGATGTCTGATGTCGTATCGCCGTTCGACCTGTCCGGCAAGGCCGCCCTCGTCACCGGTGGCGGGCGTGGCCTCGGGCGTGCCATGGCTGTCGGCTTCGCGCAGGCCGGCGCCGATGTGATCGTCGTCGCGCGCCGTGAAGACGACCTGGCGGAGACCGTGCGGCTCGTCAACGCTGCGGGGCGCGAGGCCCACGCCGTGGCGGGAGACGTGACCGACCCGGCGGTGGCGCCCCACGCCGTGGAGGCCTGCGTGCGGGAGTTCGGCCGGATCGACATCCTGGTCAAC
This sequence comes from Planctomycetota bacterium, assembly GCA_029259725.1. Lineage (GTDB taxonomy): Bacteria > Planctomycetota > B15-G4 > B15-G4 > B15-G4 > JAJDER01. The sequence goes on along the minus strand of JAJDER010000007.1, from coordinate 36,849 downwards.
AACGCCGGGTTGCTCACCGTGGGGCCGATCGAGGAGACCCCGGCCGAGGATTGGTTGAAGGTCCTCGACGTGAACCTGATGGGGACGTATCGCTTCTGCGCGGCGGTGGCGAAGGCGTTCAAGCAGCAGGGCAGCGGCAAGGTCGTGAACATCGCGTCGGTGCTGGGGACCTTCGGAGTCGGCGACGCCACGGCCTACTGCACGGCCAAGGCGGGCGTCATGGGCTTCACGCGCTCGCTGGCCGTGGAGTGGGCGCCCCACGGCATCGGTGTCAACGCCATCGCGCCCGGCCTGTTCGACACCGACATGTCGGCGGGGGTGATCGCGAACCAGGACGCCTACACCATGATCATGGCCGGGATCCCGCGCGGAAGGCATGGTCGGCCCGAGGATCTCGTCGGCACGGCGGTGTACCTGGCTTCGGCCGCGTCCGACCACGTCATCGGACAGGTCGTCCACGTGGACGGAGGGGCGACGATCGCCTGAAGGTGCCTCGGCCACTGGCGCTGCGGATCGCCTGGCGGTCGGGTCGATCGGCCGGACCCATCAGACGGTCAGCCGGGGATCACGGCGTCGTCCAGCGCTGGGCGTTGCTGGCCACCAGGTTCTTGGGGCCGGCGGCATCCGTCGTCCAGTGCTGGAAGTAGAGCTCGAAGCCGGGCGGGAAGCCCGCGGGCCAGTTGGCCATGATCGCGAGGGCGCCGCTGCCGTCGACGGGCAGACCGGCCACGATGATGAACGGCGCCGGCACGAGCACCCCGCCCTTGAAGGGGATCTCGAGGCTGGAGAGACCGATGATCAGCGCGGTCGTCGTGAAGGGAAGCGCGCGGTCGAGACGCAGCGCCACGCTGGTGTCGGGTTGCAGGGTGCCCGTGCTGCACAGGCGCGGCGTCCCGGCGCTGCCGGTCATGGCGAAGCCCAGATTGGTGCCGAGGAAGATGGTGTCGTCGCCGAGCCAGGTTCCGCCGAGGAGGGTGCAGTCGGGCTCGGTCGTGGTCAGGCCGTCGGCGTTGTCGAGGCAGCAGCCACCGAACACCGGCGGTTGGCGGCAGACGAGCAGGTCGTCGAACCCGATGGCGTTGCCGGAGACGCCGCCGAGGGTCACCGAGCGGATCTGGTCTCCGGCGGCGATGACGGCGAGTGGGGACCAGAGGCAGAAGGCGCCGAGCGGGTCGCCGCTGCACGGGGCTCCGTCGAACGAGGTGCCGACGGTGGTGCCGAGTGCGGTGTCGACCACGTTGCCCGTCCCGCCGGGGCCGTCCCAGGCGGTGAGCGTGATGGGGGTCGAAGAAGCCGCCGCCGAGTACCAGACGTGCACCTCGGTGACCGGCGCGGAGAAGTCGATCGGGTCGGGCAGCGGACTCAGGAAGGCCGCGGTCGTGTCGGCGGACGGCTCGTTGGCGAAGTTGCCGGTGCCGCCGGCGTCGGCGTCGATCAGCGCGAGCCATGCGGGACCGAAGCTCACGTCCGGATCACCGCGCACCGTCCCGACGGGAGCGCCGTCGGCGAGACCCTCGAAGTCGATGAGCTGGCAGACGAGCGAGCCGCCGTCCGCGGCGCCGAGCGCGAGCGGCCGCGCGCGCAGGGCGCCGGCCGCCGAACCCGCCGCCGAGTGACGGCGAGTCGGAACGTTCTCCGCGTTGGCGAGGGTCGTGAGCCCGCTCTTGCCGGGGCCGGTGGGCGTGCGTCGCGGCCCGGGCAGCGTCTCGTCATCGACCAAGGCCGGCAGGGCCTGGCCGAGAACGAGCATCGCTGCCACGACGCCGGTCATGCTCGACGCCAACGCCCATCGCCCCATCACGAGGGCGCTGAACATGCTTGGTGATCCCTTGATGCGGTCCTGCCGAAAGGGTCCGCGGGGCGGCCACGACGAGCACGAGGCTCTCCGTGGCCAACCCCTCGGAAGCCCGATCTGGGACATCCCCGTCGGTCGCCCCAGTCTTCCTCAGGTCGGGTGTGCTCTCCCCCGAGACCAACCCGGCCACTAGGAACAGCGGCGTCGGGGGCGCGGACGCATCGGACTTTTTTCGGGAATTCTCCGCGCCGACGCCATGCGGGCGCTCACCACGAAGCCGACTGGTCATTCCGGAACAAGGCTCGGGTGCGCTTTCCTCGCGCCGAGGGGACGGCTATCGTCCGGCGGCACGGCGAGTGGAAGCCGGGAGACAGGTTGGGCAGCTGACCCTCGAGGCTGGACGCCTGAGGCCCCGACCCCGCCACCGTCCAGCGCCCGTAGCTCAGTTGGATAGAGCATCGGTTTCCTAAACCGGAGGTCGCAGGTTCAATTCCTGCCGGGCGCGCCATTCTTTGTGCGTTTCTGCGCGACGGCGTCGGAGCTGACAGCCACGCTGACAGCCACCCGGCGCTTTAGCCGTCTGGCGCTTGCACCGATCAGGATTGCGGCGGGCTATGAACCCTCGGTTGCTCAGCCACAGTTCGTAGGCTTGCTTGTTTCGACCGTCCTGACGAGGACACCGTGGCTCAGACCAAGACACACCGACAAGCTGCACGGCCGGCCCTCCTCGGCACTCCGGCCTACTCGATTCCGGAGGCAGCCCAGTACCTGCTGCTGCCCCCGAGCACGGTCCGTTCGTGGGTCCGGGGAGGCACCTACCCCACCGTTGAGGGCGAGCGCAATTACGCACCGATCGTCGAGATCGCGTCCCCGGAGGAGGGCCTGCTCTCCTTCACCAACCTAGTTGAGCTTCACGTCCTGAGTTCAGTGCGGAGAGCGCACGGCGTCAAGATGGCGGCTGTAAGGCGCGCCGTCGCCTACCTGTCAGAGCGGCTTGGACTTGAGCATCCCCTCGCAACCGCCAGGATGTTCACCGACGGTGTGGACCTCTTCGTTGATGGTTTTGGAGAGCTCCTGAGCGCATCGAGCGGCGGTCAACTCGCCATGCGCTCGGTGCTCTTGGCGTATCTGGACCGAGTCGAACGGGACAACGGCGAAGCTGTGCGCCTCTACCCCGTCACTCGCCAGGAGGGGACGCTTGGCCCGCGATCGGTCTTCATCGATCCGGCGATTCGCTTCGGTAAGCCATGCATCGCGGCGAATGGCATCCCGACGGGGATTGTCGGCGAGCGGTACCGTGCTGGAGAGTCCGTCCGCCAACTAGCCAGAGACTACGCGCGGCCCCCCTCAGAGATTGAGGAAGCCATCCGGTTCGAGTTCCTCCTGGCCGCCGCATAGGGCCTGGAACCTCATCGTCTGGCCACTCGACCGAAAAAGGCGAAGGGCGGCCAGTCACCCGCTCCCGTTTTCTTCATCGATCGCGATCTTGGAGGGCGGGTCGTGCCGGAGGCCCTCCGCGACTTAGGGGTCGACGTCAAGATCCACGATGAGCACTTCGCTCCGGACACTCCCGATGAAGAGTGGCTCCGCGTTGTTAGCGCCAGGGGTTGGTTTGTGCTCACGGGCGACAAGAGGATCCCAAGAAGCCCTCTGGCGGTCGCGGTCATTCGCAGTAGCTCAGCAGCTGTCTTCATTGTCGCCATGAAGGACAGGACGGGGCCGAAGATGGCTGAGGTTGTTACGAAGCACCTCCAACGCATGGTCAATCTCGCCGCCAGCCGCCGTAGACCGTTCATCGCCCGCGTACTGCCGTCCGGGGTCGATGTCGTCAAGACCGCGCTGTCCTAGTGATTACGCTAGCGCTGCCTCAACCCTATGCGCGGCATCGGTGAGCATCGGGGGCACAACGTGACTGTAGGTGTCGAGGGTTACTGATACCTGCGAATGGCCGAGGACCTCCTGAGCCACCTTCGGGTGGACACCCTGAGCGAGCATGAGGCTGGCAGCTGTGTGTCGAAGATCGTGAAAACGGATGGTCGGCACCTCTGCCTTACTCAGCAGCGGGGCGAAGACTCGCTTGGTCAGATTCTTGTAGTCCATCGGGCCACCGGACGCTGACGGGAACACGAAGCCTTGGTTATCCCACGCCGGCCCCAGTGCCAGCCTCTGCTCAGCTTGCCGGGCTTGGTGATCTAGCAACGCGGCGATCGCTATCGATGTCAACGGCACGCGGCGGCGGCTCTTCGCCGTCTTCGGCTCCGCCTCCACGAAGCCAGTCCCGGTGACCTGGCTGAGCGTCCGACGGACCTGGAGCCAGCCGCCGTCAATATCCACGTCCGACCACTTGAGCCCGAGCATCTCGCCCTGCCGCATCCCGGTGGTGACCGCAAGAACGAAGAGAGCCTCCCACGGCGAGCCCTCGGCAGCGTTCAGGAACGCCCGCGCCTGCTCCGCTGTGAGTGCCTGCATCTCGCGCCTGGTTACCCTCGGCGGGGCCACCGCATCAGCGACGTTGCGTGCCAGGAAGCCCCACAGCACGGCCTGCTTGAGCGCTCCGCTGATGAGGCGGTGCAAGTGCCCGATCGTCCGCGCCGACAAGCCGCCGGAGAGCTTCCCCGCGTACAGGTGTTGCAGGTCAGCCGGCGACAGCTTCGACAGCGCGATGCGCCCCAGCGTCGGCTTCACGTGGATCCGCACTAGCTCCTCGTACCGCTGATACGTCTTCGCCTTTACGGCCGGGCGCTTGTGATCCTGGAGCCAGTGGTTGAAGTAGTCGCCCACGGTGCGGCGATCATCGGTGGCCGGCAGCCCTTGCTGACGGTCGCGCTGTGCCTTGACGAGCTTCTCCTGAACCTCGCGGCGCGTCTTCCCGTACAGGGACTTCCTCTTCCGCTTGCCGGCCTCGTAGCCCGCGTTGACGACAGCAACCCAGCGGCCGTCGGCTCGCTTGTAGATGGAGCCCTCGTTCTGACCTCGCTTGCCTTTTCGTTGCATGGGTCTTTTCCTCGTCACGGTGTGTGCTGGTCGCTTTCCTTGTCCCGTTCTCTCTGTCGGAAGCTGCGTGCGGCGTTGCGTTCGGGGATCTTCTTGCCCTTGCAGCCCGGGCAGTAGTTGCGCTGGTCACGACGCGGTAGTCGGCTCGGGAGATAGCTGGACCCGCACTCAGAGCAGAGAGCGAACGCGCCGGTCGACGAGCACGCTTGCACGAGCTGAAGGGCGAGGCTTCCAGCGAGGCCGCCGCCACCGAATGAGATGCGAGGACCGCCACGCCCCGGGTCACATCGCGGCCGAACACCGCCGATAAGGAGCCATTCGTCAAGCAGCCACGCGAGAGCAGCCCGCTGGCGCCATCGTTGTTCCTCTTCGCTCATCTGCGGACGGCGCGTCTCCGTGAGGCGCAGGTACTCAAGTGCCGGGCACTCCGCGTGTATCCCTCGAATGGGCTGCGAGCCGGGAGCCATGTGGACCGCAGCCCGCTGCCACAGCCCCAGGGGAGCGATCTGCCCACGCAGCACCAAGCCGGCGATGGCGACCGTGGCGGAAGCCTTGCGAGCCCACCACCTCCACGCGCTCAGGGGCTCCCAGCCGCAGATCCAGTCCGCGTCGAGCGGTGCCGATACCGCCACGTCGCACCAGTTTAGCCAAGCAGCCGAGGTCCCCACGGCGGCGGCGTCATGGGACGACGGAAGGCCATGCTCGCAGATGCCGAGAATGCCCCACCGTCGAGCGAACGACTGAATCCGTTTGGGGGCCGCGCACTCCAGTTCCAGGAACTTCGGCAGCAGCGATCGTGTGGGGTGGGCTCGCTGCAAAGCCACGTCCATCAGCGACTCGAACTGAGCGTGCAGGTCACCGCCCTGCTGCACGGCAGACATGTCCCGACCCAGAAGCTCCGGTCCGGCGGTCCATGCGAGACCCTCGTTGAAGAGCCAGACCTCATCGGGAATCCGGTAAGGCCGGTCAGCCGACGGCTGGGCGGCAAGGCGCCCCTCGTGGTCAGTGAGCTGCCGCTGGGCCTCCTTCCGAAGCTGAAGCCCGTCCATCCGATTAGTCATATTGGAATCATATCCAAATGGATGCAGGATGGTCCAGCGTGTTCCAGGATGGACTCCACACCTCACCTGGAGATCACCATGGACACGCTCCTGCTTCGTGTACCCGAGGCAGCCCGACTCCTCGGCATCGGCCGCTCCAAGGCCTACGAGCTGGCGGCCGCCGGAATCCTCCCGACCGTCCGAATCGGGGCATCCATCCGCATCCCCGCCGAACGGCTTCGCGCCTGGGTCGCTGAGCAGGCCACGAGCCCCGACGGTGAGGCTGGCGGGCCGCAGGATCCACGTGCCAGCTGACTACGGCACATGGCTTCGGCGGATGCTCGCGAAGGCTGAGCGCGACCTACTCCGCTCCGACAGCTGCTTCACCCAGGCCGTCGACCGCGAGTGCCCGATCTGCCTCGCTCGCTCCCCCGACTGCATGACCTGGCACGGCCACGGCTGGCTCTGCTTCGACGAGTGCGGTGGGGCCGTCGGACGAATCCGCGAGCGGCACCTGCACCTGCCTCGCCCCGGACAAGCACCACCCCCATAAGAAACAAACCGCCGGGCCACCCCTTGCCAGAGCGGGCCCAGCGGTTGAGGAACTGCGATGAGCGACAGTGTATCGGCCAGCCGCGACGAGGACCGCCCCGAGGCCGTCCATCCCATCCGAATCGAGGTCAAGGGGCCCGACGGTCATGGCCGCTACGTGGTGGCTCTGACCGGACCTGACGGCGCCTGCGTTCTGTCGGACCGCGTGGACCTGCTCAGCGAGGACAAACGGCGCAGCATCGTCGAGCGCGCCGCCGCGCGTGTCCCGGGCCTGGACGAGTGCGCCCTGGATCAGCGACTCGTCGCGGAGGCCTGGCGGCTCCAGAGCGAGCGCGAGGCGCAGGCCGCCAAGAGCAACGGGCCGGAGGCGGGCGGGGTCGAGGCCTGCCCCGTCGTGGAAGCCTGGGACGAGCCTGTGGACGGCGTGGCGCTGCTTGACGAGATCCAGGAGTTCGTCACGGACTACGTGGTCGTGCGGTCCCCGGCCGAAACGATCATCCCGCTCTGGATCATGGGCACCTACGTCTTTGGCGCCTTCGACGTATTCCCTCGCCTCGCCGTCGTCTCGCCCGAGAAGCAATGCGGGAAGACCACGCTGCGCAAAGCCCTCGCGGCCCTGTGTCACCGTCCGGTGTCGGCCTCCAACGTCACGGCCGCCGCCGTCTTTCGGCTGATCGAACGTGACCGGCCGACGCTCCTGATCGACGAGGCCGACACCTTCCTCCGTGAGAACGAGGAGCTACGCGGGGTCCTCAACGCGGGTCACGAGAGCGACGGGGCGGTCATGCGTTGCGTCGGAGACGACCACGAGCCCCGAGCCTTCAATGTCTTCTGCCCGCTGGCCATCTTTCAGATCGGCCGGCTCCCGGACACCTTGGAGGATCGGTCCCTGCGCGCCGACATGCAGCGGCGCACCAAGGCCGAGAAGATCCAGCCCTTCCGCAAGCGTCCGGTTGAGCTGCGTGCCGAACCCCTCGTGCGGAAGCTCACCCGCTGGGCGCTCGATAACGGCGAGGCTCTGGAAGGCCTGGAACCCGACATGCCGGAGGAGCTGGCGAACCGCGCCGCCGACAACTGGCTCCCGATCCTGGCCGTGGCTGAGCTGGTGGGGGGCGCCTGGCGGGACCGGGCCCCCGAGGCCGCGCTGGCCGCCTGCGGGGCCACCGACGATGAGTCCGACACGATCGGCGAGCTGCTCCTTACGGACATCCGAGATGCGTTTGAGCACTCGATGGCGGACCGGATGCCGACAGCCGGGGTCCTTGAGCACCTCAACGGTCTGGAGGAGCGGCCCTGGCGCGAATGGCGCCGAGGAAAGGAGATGACCCCCCGGCAGCTCGCGGGACGCCTCCGGCCGTTCGGCATCTCGCCCGATGACATGCGGTTCCCCGGTGGGGGTCACGGGAGGGGCTACGAACGGGCCTGGTTCGAAGATACCTGGGCCAGGTACCTCCCCTCATCCGCGACAGCGCGACATCCCTTTACTGACAACGACTTAGGGCAGGTCGACATCCGCGACAACGGCCAGTCTGTCGCGGAAACGGATTGGCCGACCGAGCCCGAAATCGTAGAGCTTTCGCCAATGTCGCGGCGTCGCGGATCGGAGACCCCCTCCGGGGACATCAAGTCCCGGCGGGAGCAGCTCCTGGCAAAGGTGGAGGAGCTGGGGTGGCCAGAACTCGTGCTGGACACCGGCTTCCATGCCAGGGCCGGTGAGGACCGCTGGCGCGAGTTCGTGTCCGGGGCGAGCGAGAAGCGCCTGGAACAAGCCGAGACGGCAGCCGGGATGTTCGCTGCCTAGTTCGGGTTACCCCTGCGGTTGCGCGTGCAGGCCCCCCGGCGGAGACCTGCACGCGGCCGCCAGTGCATGACTACGAGTCCGCGGGCCCCACGGCCGTCCCGGTCAGCTTGAAGTTGTAGCCGTTGAGCAACCAGGCCCAGAACCAGCTCTCCTGGATCGTGACGTCGATGAGCCTCGTCGCGCCGGGCGAGGAGATCATCGCTCGCTGGTAGGCTTCCTGGAATCGATCGTTCTGCCCGATCGGGATGAACTGGAACAGCATGACACCCGTCGACACGCCGGTGACGTGGCCGAGCGCGACCTCCCCGGCGTCGAGTTCCGCGCCCGGGATGCGCAGCGGCACGCTGTTGCAAGCGGCGGAGATCAGGAGTGCCGCGCACAGAAGGGCGCGCGCGGCCTTCTGTCGGCGAGGAGCGCGATGACTAGTACGGTTCATCTGGACTTTCCCTTTTGAGAGTGTGGGGCCTAGCCTTGCCGCCACCTAGACGGCGTGCGAGCGACGGTGGCCGAATGCGGTGCGGGAGAGCCCACGGACGCAGCTTCCCCCTGCGTGGTTCGCGCATCCCTTCCTCCACATGATCGCGGGCCCCAGTATGCCAGCGGGGAGCCCGGGCCGGGGCGAGCGCCAGCCCGTGTACTCATCAGAGCGACGCGGGCTGCCATGGCGATGCTCTCGGGCGCCTGCCTGCACTGGCGCCTAGGCAGTGCCGCCGACGTCACCCCACTTGCGTACAAGGCAGCTTGTTCATGGGGCGGTTCCGGCGAGACCGTTGCTCGCCGCGAACCCCACCGGCCCGGCGTCGTCTGCGATCCAGTACTGGAAGTAGGTCACGAAGCCCGATGGCACGCCGGTCGGCCAGAGTCCTCCGAAGGTTGTCCCTCCGAAGAAGTCTGTCGTCTGGCCGAACACGATGTTGATTGCCGGTACCAATACGCCGCCCTTGAACGGTGCATTCACGGCACTGAAACCGACGACGAGGGTGGCCGACGCGAAGGGCTTGGCGTTGGTTAGGGACAGCGTGACCAAGTCGTTCGGTAGAAGCGACCCGTCACCCACGAGGGCGGGATCGCCCGCTGAACCCGGTAACGCGGGTCCCACGTCGTTCCACACATCGCACTCGTCGGGAACGCCGTCGCCGTTCATGTCGCCTACAAGGCCCACCGCGATCTCGTACAGGTCCGGCAGAGCGTTCGCGTTGCAGTCATCGGACACCAGTTCCACGATCCCTGGCTGCCCGGGCGCAGTGCCCGCTAAGAAGATGTCGTTCCACTTCCCTGGAGTCTGGAATGTGAATTCACCGAAGTGCTCTGTGTTGCTCTGGTCGTTCGGCTCGTTCGAGTTCCAGTTCGTCCAGGTGGACGGATCCCCATCGATCCACTTCCACCCGCCGCTTGGCTCGGAGTAGCTCGGGTCCGCGGTGTCCTGCCACAAGCCCATCCACAACTTGTTCGTCGGCGACGAGCCTGAGCCGAAGCCGAGGAGCCAGTCGTTCTCGGAGGGGGTGCGGATCGTGGCCAGGTTCCCGCCCCATGCCTGTGCCTGGGCCTGAGCGTCGGTCCACGAGCCGTTGGACAAGGTCAGCGCGTACCAGTGCCCGTTGATGGGCGAGATCTGCCACACGGGATCTTGGCCCGACGCAGTGACGCACAGCCCCAAAACGATCGCTGCAACGCGAAGCATGACGACGCCCTCCTCCTCCCCGATGGGCCAGCGTAGCTGGTGAAGCGGTGTTACGGGAGATCTAGGACCCGGCAGAGCTGGGACATGGGGTGTCCCCGCCAGCAAGATTCCGGAGCAGTGCGCGGAATCCCGCAAAGGCCGATACCTTGGAGCGAGGCGGAGGGGAGCTGATCGACAAGGAGGGCGTAGTGACGGACAGAAAGAAGCGTGGGGCGTGGGCCTTGGCCCTGGTGTTGTTGGGGGCGTACCTCGTGGTGGATGTGGCCGCCGACCCGACACCCGCTCCCCTCGGCGGCGAGCAGCACGTGTCGTTCCAGGTCGACGTGACCGACATATCGGGCCAAGGTGTATATGACGTGCCAGCGAATCGGGTGTTCATCTTGAAGGACATCATGGTGCGCAACACCTGGGGTAGTTCGAAGTTCCCAGAGGCCGCATCCCCGGTTCACCCGAGCCTCTCCGATGGCGCTGGCGCCTTGAAGGTCGCCGGAACCAACCTGATGGACTGGCCGATGGGCGGGGCCCAATCGGAGTTCGGCGGAGGGAGCCAGCTATTCACGCAAACCGGGCTCATCTTGACGGGTGGCGTCGTCTTCGAACCGGGAACAACCGTTACCGTCCACGACTACGAAGGGCCGCTCTACTTCGACGGCGTGCTGAGGAGGCCGTAGGACGTCAGGATCGACCTGATAGACTTCCGCATGATGCCCGACCGCAACCAGCCACCGTATGCAGCCCTGATCTTGATCGCCAGCACCTTTGCAGGCGCACTCGTCGGAATGAATATCGTCGAACAGGAGCACGAAGAGGCCCGGATGGTTCTCACGCTCGTAGGGTCCATCTTCGGCTGGGTCGTTGGCGCATTGAGCTTGGCGAGAACGCGGCCCCCAGGGGCGAGCTAGGCCACAACGGCCCCGAGACGCGACTCACCGGCGGGACCGCTACGCCGTGGGAGGCAGCTCGAAGGGGGGTGGTCGGACAGGGGGTACTGCTACCTCCCGTCACCCGGCTGGTCGGCGGGATCCTCATCGCTCCTGTCGCCGCGCATGCTCTCGCGAAACTCCTTCAAGGCGTCGAAGCTTTGCCCGTGGAAGTGTGATCGATAGTCGTCAAGAAACGCACCGAGACCAGCTGCTAGGGCCCCGGTGCTTGCCTCAAGTGTCAGATCCTGGTCGCTCGCCCCAACGCTGAGCGCCGCCGGCAGTAGCGCGGCAAACTCGCCCGCCCCCGCACCCCGCACGAGTGCAAGGGCTCCCGGGTCCCACTTCGACGACGCTGTGATCTCGGCCCGTCGAAGTCCTCCACTGACAAGTGAGCCGCCGTCCACGTGCTTCAGGAAGACCGCGCCCGGCTCTGCGTCTACCCACGCCGATGCCGTGCCCCCCAGCGCGTGAATGCCGGCATGACACAGCCCGACGCCCCATCCACCGTCGTCAGGTTCATGTCCTCGAACTTCGAGTCGCCCTCCATGCGCTGACGACGACAAGAACACGACTGGGTCGGCCTGCTCCGACAGTTCCTCGTGGAACCTGTCTCGACGGAAGAGCTTCAGTATGGCGCCATCCTCAGTGGGCCTGAGTTCAGCCCGTTCAACGCCATCAGCGTCACGAAGGATGAAGCGCTGCGCCTCTATGACCGCTGGCACAGCATCACCAGGTGCTACCTCACCTGGCGCTACCACGCCAACGGTGACCAGAGCCGACAAGCAGGAGCACGCAGCACAGAGCACCGCTATTGCCACAGGACGCATGGACGGACCTCCGCCTGAGTGGGGATTGCCCTCACCAAGCTAACCTCGCGTTACGACGCTGCTCCCCCCTCCGACGCCTCTTGAAGCGGAAGAAACAGGCCGAGGGCGCGAGGGGGTTGGTGGGACCTCTCATCCTCCTTCTTCCCCGTACCCCCCTCCCCCGGGGGCCATCGGACACACGGAGGGGCCGGGACCCGTGCGCCAGCGCCCTCAACCTCGCGTGTGACCTACGGCTCGCGCGGGGCGGCGAGCGAAGCTGAGCGGCCCCCGGGCCGGCCTGAGCGCGAAGCCACCGACCTCGGGTCATTACGCCCCCGGCGCGCATTAGGAGTCTCGCCCCCTAACGCCCGTACGCGCGCGTGAGGAAAGCGCAACTGGCCTCGGCGCTGACAGCCATTGACAGCCACCCTGACAGCCAAGCCCGTGGATGTCGGCGAACGTCCCCGGATCTCACGGACGAGAAACCACCTCTCCGCTAATGATCTGGACCCCCTAGAATCCCCACGGACACCCCGGGCAGAGTTCCTAAACCGGAGGTCGCAGGTTCAATTCCTGCCGGGCGCGCCATCTTGTCGGGCGATCTCGCCCGGCGGGGGCCCCGCTGACAGCCACCGTGGGTGGGTCACCCTGCTCGCGGCCGGCGGGACACGGCGCCGCTTTGGCGACGACTTTGTCGAGCGCTCGGCGTAGAGACCGGCCTGCTGAACCGGCACGCGCGCAGGAACAGGTCCAGCCCGAGGCCGCTCAGGACAAGGCCCATCCATGTGCTCACGAACACGACGCGCCTTCGGCGTCTCGACAACTGTTCGTGGGACGCTTCGACTTCGCAGTCCTCCGCACGTCACTCCAGCAGCATGGCGAGGCGGGCTCGCGCCCGGTGCAGGAGCTGGCGCACCGCTCCCTCGCTTCGCCCGAGCTGAGCGGCCACCTCGGCGTAGGACAGGCCGGCGATCCGCGTCAACATGAGCACGTCGCGGTACTCCCCGGGGAGCAGGTCGAACGCGCTCTCGATCCGCTCGATGGCCTCCTTCGTCATCGCGTGCTGGCTCGGCGTCTCGAGCGTGGCGTAGCACTGCAGCACGGCGCCGTCGTCCACGTGCGAGTCGAAGGGCAGCGGCACCTCACGGCGGACGTCGCGGCGGTCCGCCAGCAGGTGGTCCACGCGATCTCGCACGCGATTCAGCGCGATCGCGTAGAGCCACTGCTTGAAGGCCTGCTCTGTCTCGCCGCGGAGACCAGCGATCCCGTGGACCACCTGGCGACAGACCGACTGGACCACGTCCTCGCTCGAATCGCGCCCGCGCACGAGCGCCCCACCCCGTAACCGGACGAACCCCGTGAGTCCCGGCAGGTGCGGGACGAGCAAGGCTTCGAGGGCCTCCGCATCCCCGTCCTTGGCTCGTTGCAGCAGGTCTCGGAAGGAATCCAGGGCTCGGCTCCGCGGCACCACGGGAGAGGCATACGATATCAGCGAGATGAGTGAGAGCCGTACGCCCCCTCCGGATGCCGACACGTCGCTTGTCCCCGGTCCGGATCACACCGTCGAGCGGCTCCTGGTCGAGTGCCTTCGAGCGGCCGAGTCGGAGGGGCGGCGAGGCATCGACCGCATCATGGCGAGCCACGCCAAGCACTCCGACGAGCTACAACACCGGCTCGCGCTGCTCGAGGATCTGCACCTGTTCGAGTCGCGAGAAGAGGGCGCGTCGCTGCCCTTCGAGCGCATCGGTGACTTCCGTCTCGTCTCCCGGATCGGGCAGGGCGGGATGGGCGAGGTGTTCCTGGCGGAGCAGCTCTCGCTGCGGCGACTGGTGGCTTTGAAGCTGCTGCGCGCGGCGCCGCTCGAGGCGAAGCAATCGACCGAGCGGTTCCGGCGCGAGGCACGCGCCATCGGCCGGCTGCACCATCCCGGAATCGTGGGCATCCACGGCGCCGGTGAGGAGCGGGGTGTGCTCTACCTCGCGATGGAGTACGTGCCGGGACGCAACCTGTCTGCGTTCCTCTCGGCGCCCGGTGACCGTGCCCACACGAACGCGGCGATGGACATCGCGGTCTCGCAGATCGTGCGCTGGGGTCGTGACCTCGCCCGCGCGCTGCACGCTGTGCACGAAGCTGACATCGTCCATCGCGACGTCAAGCCCTCCAACATCCGCATCACGCCCGACGACCGCGCGGTGCTCCTGGACTTCGGCCTCGTGCGGGACCTCGAGGCCGAGACGCTCTCGAGGACGGGCGCTTTCCTCGGCTCACCACACTACGCGGCGCCGGAGCAGATCACGGCCGACAGGGGCGGGCTCGGACCGGCGACGGACGTGTATGCGCTCGGCGTCGTGCTCTACGAGCTGGTGACCGGCGAGCGACCGTACGGCGGCGACACGACCGAACAGGTGCTGCACCAGGTCCTGACCCGTGAACCGCGCCCACCCCGGAAGATCACGTCACGCGTCCCTCCCGAACTCGAGACCGTCCTGCTCAAGGCGATGGAGAAGGACGCAGCGCAGCGCTACGCGAGTGCGCGCGCCCTGGGCGACGACCTGCAAGCCATCCTCGAGCTCCGCCCGATCGCCGCGCGACGACCCGGGCTGGTGTCTCGCACGCGCAAGGCGCTGCGCCGGAACCGCTCGCTCGTGGCGGCCGCAAGCATCAGCGCGATCCTCGTCATCTCGCTCGCCTGCCTGGCGGGCTACTGGGGATGGCATCGGTTGACGCTGCCCGAGCGCGTGAGCTCACTGCACCGCCAGGCGCGCCTGGCCCTGCTCGACCCGATGCACGAGTCGCGCGTGTGGGACCTGTGGTCGGAGGCGCCCGGAGACCTACCGTTGCCGTTCGATCTCGGGCAGGGCGCCGAGAGCGCGCTCGCGGCCTATGACGAACTCGTCGCGCTGGCGCCTGGGCGGAGCGACATCCGGCTGGAGCGGGACGTCGTCGCGCTCGCCCGAGCGCGCTCCTCCTCGTCTCCGCGCCCGCGACCGTCGTCCACCCTGACGGCCGCCTGTCCCGTCACGGCGCGCGCATGGGCCGCCTTCGCGACCGGCGAGCGACCCGACGTCGCGATCGTCGAGCAGGCAACGGAGACGGACCGGCGCGCGCTCGGACTCCTCGCCTATCTCATCGGAGATGTCGAACTGAGCACACGAGCGTGGTCGGCGCTCGACCTCCGTCCGGAGCCGGACCCGCTCGTGGACGCCGCCAGCGGCCAACTGCTGCGCGAGCTGGGTCGACACGCGCTCGCCTATCCGCGCCTGGTGCGCGCCTTCGACACGTTCGGGGACGCTGGGTTCCTCGCGTATGCGATCGCGGATTCCGCGTGCCAGATCGGAGACGTGGAGGCGGCCACCCATTACCTCGAGCTGGCCGAGACGCTCCCTCTCCCGGACCCATGGAGTCGCCATCTGTGCGTTCGCGCCGACGTCCACGCCGCGCGCGGGGAGCTCGACCGCGCGCGCGCGGGGTACGAGCGAGCGAGGCACCTGGCCCCGAGCGCCCGCCGCCACTACGCGCGCATGCTGGAGGACACCGGGCGCGCCGAGGACCTCGGGACGGCGGTGGACCTTCACGTCGAGTTGCTCTCGCTCGAAGGTCCAAGCGAGGAAGCGCTGGCCAGCGTCGCGGAGCTGGCCACGCGCTGGTGGCAGCGGCTCGGCACCGACGCCCGGGCGGAGCACGTCGCGGCCGCGCTCGGCGCTGCGGGCCGGCCCCCGCGTCTGGTCGCACTCCGAGCGGCGCTCGCCGCAGATCAAGCCACGACGCGCGCTCGGGACACACCCTTCGGTCCGAGGTCGATCGTGGGGACGGTGCTCGAGGCCGGCACCTGGCATCAGCCGCCGCTGTCGCTGCTGGGCGCCGGCCGCGCCGCGCTGGCCCGGGCCGCGGTGCGCGCCGATGCCGTGCCCGCGGTGCGCTCGACGTCAGCGTCGGCCGACCTGATGCGCGCGACGATCCGCCCGCTGGCGCACGCTCTGGCCTGGTTGCTCGCGCTGGCCGCACCCGGTCTCGCGCACGATGAGTTCTGGGTGATGCGCCGGCCCGATGCACGCGCTCCGGCGGCACGCTTCGCCCATGCCTTCTCGCACGACAGCGCGCGCGGAGTCACCGTCCTCTTCGGCGGGTGCGCGTCCAGCGCCGGCCCCTGGTTCGACGACACGTGGGAGTGGGACGGCTCGGCGTGGACCTGCGCCGCTGCGCCCGTCTCACCTCCGGCCCGGTCGTACGCCGCCGCCGCCTATGACGCGCGCCGCGGTGTCACCGTGCTCTTCGGCGGTCTCGGTGAAGGTGTCCTGGGCGACACCTGGCTCTGGGACGGAGTGACGTGGACCGCGTGCCGCCCGGACGACTCGCCCTCCCCGCGCGCGAACCACGCGATGGCCTACGACGTGCGGCGCGAGCGCGTCGTCCTCTTCGGCGGCCGCGCCGATCGGCGCGACCTCGGCGACACCTGGGAGTGGGACGGCAGCGACTGGGAACAGCTCGTCGTGCCTGATGCTCCGGTGCCTCGCTCCCTCCACGGGATGGCGTACGACACGTCGCGCAGTGTCACGGTCTTGTTCGGCGGGGCGCAAGAGGCCGGGACCTTCGACACGCTGGCCGACCTCTGGGAGTGGGACGGGACGTCCTGGAGCCGCCGGACGGCCGCGCCGATGAGCCCCGCCCCTCACCCACGCTGCCGACACGCCATGACAGACGCACCGTCACTCGGAGGTGTCGTCATGCTCGGAGGCAACGGCGTCCTGGGCACGGACCTCTCGGAGTGGTGGGTCTGGGACGGCAGCCTCTGGAGTGCCGAGCACGCGCCCGCGCCAGGGACGCGTCACTTCGCGCGCATCGCCTACGACACGCGGCGACGACGGCTGCTGCAGTTCGGGGGCTCTCGAATCGACGAACCCCTGGGCGACACGTGGGTCTTCGGCGCGTGGTCGTGGGGTCCGTGAGCCGAGCACGCCGCCGACATCTTCAGGGCGTCGTCGAGCGCAGGCCGTTCGACGCCGAGTAGCCGGCGGGCCCCTGCGGATCGTCGATCCAGTACTGGTAGTAGATGTCGACACCGCTCGGGACACCTGCGGGCCACGGGGACGTGAGCGCCAACTGGCCCTGGTTGTTCGTGGAGAACGGCGGGACGATCGACAGCGGATCGGGCACGAGCGTCCCTCCCAGCAACGGCGCGTTCAGCGCGCTCAGCCCGATGACCAGCGAAGCCTGCGCCGAAGGGCGCGCGTTCAACAGCTCGAGGCGCACCAGCTGCCCGGCCACGAGCGTCCCGACCGCATTCAGCTCCGGTGGCTCGCTCGGGAACGCCACGCCGGGCGTGCCTTCCAGCGCGCCGCCGAGTTCCGCCCACGGATCCGGTGGCAGGTCCACGCGGTAGGCCTCGACGTCGCTGTTGGGGTTGATGGCTCTCCCCACGATCACGCGCCCGTCGGCCGACACGCCGCGTGCCGTCTTGAGGTCCCAGCCCGTCAGGTCGACGCCATGGTAGTTGGTGAGCAGCGTGTTCAGGTTCCACATGCCATTGGCCGCAGACCAGCGGAAGCCGTACTCGTAGCCGGGTCCGTGGGCGTCGCCGACGATGACGGAGCCGTCGGCCGAGGCGTCGCGTGCTTCTCCACCGAAGAGGTCGTGGTTGGGCGAGAGTTGCTGCCACTCCCCGGCCAGCGTCCATCGCGCCGGGTTGCTCCCCGCGCTCCCGACCACCACGTCTCCGTCGGCCGACACCTCGTAGCAGGCCGTGCCCGGGCCGAGATCCAGCGTCCCGGTCGACGCCGTCCAGCGGTAGCCACCGGTGTTGGCGCCCTGCACGCCCCACCCCACCACCACGCTTCCGTCGCCGTTCGTCACTCCGTAGAACGAGTGCTCGTACGGCGCCTGGGGTTCGATGATCGCGAACGACAGCGGGTTGTCCGCCGACCAGCGGAACGTCTTGCGGAAGAGGATGCCCGGGATGGGCTCGGTGTCGAGGTCACCGACGACCACCTGCCCGTCGTCCGACACGTCGCGCGCCACGCTCCAGCAGCGCAGCGTCCCGAGCGCGTGCATCGTCCCGTCCACGATGCGGACGGCGTGGGCGTCGGGCGGACAGGGCGGCCCGGCCTGGTCCTTGCTCACGCCCACGATCACCGAGCCGTCCGCATTGACGGCCTGGGCCCAGCTCTCCGGGAACGAGACGTCGATGAAGCCCATCCCCTCCATGCCGGCGCCGGCCGTCCAGCGGAACAGCTCGCCGATACCGATGCTCGTGTCGGAGATGCTGTAGCCGACCACCGTCGTGCCGTCGGCCGAGACGTCCTCGGCCTGACTGTCGTCGCCACCGCCGGGGAGATCGCCGAGCGGCGTGAACGTGGCCAGTTGGGCGCTGACCAGCCCTGACGGCACCACGACCATGATCGCGGCGACGACACACCTGAAGGCGGTCCGGACCGCGAGGCGCGCGCGTGGAGGGACACTGTGAAGGCGGGTGGGTGCATGCGTGGTCATGGGGCAACCCTCAGGAGCAAGGTGCGGGAACTGTCGCTGAGACCTGGGAAGGAACCCGCGCGCGCACATCACGCCCAAAAACCATGTCGAGCGTGTCGGGGAAGGCGCCGTTGCCATCACCGAACAGCGCGGCCGCGCCCCCAATGGCGGCCTCAGGTTCAAGCAGGCCCCCTCCCCGAGCACGGGTCCATCCCATCAGCCCTCTCAGGCGCCCGCGCGGTCCTTGCCTCGTTCGCCGCATCCGTTAACTTGCGGCGCTTCCCCACACCCCGCCTCCACCCCGCACCCGCACGAGCCGAGTCCATGACCGCAAAGAAGTACGACGTCTACGGCGTGGGCAACGCCCTGGTCGACACCGAGATCGAGACCACCGACGAGCAGCTGCGCGATCTCGGCGTCGAGAAGGGCCTGATGACGCTCGTCGACGAGGCGCGGCAGGAGACGCTGATCGACGCGCTGACCGGCGTGCGCCACCGCCTCACCGGCGGCGGCTCCGCGGCCAACACGATCCATGCCCTCGCGCAGCTCGGCGGGCGCTGCTACTACTCGTGCCGCATCGCCGACGACGACAATGGTCGCTTCTTCGCCGAGGACATGCGCGCCGCGGGCGTGGCCACCAACGTCCACACCGACAAGGGCACCGACGGCCGCACCGGCACCTGCCTGGTGATGATCACGCCCGATGCCGAGCGGACGATGAACACCAACCTCGGGATCAGCGCCAACCTCTCGCCCGATCAGGTCGTGGAGGCCGAGCTCGCCGCCGCCGAGTACCTCTACGTCGAAGGCTACCTGGTGAGCACACCCAACTCGCTGGACACGGCCCTGTACGCCCGCGCCCTGGCCGGCAAGCACGGCGTGAAGACCGCGTTCACGTTCAGCGATCCGGCCATGGTCCAGTACTGCAAGGACGGACTCGACCGCGTGCTCGGCGAGGGCGTCGACCTGCTGCTCTGCAACGAGGCCGAGGCCAAGGGCTTCACCGGCGCCGACAGCGTCGAGGAGGCCGGCGACATCCTGGCGCAGCGCGCGGGCGTGCTGGCCATCACCTGCGGGTCGCGCGGCTCACGCGTCTGGGACGGCGCGGCGTGGCTCGACATCGCTCCGCACCCGGTCAAGGCGATCGACACCAACGGTGCCGGCGACATGTTCGCCGGCGCGTTCCTCTACGGGATCACCCACGGCCTCGGCTGCGAGCAGGCCGGCAACCTGGCCAGCCTGGGCTCGGCGACGCTCGTGACCCACTTCGGCGCGCGCCTGCATCCCGCGGGCTTCGCCGAGGTCAAGCAGACCGTCCTGGGCTGAGACCGGTCGCGCAGGACGCGCCCGCCCCCGGGACCGGCGCGCCCTACTCGCTCACACTCCCCAGCGCCGCCTGCAACTCCGCCAGCGCCGCCGCCTCCTCGGGCGTCAGCGCGCCCAGCAGCAGGTCGGTCGTCTCGAACGGGTCCGCCTCCAGGTCGTAGAGCTCCTGGAAGTCCTCGCCGGTGAAGGTGTTGAAGGCGTCGCGCAGCTTGTAGCGCTCGTTGCGCACCGCGCGGTACCAGGAGAGCAGCGGGCCGAAGCCGAGATCGAAGCCATTGGGCGCGAAGCGCTCGGTGTAGACGAAGGAGCGCAGCGACGGCGCGGCGGGATCGATCAGGTAGGGGAGCACGCTGACGGCATCGGGTGAGGTCGGGCCGTGGATGCCGGCCAGCTGCAGCGCCGTGCCGTAGAGATCCACCAGGTTCACGAGCGCCGCGCTCTCGCCGACACCGACGCCGTCGCCCCACACGATCAGCGGCACGTTCACGCCGCCCTCGAAGACGGTGCCCTTGGCGTGGCTCGGCTCCCACGGCGGCACCGACGCGATGCCGTCGGTGCCGTTGTCGCCGACGATCACCACTACGGTGCGTGCCAGTTCGGCCGGCGGCAGCTCCGCCAGCAGCCGGCCGATCTCGGTGTCCATGGCCTCGGTCATCGCCTTCATGTGCAGCGGGATGTTCTGCTGCACCGACAGGCCGGCGAGGTCATAGGTGTGCAGCGCGTCGGGCGGCTTGTGATACGGCCCGTGCGGCGCGTTGAAGGCCAGGTACACGAACCACGGCTCGCCGAGCTGCTCCACGAGGGCCAGCGTGTCGTTCACCGCGTCGGTGGTCGCGTAGGTGGTCGACTGCTGGACCACGCCGTCCACCGACTTCTCGTAGTCGAAGTACGCCTGCCCGTTGAAGGACGGCAGGTTGTCGATGGCGCCCCGGTGGTGATCGAAGCCGAGCATCTGCGGGTGGGCGTACCCGGAGAGCTGCTCGGCCGCCAGGTGCCACTTGCCCACCGCCGCCGTGCCGTAGCCGAGCAGCCCGAGCACGCGCGGCAGCGTCGCGCCGTCGGGCGAGAGCTCGAACAGGTCGGTGGCCCAGCCCACCGTGCGCCCGATGCCGGTGCGGAACCCGTACTGCCCGGTGAGCAGCGTCGACCGGCTCGGCGAACACCGCGGGTTGCTCCAGGCGTTGCGGAACAGCACACCCTCGGACGCGAGCTGATCGATGACCGGCGTGTGCGCGGCGTCCGGGTTCTCCCCGTACGCGCCGACGTTCTCCACGCCGATGTCGTCCGCCACGATGAACAGGATGTTGGGTCGTTCGCTCGGCGGGTGGAGCTTGGCGCGGGTCAGTGCGCCGGTCACCCCGCCCTGGCTGGATGCCGCGGCGCTGGCCAGGATCAGGCAACAGAGGACGTGGAAGGGGAGGCGGAACATGCCCGGAGTCTACGCCGAGATGGGCCGACGCGGGCGCGCCGCCCCTCGCCGCCCGGGCGCACCGGCCGTCGCGCGTGGCCGTCGCGCGTGGCCGTCAGCGCTCCGGCAGCAACGACGCCAGGCGGGAAGCCAGCGCTTCGGCCGCCACCCGGTGACCCTTCGCCGTCCAGTGCCCGTCCACCGGGAAGTAGCAGGCGGGCTCGGCCGCGAACACCGACGTCAGGTCCACACCGAGCGCGCCGATGTCCTCGCAGGCCGAGAGCACGCGCGCCGCGGCCTCGTCGCCGGCGCCCGTCGCCGTTTCCAGGTCCTGGGCCGACGGGATCACGATCACCACGCAACGGGCGCCCTGGGCGACGACCTGCTCCCGGAGGCGCGCCAGCAGCGCGCGCGTGACGGGCCAGCCGTCGAGCTCCAGCTCGTCCTCGACCCGCGTGTCGCGGATGCCGTCGCCCGCGGCGCGCAGTGCGTCCCGGAAGCGCTCGCGCAGCAGCCCGTACAGCGCCGAGTTCCGACGCAGCGTGCCCTTGAGCCGCTCGAGCCGCGACGTCTCGCGGGCCTCGATCCGCTCGGCCAGCGTCTCGTAGTCGTCGGCGACCGGCACGCCGGTGAGCTGCAACACGCCGGCGTCGTCGAGCACGAAGCGCGGCTTGGAGCGCCCCGCGCGGCGGCGACTCACGTTGCGCTCCACGGCCTCGAGCAGGAAGCCGAGCACGACGACGTCGAAGTGTGGCACGGAGGGCTTCGAGCCTGCCGACGGCATCGCGAACGGGCCCGACTCGCCGTGCAGCTCCTCGTAGAGCAACACCTGCTGGTCGGTGCCCGAGCCGGGAATGCCCACGGACAGCACGTCCAGATCGAGGGCCGCGCCGACCCGCTCGGTGAAGCGCTGCGATTCGTCCACGCCCTGGCCGAAGACGAACGAGTCCCCGAGCACGAGCACGCGAGGCCGGGGTGAGCCGTCCTCGCGGTTCGAGCGCAGCAGCGGTGGCTCCCGCTGACGGAAGCCGTGCGTGCCGATGGCGTAGGTCACGTCGAACTCGGTCGTGTGGTGCCGCGCGGTCACGCCGGGGGTGGGGCGCCAGCCGAGCACGGGGTCATGGTGTTGATACGCGCGCTCGACGCCGCCTCGATCGTGCGCCGCCCCGCTGCGCAGGACGTTCACGCCGCGCACCAGGCCCTCCCCGAGCAGCAGCCCGACGAGCCCTCCGGCAGCGAGCAGGATCACGCGTCCCAGCCGCACACGCCCGGAGCCCGCCATCGCGTCAGGCCTTCTCGATGCGGATGCGCTTCGCGTCGCGCGCCTCGGCCAGGCGCGCGGGGTCGGCCAGGCGCCCGATGATCGTGACATCGCTGGGCGCCACGGGCTCGCTGCTGCCCGGCGCGGATTCGGGCGTCGGGCCGAAGAAGCAGCACACGGCCAACGCCGCCGGCCAGTAGGCGACGTCCCCCACGGAGACCTCGTCGCTCGCACCGGGCTCGAGCGCGGCGGTGACGGGAGACTCGACGTAGAAGCAGTCCCCGAAGCTGCGCAGGGTCTCCTCGAAGGGCAACGCGGCGATCAGGGCCTGCACCGTCGGCCCGTCACCGAGCTCGGCGCGGACCTCGTGCTCGTCGAGCAGGATGCGGATCGTCGTGGGCATCGGTGCTTCCCCTCCCGTGGCTGACGCCCAGCTTACCGGGTCGACCGCGCCGACCCGGGTCAGGCACCCACGCGCGGGCTGTCGTCCTCGGCCATCACGGCCGGCTTCGGCGGCCGCAGCCCCGAGCGCGCCAGGAACGAGCTCGCGAACTGGCTCACGTGCCGGACGGTCTCCGCCGGGTGACGCCGGAAGCGCCGCGCGAACTTGCGCGTGCGGTGCACGACGGTCCGCAGCGACGGCTTCGTGAAGAGGATGTTGACCTCGGTCTCCTTGCGCAGCTTGAGCAACCGCTCCACGGGTACGTGCGGCGTGTACCAGCGCGGAGTCTCGTTGTTGCCGTAGCGCATCTCCGGGTCGTCCCACCCGCGTGCGTAGCTGTAGTCCCGCGGGAGCACGCCGGCGTCCATGGCCATCTCGTAGAGCGGCGTGCCGGGATACACCGACAGCCCGACGTTGGCCTTGAGCTTGCTCACCTTCAGCTCGCGCGCGAGCCGCACGCTGCGCATGACCTGTTCCTCGGTCTCCTCGCCGATCCCGATCAGGTAGCTGCAGCGCACGGTCAACCCGATCTCGTTGCACCACTCCACGGCCTGCCGCACCTGGTCGACGTTGAACCCCTTCTTGAGCCACCGCAGCGTCTCGGGGTTCATCGACTCGGCGCCGAACGTGAGCACCTTGCAGCCGGCCGCCTTCATCTCGCGCAGCAGGTCCGGCTTGATGCAGTCGACGCGCGTGGTCGCCAGCCAGTCGAACTTCAGCTCGCGCCGCTGGATCTCCTCGCAGAAGGCGCGGATGCGGCGCTTGTTCAAGGTGAAGGTGTCGTCCTGGAAGATGATCCCGCGGATGCCGTAGTCGGTGATGATCTGCTCGACCTCGTCGGCCATGC
This sequence comes from Planctomycetota bacterium, assembly GCA_029259725.1. Taxonomy (GTDB): domain Bacteria; phylum Planctomycetota; class B15-G4; order B15-G4; family B15-G4; genus JAJDER01. Next base: position 13,508 of record JAJDER010000007.1, on the reverse strand, counting down.
GCTCCGGGCTGTGGAAGCGCGTCTCGCGGCTGAACCAGTCGCGCGTGCAGAAGGTGCAGCGCGCCGGGCACCCGCGCGAGGTGAGCAGCGTGGTCGCCAGGTTCATGGTCGACGGCATGCGCGTGCCGTACTGGCGCATGGGCATCAGGTCGCGGGACGGGTGCGGCAGGGCGTCGAGATCCTGGATGTTGGCGCGGTCGCAGGCGTGGAACACCGTGCCGTCCTCGCGCCGTCCCGAGACGTTGGCCACGAGCGAGGGGTCGCCACCCTCGCCCAGCACCGTGATCAGCTCGAGCAGGCCCTCCTCGCCCTCGCCCCGCACGCAGTAGTCCACGTGGGGGACCTCGTCGAGCGTGTCCTCCGGCACGGCCGACACGTGCGGACCGCCGGTGACCACGATCGCGTCGGGCAGCACCTGCTTGACCACCTGCGCGGTCCGGAAGCATTCGTAACGCGTGGGTGAGTAGGTCGAGAGACCGACCATGTCCGGGCGCTTCTTCGCCAGCAGCTTGCGCAGCTTCGGGAAGCGGATGCCCTGCACCAGGGCGTCGAGGATCTCCACCTCGTGGCCGTGCTGGCGAAGCACCGCCGCGCAGTAGGCCAGCCCCAGCGGCGGGCGGAAGTTCTCCGCGTAGCTGAGCTCGAGGTGCATCTTCTCCACGAATGGATTGATGAGCAGCACCTTCATCACAGCCCTCCGCGCGGATCGGCCAGCCCGGGCGGAGACGACGAACCGGTCGCGCCCGTCCCTTCCAAGCCCTGGCTCTACGCTACAGCACGTTGGCCATCGGGCAAGTCGGGCCGCTCGCTATGCTGGACCGGATCAGGCGACCGCGCGGTGCGGATCCCGAACCGGAATCGAACCTCGGGTGCACACGGGTGAAGCTGCTGGAACTGGTCGCGCGCGCGGGACTTCCGGCCCTGGCCCTGGTCCTCGTCGTGCATGGGCTGATGGCGAGCAACGCCGCGGCGGCGCTCGACACCCGACTCGTCCCCGGACTCCTGCTCTGCGGGGCGCCGTGGCTGGGTGGACACCTGCTCGCCGCGTGGATCGCTTCACGCGCGAAACGACGCTGGGCGCAGGCGGCGATCGCCGGACACGCGCGCGACGACCCGGCACCGGCGTTCGGCGACCTTGGCGTCGGAGGCCACTCCCTGCTGCTCGTGGTCCTCGGTCTGCTGCTGGGCGCCGCGGCCCACCTCGAGGGCCACGTGTCCGTACGCGTCCTCACCGAGTCGTGGCCGCCGTGGTGCGCGCCGGCCCTGGCCGCGGTGGCCTTCACCGCGCCGTGGTGCGTGCGCCGCTCGCTCGCGCGGATCGACCTGGCCGAGCTGACCCTGCTGGTGACCCTGGGGGCCTTCGCATTCGAAGGCGTGGTGAGCACCGCCGACGGGTCGGTGGTGCTCACGCTCGCCGGGTTGGCCCTGCTGCTCCAGCTCGGGAACGGGCCGTGCCACCTCGCGCGGTCGCCGCTCGTCGTCCTGCCGCTCGCGCTGCTCGGCCTCGTGACCCTGGCCACGTTCACGGGAGCCGACCGGCTCGCCGCGCGCGAAGCATGGTCCTGGTGCGTCGCCGCCACGCTGCTGCTCCTGGCCATCGCCGTGCGACCGCGCGACGCCGAGGGTTGGAGGCGCGTCCTCGCCGCACCCACGGTGGTCGCGATCGCCGTGGCCCTCTCGGGGCTCGCGCAGACCGTGTTGCTCGCCCAGGACTTCGGGCTGTGGTCCGCCTGGCACACGCGCCTGGTGGTGCTCGGTCGACACCCCAACCTGGCCGCCGCCTTCCTCGCCTGTCACACCCTGCTGGCCGCCGGCCTCGGGCTCTCGCGGCGGGGACGCGCGCGCGTCGGCTGGCTCGCGGCGGCCGTGCTCCTCGGTGTCACCACCTGGCAGACGGGGAGCAACACCGGCCGGGCGGCCCTCGCCCTCGGAATCGGACTGCTCGTCCTGCTCCCGCTGCTGCGCCGCGCCGCCGTGGGCCTGATCCTGGCCCAGGTTCGCGGTGGGCGCGCGGCCCTCGTCGGTGGGGCCGTGATCGTGTCGATCCTCGCGGGCGGCTCGCTGCTGGCCAGCGATCCCGGCGGCCTCATGACCCGTTCGGTCGAGCGCTTCGAGCACAGCCTCGACTTCCGTCTCGACGCGTGGGGCAACAGCGCCCGCCTGATCGCCGACAACCCCTGGACCGGCATCGGGCCCGGAACCTACCTCGCCCTGGAGCGCTTCGAACCGGGCAGCCGCTTCTTCAGCCAGACCGAGACGCCCCACCCACACAACGTGTTCCTCGCCGTGGCGCAGGCGGCGGGACTTCCCGCGCTGCTCGTCTTCGTGGCCTGGATGGCCGCGTTGCTCTCCGCGCTCGTGCGACGGCTCGGCACGACGCCCGGCGCTGCGAGGGGTGAGGCCGCCGGCGCGCCGTCGGTGACCCTGGTGGGCGGCGCGCTCGCCGCCAGCGTGGCCCTGCTCGCGGCCAACCTGCTCGACCTGGGCACCTCGACGCTCACCGTCGCGCCCGCGCCGCTGTTTCTTCTCTCGGGGCTGCTCGCGCGCCGCGAGCCGGTGCCGCTCTTTCCGCGCCCCGGCCCGATCATCCTCGTCGCCGCCGCCGCGCTGGTGCTGCTCACGAGCTTCGGTCTCGCGCCGATCCGGGCGGCCACGCACCTGTCGCAGGCTGCGCTGCTCGCCTTCGACGCCCCGCGGTTCGAGGAACGCCTCGCGCGACCCGGCGCCTCCATCCGCGGAGCGCTCGAGCGGGCCATCGCCCTCGACCCGACCCTGGCCGAGGCCCACCTGGAACTGGCCGGCTTCCTCGAACGCAACGGGGACCCCGATGCAGCCCTGGCCTGCCTGGATGGGCTGCTGCTCCTGGCACCCGCACGCGGCGAGACCCACGGAGCCCGCGGGCAACTGCTCAAGCGACTCGAACGTCACGAGGAGGCGGTGGAGGCCCTGGCCCACGCGGTCGCCGACGCGCGAGGCGGAACCCATCAGCAGCGCGACCGGGCCGACCTGATCTGGTGCCTGACGCGCGTCGGTGACCGCGCCGGTGCGCACGCCGCCCTGGTCGAGGCGCTGACCATCGACAGCGGCGTGACCGGGCGGCTGCCGTGGTCCCTCGACGCCGCGGCCGGCGCTGACGCCGCAGGCACGGCGGGCACGGCGGGCGCTGCAGGCGCTGGTGGCGCTCGTGGCGCCGTGGCGGAGCCTGTCCTCTCGCTCCCGGTCTCCGGTGGTGCGCCCCTGCGCTTGCGGGAGGCCCTGGACGAGGTCCGCGAACGGTCGCTTCGCGAGGAAGCGCGCGGCCGCCCCGTCGGGCGTCGCGGTTGGCTGCACCTCTACGCCGTGTATCGCGATGTGGGCTGGTTCGAGGCGGCGCGCGAGGTGTTGACGCTGGCCGAGGTGTACGTACCCGACCTCGAACCCGAGACGCCCCTGGCCGAGCGCGCGCGCATGGCCCGGGAGCAGGGCCGGACCGATGAGGCGGCCCTCCTGCTGCAGCAGGCCTTCGAGATCTCGGGCCGCGAGCACTTCCGCAACGAGGCGGCGGCGCTCGCGGGTGCTGCGCCGCAGGCTCCGCCGCTGGATGCCCTGACCCGCACCGACGAGATCCTCGGGCGGCACCACGTGTTCGCCACCTTCCTCGCCGTCCAGGCCGATGTCGCGCACGCCGCCGGTCGCCCCGCCGACGCCGCCGCGCATCTGCGCCGTGCGCTGATCTTCGAGGACGACCTGCTCGCCCGCACCGAACTGTGGCTGCGGATCGGCGCGGCGCGGATCGATGCAGGAGACGCCGACGGCGCGCTCGAAGCCGTCGCGGAGTCCCTCGCCCACGCGGCCGCCAAGCCCTTTCCCGACGAGGCGCTGCTGGGCGGACAACACGTCGTGCCCTTCGCCGAACGGGCCGCCCGCGTGACGCAGGATGCCTTCGCCCTGCGCGGGCTCGATGATGCCGGCGCACAGGCCGCCGCGTGGACCCTGCCCGGCTTCGGCGGGGCGCGCGGCGCAGCCTCCCTGTTCCGCCTCGCCTTCCACGCCCGCACCGGCCAACCCGATCGGCTGTTGCGTGAGGCGCAACTGCAACTCCTCGCCAACCCCGATTCGTTGAGCGCGCGCTGGGCCGAACTCGACGCCCTGGCTGCGTTCGCGCGGCTCGAGGAGCTCGGTCGCGCATGGAACTCCCTGCTCGTCCACGTCGCCGCGGACGACACGCCGTACCGACGCTGGGAGGAGTACCTGGCCACTGCGGCGGTGCGTGCGCCGGACCCGTACGTGTGGTGGCGCGCCGGCGCGCTGGGCCTCCTGGCCGGGGCCTGTGGTGAGGCCGAACAGCTCTTCGCCGGAGGCATCCCGCGTGTCGACGACGACCTGGCCCGCGCCGAACTCGCGGACTGGAGCGCCCGCGCGGCACAGCTCGACGGCCGCCCCGACGACGCCCGGAAGCGGCTCGAGCAATCCCTTGGCTGGGACCCCCGCCACGGGCTGCGTCGGCTGCGCCTCAGCGCGTTGCGTTGACCCGCGCTGCCGGCCTATCACCCATGTCGGGTGTCGCCCCCGCTCGACACCCGCTGCCGTCGATACCACAGCGCGACGTAGACGAGATGCCCGAGCAGCAGCGCGTGCCCGAAGCCCACCGCGCCGGCCACGCCCAGCGGGCCGTAGCGCGGCACGGCCCAGGCCATCGCCGCCAGGACGAGTCCGGCATAGACGATGTTCTGGATCACCGACGCACGCAGCCGGTCCGCGTAGATGTAGAAGGGGCCGACGATCACGCCGAAGCCGAGGAACAGGTTGGCGACGGCGAGCAGCAGGAAGGGCTCGAAAGCGCCTTCGAACCCCTCGCCGTAGCCGTAGCGGATGGCGAGCCAGGCGAGCGGCACCGAGGCGAGCGTCGCCGCGATCGAGAGGCATCCCGCCGTCAGGCTGACCCGGCGCAGCAGCCCGCCCTGCTCGGACAGGGGCGCCTCGTCCAACTTGTGCCCGAGTGTCGACAGGAACACGCTGGCGATCGCGCCGACCGCGTTCTGCAGCACGAGGTTGAGCACGAAGGCCACCTTGTAGGCCGCGCCCTCGGCCATGCCCTGCCCGTCCACCATGAGCACCGCGAGGCCCGGGATCACGACCATGCCCAGTCGCGTCACGGTGCGGTGCACGGTCTTGTTCACCGCCAGCATCCAGGTCAGCCCGAAGAATCGTCCGATCGGCGCCCGTGGCACGGCGGCGAAGACCTCGCGGAGCGCGGGAGGGGCGAAGGGCCCACCGTCACGCCGCGCGCTGCCGTAGGCCAGCAGCCCCAGTGACGCCGACACCACCGCGTGCGCCAGAGCCGCGACGACGAGAGCCTCCAGCGTGCCGAACACCACCACGGCCACGACCACCAACCCGAGACGCAGCAGGTTGGCGGCGATGTCGAAGCGCGCGAACGCCGCCCAACGCCGCGCGCCGGTGAGCGCGGCGACGGCGAGCGTGCGCCAGAGCTCGATCGCCGCCGTGAGCCCGAGCCAGGCCGCCGCCTGCCCCACCGCCCGGTCCCCGTAGGACGCCTCGGCGAAGTCCGGCCCGAAGCACGCCACGAGCACCGCCACGAGCACGGCCAGCAGCCCGCCCAGCTTGAGCAGCCCGGCGAGGACCTCGACCTTGCCGCGCTCGTCATCGCGCACGACCACTTCGGCGTAGCGGGACACCGCCGCCGTCTCCAACCCGGCACTGCAGACGTAGGTGACCAGCAAGGCGATCTCGAGCGCCGCGCTCCAACGTCCCGTCTCGTGGGGCCCGAGTGCGCGCGCGATGAGGATCGACGTCGCCAGGTACGTTCCGGCCTGCACGATCCCCGTGCCCTGGGCGGCCAGCGTGTCGCGCACGAACTTGGGGCGCCCGAGTCCGGCGAGGCGCGCGCGCACGTCAGTCTCCCTTCGACGGCAGCACCCCGAGGGCCCGCAAGCGTGAAGCGAGGGTCGAGGGTTTCAGGCCCAGGAGCGCGGCCGCGCCCGACGGCCCGGCGACCCGACCGCCACTCGCCCGGAGTGCGCGACGCAAGTTGGCGCGTTCCCGCTCGCGCATCTGCGCGTCGGTCAGCACGACTTCGGTCTCGCCGGGCGTGGCCGCCGGGACGGAAGACCGCGCGGCTCGAGCCGGCAGGTCCACCTGGCGGATGTCGCCACGCGAGAGGATCGACGCGCGCTCCAGGACGTTCTGGAGTTCGCGCACATTGCCCGGCCAGTCGTACCGCTGGAGCTGCATCATCGCGCCCGGCGACAGCCGCGGCGTCTCGGTCCCCAGCCGCCGCGCGAGGCCGCGCAGGATGTGCGCGGCGAGCATGGGCAGGTCTTCGAGCCGCTGTCTCAACGGCGCCACGTGCACGGGGAACACGTTGAGCCGGTAGTACAGGTCCTGTCGGAAACGCCCGGCCTCGGCTTCGGCGAGCAGGTTCCTGTTGGTCGCCGCGAGGATGCGGACATCCACGCGCCGTGTCCGCTCCTCCCCCACGCGCTCGTACTCGCCCTCCTGCAACACGCGCAACAGCTTGCCCTGAAGCGGCAGCGGGATCTCCCCGACCTCGTCGAGAAACAGCGTGCCGCCGTCGGCCAGCTCGAAGCGGCCCGCGCGATCCTTCACGGCGCCGGTGAACGCCCCCCGCACGTGCCCGAAGAACTCGCTCTCGTACAGGTCGCGCGGGATCGAGGCGCAGTTGACGCGCACCATCGCCCTCCCGGCGCGCTCGCTGCGACCGTGGATCTCGCGTGCCACGAGCTCCTTGCCCGTCCCGGACTCGCCCAGCACGAGGACGTTGCTGTCGGTCGGCGCGACCAACGCGATCTGCTGCTTGACCGCGCGCATGGCGGCCCCGTCGCCCACGATGTCGCCGAAGGCCCCCTCCTCCAGGACCTCGGTGCGCAGGTACTCGTTCTCCTGCTCGAGCTGGGCCCGCAGCTGCTCGATCTGCTTGAACGCACGCGCATTGGCGATGGCGGCCGCAGCGTGATCCGCGACCATGCGCAGCCAGACCATGGCGTCTTCCGCGAGCGCCTGGCGGCAGAACACGGCCAGCACTCCGAGGGTCTCGCCCCCGAATCGAAGCGGTTGCCCGGCGAAGGACGCGATGCCCTCGCTCCGCGCCCACTCGGGGTCCGCGATCCAGTGGCTGTCGGCGAACAGGTCGGGCACCTCGACGCCTGCGCCGGTGGCCGCGACGTGGCCGACCTTGCGGACGCCGAGGGGGAAGCGGCGGAACTCACCGTCCAGGCGGTCCCAGGTCCGGCCGGGGTCGACCTGGGAGGTCCCGGCGCTGGCCACGAGGTGCAGGCAGCGCGAGCGGTCGGCGCACTCCCCGCGCAGTGGGCACTGCGAGCAGATGTCGCCCGGGCCGATGAGCCAGATCCGCGCCAGCGCCACGTGCGGCCGCGCCGCCAGCCGCCCGACGATGCAATCGACCACCTCGTCCGGGCAGCGCTTCACCGACAGCTCCAGGATCAGCGACTTGAAGGAGGCGAACTCGGTGTCGGCATCAGCCACGCGCGCAGTGTCGCACGAGATCTCGCGCTCATGCACACGAGATCTCCGCATCAAGGCGCGAAGTCTCGCGCCACAGGCCCGGGCCGGCATCACGCTGGTCCGCCGCAAACTCAGTGCTGGAAAGCACTTGGACGCGCGACCTGGCGATTGGCACGGGCGGTGCTTCGGGGAGGGCGTACACGCCGGCCACTCGACCGGCTTCTCCCGACCCTCCTTTCCGGAGCACTCCCATGTCCCGCATCACCCCGCTCGACCCGAAGACCGCCGTGGGCCCCGCCAAGGACCTGCTCGACGGCCTGCAGTCCAAGCTCGGCATGGTCCCGAACCTGTTCTCCGCGCTGGCGCACTCGCCCGCGGCGCTCAAGGGCTACCTGGAGCTGTCGGGCGCCCTCGCGGGCGGCGCCCTGCCGGCCCCGCTGCGCGAACAGATCGCGCTCACGGTGGGGGAGTCGAACGGGTGCGGCTACTGCGTCGCGGCGCACACGACCCTCGGCCGCATGGCCGGCCTGGGTGACGACGCCCTGCTCGACGCCCGGCGCGGCCACTCCGCCGACGCTCGCGCCGAGGCCGCCCTGCGCTTCGCCGCCCGCGTGCTCGAGGCCCGCGGCCTGGTGTCGGACGAGGACGTCGCCGCGGTGCGCGCCGCCGGCTTCAGCGACGGCGACCTGGTCGAGATCGTCGCCCACGTCTCGATGAACGTGTTCACGAACACCTTCAACCACGTGGCCGGCACCGCGATCGACTTCCCCGCCGCGCCCGAGCTGGTCACCGTCTGATGGCCGGCTTCCGTGACCTCGGCCCGCGCGCGTTCGAACTCGCCGCGATCCTGATCGCCGGCCTCGCCGCCCTGCTCGTGGCGGGCGGTGGACGCCGGTGAGTCAGGCCGCGCGGGCCGGGGTCACGGGCTCCAACCCTCCCAGCGGTCCGTGGCGACACCGTGCTGGATCAGGTTGGTACCCACGCCGAAGGGCGCGATGAACACGTCCACGATGACCACCAGGGGCGTCGCGATCGTCGCGGTGTAGGTCCGGAACGCGCCCAGGTCGACGGGGTCGGGCACTTCGACGGCCCCGTCCGTGCCGGCTCCGGCGCCCACCAGTGAGATCGAGTAGCTCTGAGCGTTGGTGTAGTCGTGCACGTGACGTTCGAGGGTGAGCTGCAGCGCGCCATCGGGGAGCGCCGGCACGGGTTCGGTGGTCCCGTCCAGCAGCGTCGAGGCGACCTCCGCCGGATCGAGTTCCTCGGCTCCGGGGCGGGCCACCACGATGGGGCGGGTGGAAGCCTCTCCGTAGGGCGGCGCTTCCCAGGCGAAGACCGCATCGGGCCGACCCTGCTCCTCCGAGAGCGCGTCGAGCTGGTCATCGAGCCGACCGACGACCTGGACGTCTCCGCCACCCTCGGCACCGAACTCCGCCAGGGGTGCGCTGAGGTGCCGCACGGTCAGGTCGTCGTAGCGCACGACCATGTGCAGCACGTCCTGGTCGTCCAGCGACGCCGCGACGATGCGATCGGGGTTGGCCACCGTGTTGTTCCAGACCGCATGCGTCAGGCACCCGCAGCCGGTCGTGAGCGACGCGAGCAGGGTCAGGGCGAGCAGCTTCGCGAGGGCGCGGGGCGCGATCATCTTCGTCTCCGGGGGGCGTGGTCTGGCACCGGGCCCCCGCAGGGTTATCTTCGCCGCGACACGGCGCGTCCAGCGACAGCGTGGATCGACGCGCCGATGCCATGATCCCGCATCCCCCCCGGGATGCCTCCCCGGAAAGGGGGCCGTTTGCGCCTGCTCGTCCTCGGCGGCACCGTCTTCCTCGGCCGGCACCTGGTCGAGGTGGCCCGGGAGCGTGGCCACCCCGTCACGCTGCTCAATCGGGGCGAGTCCGGGCCGGACGTCTTCGCTGACGACGACCACCGGGACCTGGACCAGCGCCGCGGAGATCGCACCCAGGGCGAGGCCGGCCTGGCGGCCCTGGGCGACGATCGCTGGGACGCCGTGGTGGACACCTGCGGGTACCTGCCCGGCGTGGTGGCCACCTCGGCCCGGATCCTGGCCGGCCGCGCCAAGGCCTACTGCTTCGTGTCGAGCCTCTCGGCCCTGGCCGTCGCGAGCGCCCATCGGCAGGACGAGTCCGCGCCCGTGGCCGAACTGCCCGCGGGCGCCGACGACACCACCGTGACCGGCGAGACCTACGGCGCGCTCAAGGTCCGGTGCGAGCGCGCCGTGAGCGAGCACTTCGAGGGGCGCGTGCTGCTGGTGCGGCCCGGGCTCATCGTCGGGCCCCACGACCCCTCGGATCGCTTCACCTACTGGCCGCGGCGCATCTCCCAGGGCGGATCGATCCTCGCGCCGCCGCCCGAGGCGCGCATCCAGTTCATCGACGTGCGCGACCTCGCCGACTGGATCGTGCGAGCGCTCGAGGCCCGGCTCGACGGACTCGTGCACGTGACCGGGCCGAGACGGCCGATGACCATGGGCCAGTTCATCGGCGCGTGCGACGAGATCTGCGGCAGCGACGCCGTGTTCACCTGGGTCACGGACGCGTTCCTGGAGCGCGAGGGCGTCGCCCCCTTCACCGAGCTGCCGCTGTGGATCCCGGCCGAGAGCGGCGGCTTCCTGGATGTCGACATCAACCACGCGCTGACCTGCGGGCTGTCGATGCGGCCCCTGGGCCAGACCGTGGCCGACACCCTGGCCTGGGACGCCACGCGCGGCGACGACGACCCGGTCACGGCCGGCCTCCCGCTGGAGCGCGAGCAGCAGTTGCTCGCGAAGTGGGCCGCCGAGCAGGACGGACCGTCCGAGCCGGGCGGCGACTGAACTCACGCCAGCCAGGCCCACAGGGCGCGCACGCCGAAGTACAGCCCGACCACGACGACCAGCAGCACGGCGCGTCCGATCCAGAGCAACGGGATCCTGCGGTTCGGGCTGTAGGGATCGAGGAAGCTCACGGCGTCGTCCGGGGCGGCGCCGGCGCTCCGCGCAGGCCCGGTGGCCCTACTCGCGGTCTTCCGGCCTCTCGTCGAAGTAGTCCAGCTTGTCCAGCGGCATGACGATCGCCGAGACGATGTTCAGCGCGTGGGCCAGGACCCTCTTGATGTACCGATAGGTGAGTGCCTCCGCCACCGCGTGGGTGCCCTGGTCCGGACTCGAGAGCAGGCGGTCGACGTGGTCGTCGCAGTCGCTCAGCATCGCATCGACGTCGGCGATGAAGGCCCGTGCCTGGGTCTCGTCCTGGCTCTCGACCAGGTTGCGCATCTTGGCCAGGGCCCGGGACGCGCGGTCCTTGAGCTCCACCAGGTGCTGCACGGCGCCGTCGTGGTTGAAGTCCGGCCGGTAGAACGCCACTTCGAGCATGTTCTTGGCGTAGTCGCCGATGCGCTCGGCGTCCTTGACCAGCGACATGAGCGCGAGGCACACCGGGACGTCGGCCCGGTCGGCGACGGTGAGGTGCACGACGATCGCGCGACGGATCTCCTGTTCGACACGATTGATGCGGCGGTCGGTCGCGTAGAGGTCGTCCTTCACGGTGTCCGGGTTGGTGCCGCCGACGATCGCGTTGGCCGCGGCGTCGAACACGTGCCGGCCGTCCTCGAGCATCTGCCCGAAGTCGGCGAAGATCTTCTCCAGACCGGTCTGGTTCCCGCGGAGCCACTTGAACATGGATAGGCCTCCTCAGCCGATCACGAAGACACCGATCAGCGGCACGACCACGAACATCACGCCGACGTAGACCAGGATCCAGAGTTTGTTGCGGGTTGCCAGCACGGCGAGTCGCCGGGCCAACGTCACCGGAATGCGTCGCATGAAGGGAAACGGGAAGAAGCACACCGCGCCGCTCAGGTTGAACAGCACGTGGACCAGGGCGATGGACAACCCGGCCGTGCTCTCGGCCGCGAGCGAGGCGAGCAGCGCCGTGACCGTGGTGCCGATGTTGGCGCCGAGGGTCACCGGCAACGCGTTGTCCAGGGTCAGGATACCCGCTGCGCAGAGCGGCACGAGCAACGAGGTCGTGATCGACGAGGACTGGACCGCCACGGTCACGACGATGCCGACGGCGATCCCGACCAACCCGGACCGCGCCAGCGCCGCATTGAGCCCGGCCTCGATGCGCGCCGCGAGCAAGGCCTTCATCTGCTGCGTGATGTTGTGCAGGCAGACGAAGATCAGGCCGATGGCCAGGACCAGCAGCGTCACCGCAAGGGTCTTGCCCTCCAGGCCGACGCTCTCCACCTGCTCCTGGACCAGCTTGCCACCGGCCTTCACGGCCGTCTTGATCGGGCTCTTGAAGGACGCGCCCTGGGTGCCCGCCGAGGTGAGCAGGCCCGACAGCCAGACCGCGGTCCTGCTCAGGAATCCCGTCGCCAGCTCCAGCGGCAGGAAGACGATCACGCACAGGTAGTTGAAGAAGTCGTGCATCGTGGCGCAGGCGAAGGCGCGCCGGAACTCGCCGCTGCGCCGCACGCTGCCGATGCTCACCAGCGTGTTGGTGACGGTCGTGCCGATGTTCGCGCCCATGATCATCGGCACGGCGGCGGTCAGGCCGATCTGACCCGAGCCGACCAGCGCGACGATCGTCGCCGTGGTCACCGAGGACGACTGCACCAGCACCGTGCCGAGGACACCGACCATGACCCCGGCGAACGGGCTCTCGATGCCCTGGAACAGCGACCCGGCCGACCCGCCACCCATCAACTTGAACGACGACTCCATCAGCTTGATGGCGACCAGGAAGACGTACAGCAGGCCCACCGTGATGACGAGCCGCGCCCAGGGCGGCATCGCACGTCGTTCACCCGGTCTCAGAGTCGTCGCGTTCATGGGGGCTCGGGGTCGGGGTACCGGGCGGGCCCAGCGCAGGCCAGGGCGCGGGCCCGGACGCGGGCCCGAGAGCGAACGGTGGCGACTCCACGCCGGATCTTCAACCCCCGCTCATCCTCGGGTCACCTTGGACGAGTCGAACCACGCCGCCGCGGGGCCGGCTGGCAACCCGTGCAGAAGTGCGTTCCCCGCTGGCCCACCACGATGCGGCGGATGAGCCGTCCGCAGGTCGAGCAGGGCAGCCCCTCCCGGCCGTAGACGCGGAACTCTTCCTGGTAGTTCCCGGGCTGGCCCGCGGGCGTGCGGTAGAAGGTGTCGAAGCTGCTGCCCTGTTGCTCGATGGCCCGGGCCAGCACGTCGCGGATCGCGGTGACCAGCGCGTCGGCACGGGGGCCGGGCACGCGATCCGACAGACGCAGCGGGTGCAGACCGGCGCGGTGCAGGGCCTCGTCGGCGTAGATGTTGCCCAGGCCGGCGAGGAAGGACTGGTCCAGCAGCAGGGGCTTGAGCATGCGGCGCCGCGAGCGCAGGGCGGCGCGCATCCAGGCGCCGTCGATCGCTTCGGAGAGCGGCTCCGGGCCGAGGGGCGGGAGGATCTCGTCCAGCTCGCGGACCAGGGCCAGGCGGCCGAACTTGCGCACGTCGACGAAGAACAGCGAGCGCCCGTCGTCGAGGCCGAGACGCGCGCGGATCCAGGCGTCGTCCAGGGTGCGCTGGACGTAGAAGCGGCCCGTCATGCGCAGGTGGCCGACCAGATGACGACCATCGTCGAGGTCGAAGACGAGGTACTTGGCCCGACGCCAGGCGCCCTCGAACCGACGCCCGCGCAGGCCCTCGCGGAAGGCTCTCAGGCCCGGGCGAGCCACCGTGCGGGGCCAGGACACCTCCACGTCCGTGACCGTGCGCCCGATCAGATCGGGTCGCAGCTGCCGCACGACGGTCTCGACTTCGGGGAGCTCAGGCACGACGCGGATCTTGCACGCGGGTGGCAACCACCGGAAGGTGCCGGCCCGGCGCCTTCTCGCGGGGCCCTGGCCGTCCCGACCCTTGCTAGCAGCCCGTGCGCGAAGTGCTCTGCAGGCGAGGGCGTCTCGAGAGCGTCGGATCAAGGCGCAGGACCGGAGGCGAATCCGTGGATTCGTCGAGGATCCTGCAACGCCGAGCCGGCGTTCTCGAGGCGTCCTCGACG
>JAJDER010000060.1 GCA_029259725.1 Planctomycetota bacterium | reverse complement strand
CGGGCAGAACACCATCGAAGAGATGGCTCTGGCCGCAAAGGACCGGGGATGTTCCTATCTGGTCATGTCCGACCAGCTCTCGCTGACCGAGCTCGAGGCGAGCCTTCCGGGCCTGTCGCCGCGCGCGCGTCGCGCGGGCGTGGCGCAGAAGCTCAAGGACCACGCGGCGCAGAGCCAGGCGGTCGTGCGCTCGATCCTGGACATGGGCATCGGACTCGGCGCGGTCGAGAACGTGCGCGAACTCTGGATCGGCAACGCCATCGGCTTCTCCGCTTCGGCCGAGATCATCGAACTGCTGGCCGAGATCGAGGGCGTCGATCGCATCCGCCCGATCGTGATCGAGGACGCCGCGGCCTACCAGGACGTGACCCCCGCCCCCGTGCCGGCCCCGGCCTTCCTCGCTCCGGCGCCCGCGTTCGGCGCGGCCAGTGCGAGCTACCCCTTCCTGGAGGACTTCGAGTCGGGCTCACTGGGCTCCGCCTGGACCGTCGCCACGAGCGGCACCGGCTACGCCAGCGTCAGCGCAGACCAGTCCCCGAACGGCGCCTTCCAGCTGCTCATGGCCAGTTCCGTCGACAACAACGCGTCGACGGCCTCGGTGACCCTGTCCCTGGACCTGACCGGCCAGACCGACGTGGGCGTGCGCTACCAGTGGAAGGAGTTCGGCGACGAGGACAACCCCGAGGACGGCGTCTTCGTGAGCGAGGACGGCGTCAGCTACTTCCTCGTCCAGGCCCTCGTCGGCGGCTCGACGGGCTTCGTCACCAAGGCCTTCCAGCTCGACGAGGCCGTGGCCGAGCTGGGACTCAGCTACACGAGCAACTTCCACATCCGCTTCTCGTGGGCCGACAACTACGACGTGCCGACCGACGGTTTCGGCCTCGACGACATCGAGGTGGCGCCGGGCGTCGGCGTGCCCCCGCCTGGTGTCCCCGAGCCGAACATCGTGCAGCTCCAGGCGCCGCAGCTCTGGGAGGCCGGCTTCGACGGCTCGGGCATCCTGATCGCCAACATCGACAGCGGCGCGACCTGGACGCACTCCGACCTGGAGGCGCGCACCTGGACCAACCCCGGCGAGATCGCCGGCAACGGCCTCGATGACGACGCCAACGGGAAGATCGACGACATCGTCGGCTGGGACTTCTCCGCCAACAACAACGACCCGACGAGCTTCGACACCCACGGCACCCTGACCGCGGGCCTGATGGTCGGCGACGGGACGGCCGGCGCGATCACCGGCATGTCGCCCGGCGGCACCATGGCCGTGTGCCAGATCGGCGGTGAGTTCAACTACTGGGAAGCCCAGCAGTACGCCATGGACATCGGGGCCGACGTGATCAGCTCGAGCCACAGCTACAAGTGGCCCTTCGTGCCGAAGCCCGACTACTCCATGCACCGCCAGATCTGCGCGATGGAGCTGGCCGCGGGGATCATCCACGCGAACTCGATCGGCAACCAGGGTCTGTCGCTCACGACCTACCCGATCCCGTTCAACGTGTCCGCGCCGGGCAACTGCCCCTCGCCGTGGAACCACCCCGAAGCCGTGCAGGCCGGCGTCTCGTCCGTGCTCGGTTGCTCGGGCATCCACGTCAGCGACGACAGCCTCTACACCTCGTCGGGCGTGGGCCCGGCGGCGTGGGAGGACGTCACTCTCTACGACGCGGGTTACCCGCACGTCCAGGACCCGACCTACTTCGATTACCCGTACGGCGGTTTCGCCGGCGGGCAGCCCGGCCTGCTCAAGCCCGACGTGTGCACCTACACCGACAGCGTGATGAGCACCACCAACAGTGGCGGCTACACGACGTTCGGCGGCACGTCGGCGGCCACGCCCCAGCTCGGCGGCGGCATGATGCTGCTGCGGCAGGTGCAACCGGAGGCCTTCCCCCGTCACGTCGACGCGGCGATCCAGCTGACCGCGTTCGACCTGGGGCCGGCGGGCAAGGACACCCGCTACGGCGCGGGCAAGCTGCAGATCTTCGATGCGGCGCGCCGGCTGGTGACGCTCGGTCGCGCGGCGGATCGCTCGCCCGCGATCGGCTCGACGCTGACCCTCGACGTGTTCGGCGAGGCCGGCGCCACGGTGTTCGGCTTCTTCTCGCCCGAGCTCGTGGTCAGCCCGAACGACTGGAACCTGGTCGAGCCGACCTTCCTGTTCGGCGTCTTCCCGCTGGACGCGTTCGGCGAGGGCAGCGTCAGCGTGCCCATCCCGAACGTGCCCACGATCGTCGACGTGGCCGCCCACCTGCAGTTCGGCGCCACCGTCATCGACTCGGGCAGCTGGGGCCCGGGCCCGCTGCTGTCCGTCCCCGAGACGATCGTCTTCACCAACTGAGCCCGACCGGGCGCCCGGCCCACCCGGCCGGGCGATCGTGGGCTACACTTCGCATTCGTGGGGCCGGCTTCGGTCGTGCCCCGAGGGCCGTGCGCGAAAAGGCGCGGGGCCCTGGCGACGGGCGTCCACCGCGGAAAACGCGGGGGCGCCCGGCGTCGCTTCCGGGGCCGGGCTGGCCCAGCGGCGACGCGCTGACCGAAGCCGGTCGCAAGGATCGTCGTGCATCGGCCGATCTCTTCCCGTGGACTCTCCCCCCTCTCCCCGGCGTCCTGTGATGTCCCGCTGGTCCTCCGCGCTCCCGCGCGCCGCCGCCGTCCTGCTTGCCGCCAGCCTGGCTCCCGTCGGGGCTGTCGGGCAGGAGACCCTCCATCCGGCCCTGGCGGCCGCCATGCAGCGCGCCGCGCCGGGGGAGCTGCTGCCGGCCTACGTCGTCGTGCGGGGTGCCCTCGACCCGCGTGAGCTGGAAGAGCAACTGGCCGGCCTCGATCCGCGGCAGCGACGCACCGCCGTGGCCGACGCCCTGCGGGCCCACGCCGCCAGCAGCCTCGCACCGGTGCGCGCGCGACTCGCGCAGGCCGCCGCCGACGGCCGCGCCCGCCTCGTCACGGATCTCTGGATGGGTCACGCCTTGGTGTTCGAGGCCGAGCCCTCCGTGATCGCCTCGCTCGCGGACGCACCCGGCGTCGATCGCATCCGCCCGCGGCGCGCCACCTCGAGCGTGCCGATCGCCGATACGACGCCAGCGCCCCCGCCCGCGCTCCCGCTCCCGCCCGCGCCCCCACGCCCCGCGCCGCTGATCGCACCGCCGCTGCCGCCCAGCGCGCCATCGGCCGGCGCGCCATCGGCCGGCGCGACGGTGGAGCTGAACCTGACCCTGCTCCAGGCCCCCGAACTCTGGGCTCGCGGCTACGACGGCAGCGGCCTGCTCGTCGCGAGCATCGACGGCGAGACCCTGTGGACCCACCCCGACCTGATCAACCGCACCTGGACCAACCCCGGTGAGATCCCCGGCAACCTGACGGACGACGACGCCAACGGTTTCATCGACGACATCGTCGGCTGGGACTTCGCCGACGACGACAACGATCCCACCGGGCCCGAGACGCACGGCACCAACGTCGCCGGCCTGCTCGTGGGCGACGGCAGCGCGGGCAAGATCACCGGCATGGCGCCGGGTGGCTCCGTCGTCATCTGCACCGTCGACGACGAGGCCAGCTTCTGGCTCGCGCAGCAGTACGCGCTGGACCTGGGCGTGGACGTGGTCTCGTCCAGCTTCTCGTACAAGTGGACCCAGGTGCCCAGGCCCGACTACGCCATGCACCGCGCCATGGCAGAAGTCGAGCGCGTGGCCGGGATCGTGCACACCAACTCGATCGGCAACCAGGGCGACCTGACGACGACCCACCCGGTGCCCTTCAACGTGTCGACGCCGGGCCACTGCCCGTCGCCCTGGGGCCACCCCGACGACCCGTTCGGCGGGCGCTCGTCGGTGCTGGCCTGCGCCGGCATCAAGAAGATCGACGACAGCCTGTACACGGGCAGCGGCCAGGGCCCGTCGGCCTGGGAAGACGTGACGCTGTACGACGCCGCTTATCCCCACGCGCAGGACCCGGCCTTCTTCGACTACCCGTACGGCGGCTTCGGCGGCCCCGGGCCGGGGCTGCTCAAGCCCGACGTCGTGACCTACACCGAGCCGGTGACGACGACGCACAACTTCGGCACCTACCTCTCCTTCGGCGGCACGTCGGCGGCCACGCCACAGCTCGGAGGCGGCGTCCTGCTGCTGCGCCAGGTGCAGCCCGAGGCGCTGCCACGCCACATCGACGCGGCGATCCAGCTCACCGCCGAGGATCTCGGGCCCGCCGGCAAGGACATTCGCTACGGCGCGGGCAAGCTGCAGGTGTTCGACGCGGCGCGCCGGTTGCTGGCGCTGGTCCGCGCGCAGGACACCACGCCGACGCTGGGCACGAGCCTGGATCTCGATCTCTTCGGTGAGACCGACGGCACGCTGTTCCTGTTCGCCGCCGCGGTGCTCGTGACCGGCCCGACCGACTGGAACCTCGGCGGGCCGATCTTCGAGCTGGGGCTGTTCCCGCTGGGCCCGACGGGCGAATCCGCGCTGTCCATCCCGCTGCCGGTGATCCCCTCGCTGCTCGGCCTGCCGGTGCACTTCCAGGCCGGGGCCAAGCCGCAGCACGCGGTGAGCTGGGGCACCGGACCGCTGCTGTCGGTACCGGAGACGGTGGTCTTCAGCAACTGAGGGGTCTTCAGCAACCGAGGCTCGCGAGCGACCGGGTTCAGCCGCCCACGTCGACTCCACCCTCGGTCGTGACCGTCTCCTCCTCCGCGCTGTTGATCTTGTCGAGGGCCTCGATGGCCGCGTCGCGCACCCGAGCGTCGTCGTCCCTCAGGCGGCGGATGAGCTCCGGGATGGACTCGGCCGCGCGCAGGGTGCCGAGTCCGCGCACCGCCTGCAGCCGGACTTCCCAGGCGACATCGTCGAGCATCGCGCCCAGTTCGCGCACGGCGTCCTCGCGCAGGGCCCGCACCGAGACGCGGCGCTCCCAGTTGGCCACCGAGTCCTGGTACGCGGCGATCACGCCCACGCCGGCCAGGAAGGTGTCGCGCAGCTGCGCATCCGTGGTACGGGCGGCGCCGTCGAGCAGGATCGCCGCGGCCTCGTCCGAGAGGTAGCTGGCCAGGGACTCGGCGGCGGCCTCGGCGATGCTGCGCGGACCCACCGACTCCGGGATCCAGTCCGGGTCGAGGCACTCGCCCAGCGCGGGCAGGTAGAGCGGGTCGCGCAGCTTGCCCATGCCGCGAACCGCGGCCAGGGCGTAGGACGGCATGTGCGCGGCCTCGATCAGCAGCGACGGGTCCACGCGCCCCGCCGGGATCTCCGGTACGCGGTGCATGGCGATCGCGACGGGCCGGGACATGGGCACCGCCCGATCGAACCAGCGGTCCAGCACCTGGGCCGAGACCTCGGGCGAGAAGGGCGCGTCGGCCCGGGAGCTGTCGGCCAGGATGTCCTGCAGCAGACCCTCATCGACCCGTGCCTCGGCCAGCAAGCGCAAGCGCAGCCGGTCCCGGTCGGCGAGCGGCGGTACGGCGCCCACGGTCCGGATCCACTGCATGAGCATCTCGTCGCTCCGGTCGAGCCCCGGTTCGGAAAGCACGGCCACCAACGCGTCCTCGCTGCCCACGCCGCCCACCGAGGCCAGCGCCCGCGCCGCCATGAGTCGCACCATGGGAGGCAGGTCGCGCCGCGGCGCGAGTCGCGCGCTGGCCGCCAACCAGGACTCCACCCAGGGCTCGACCGAGCGGGTGTCGCGCCGCTCTGCAAGCTCGCAGAACACCTGGAAGTCAGCCTCGCTCAGCTCGGCGAGCAACGGCACGACCCGCTCCAGGATCTCGGCGTCGAGGGCGAACCACGCATCCAGCCCTCGCGCGCCACGGGCTTGCCGCGCCGTGTCGAGCCAGCCCACGTTCCCGGTCTCGGCCGTCCACCGGGCCAGCTCCCTGCGCCCCTCCGGCGAGGTGGCCATGTTCCGGATCAGCTTGGAGCCCGGACTCGCGCCGAGCAAGAAGCCGAGCGGCAGGGTCGGGTCGGCGCGGCGTCGCAGCAGCACCGGCAGCAGTGATTCGGCGCCCTCCTTCCAGTCGGCCGATTCCAGGCGCACGTCCACGGCGTGCAGCACGTGCTCGTCCTCGGAGTCGCAAAGGGCGAGCAGCACCTGGGCCAGGGCCTCGTGCGGGAGCTGGATCGACAGGGCCAGCTCCTCACGCACGCCGGCGTCGGCGTCGCGCGCCAGTCCGACGAGCACGTCGATGGGCATGGCCTCGGCGCGGCCGTCGCCGATGGAGAGCACCGCCTGCTTTCGCACGGAAGCGTCCGGATCGCGGGCCAGCCGGACCAGGGCGGCGATCTCGCGCTCGCCGCGCATCGGCGAGTACCAGTCCCAGGCGCCACCGGTGCGCGAACCGGCCTGATCCCACCCGGCACCGATGACCTGGTGCCGCCCCAGCGCGCGGGCGACGTGCCAGCGCACCTCGCTGTCGGCGTCGTCCACACCGGAGAGCAGGGCGTCGCTCACGGGCAGGTCCCCGAGGCGCGCAAACACCGAGCGGCGCAGCGTGGCGTCGTCGATGTCGACCAGGGCCTCGAACACCGGAAGCAGGTCGGCCAGCGGCCCGGTGTTGGTCAGCAGCCGGTCGAGGTGCCGGGACAGGGGCGCGCGGCGGCGGATCACGTCCACGACGGCTTCGCGCAGCTCGTCGGTCAGGGCGCTCCGCTCGGCGAGGTAGGTGATCTGGTCGTCGATCTGATCGAGGTGACGGATGTCGTCGAGGGAACCCTGCTCCCACCGGGGGTCGCGCAGGTAGCGGGCCCACAGGGCCGGGAACTCGGGAACGCGCAGGCGCGGCGCGCGGAAGGGAACCGGCAGGAACAGCTCCTTGAGATCGGCGGCGCGCGCGAAGGCCCGCATGACGCGATAGGGGTCGAGCGGGCGGCCCTCGGCCTCGCGGCGCGCGACGAACTCCACGGTCCGCACCGGGTCCAGCTTGAAGAGCCACCACAGCGGGTCTTCGTCCGTGCCGGGGTCGGGGGCAACGATCTCGTCGACGAGCTGTTCGAGCGGCGCGATCGCGCGGTCGCCGAGCTGGTCGATGAGCTTGCTCGCACCCCGGTTGACGAGCGACAGGCGCAGCTGCTCGCGCAGCCCGGACTGGTCGGGCTTGTTCGCGCGCTCGACCAGCCCCGCGATGCGCTCGAACTCCACGCGCAGGCCGGCGTCGGCCGCGAGCAACGCCTCGATCTCCTCGTCGAGGCGCGCGGACTCCATCCAGGCCGCGGCACTGTCCACGGCGCGATCCACGGTGAGCAGCAGTTCCACGTCCGCGAGGGCGCGGGCCAGACTCGTCTGGGTCCAGGGCGGCAGCTCCTGCCCGGCCGCTTCGCCGGCGAGCACCGGGTCCTCGACGGGCGCCGGCCCGTCCTGGGCCACCACGCCCGTCGGCGCCAGGAGCATCCAGCCGGCCACCGCCAGCGCCAGTCCGAGCCAACCACCATCGCGTGCCTGGAACATCACCCGTCCTCCTCGTCGTGTCGTCGGCGCCAGGCCGAAGCGCCCGGTCGTTCCCGTCCGACCCACAGCCTCGTCACCGGCTTCCCCAGCGTGTCACGCCCCCATCACGGGTCTGTCAACGGCTCGTCAACACGGGAGCCCGCGACGGCGCGACGTGCAGACCGATCGCATGCTCCGCCCTCGACACCGCGCCGACGCCGCCGCGATCCGCACGCCCGGCAGTGGGCTCAGCCCTCGGAGCCACGCCGGTCGAAGCGGTAGCCCACGCCGTGCACGGTCAACAGGTGGCGCGGCTGCTCCGGATCCGGCTCCAGCTTGCGGCGCAGCTTGAGCACGTGCATGTCGACGGTGCGCGTGGACGGGAAGTCGTCCCGGCCCCAGACCTCGTTGAGCAGCGTCGCGCGGTCGAGCACCTCGCCCTCGCGCGACAGGAAGTAGCGCAGCAGGTCCAGCTCCTTGCGAGACAGCCCGACCTGCTCGCCGCCATCGGTGCGCTCGGCCGTGTACGCGGCGAAGTCCACCAGGGCCGCGCCCACCCGCACGCGTCCCGGATCGAGCTGCAGGCCCGGCACGCCGCGATCCCCGCGCCGCAACGCCGCGCGCACCCGCAGCAGCAGCTCACGGATGCTGAACGGCTTGACCACGTAGTCGTCGGCGCCGTACTCGAAGCCCTGCACGCGGTCCCACTCCTCCCCGCGCGCCGAGAGGATCAGCACCAGCGCGTCGACGCGGTCCTTGCGCAGCGCGCGCAACACGCTGAAGCCGTCACGCTTGGGCAGCATGAGATCGAGCAGCACGACGTCCGGCCCCTCGGCCAGCGCCAGCGCCAGGCCGGCCTCGCCGTCGGCCGCCTCCAGCACCTCGAAACCCTCGGCACGAAGCGCGTCCACGAGCGCCATGCGCAGGGGTTCCTCGTCCTCGACCACCAGGATGCGGGCTTCGGCGGTCACGGGCGGGGCTTCGTGGCGGGATCGATGCCGGGAGGGTCGACGTGGGGCGTGGTGCCGGCGGCCGCTCCGGCCGCCGGGTGATCCTGCGCCTCAGCGGGCGTCACGCGCAAGCCCGCCGCGGGCAGATGGAGGGTGAAGATCGCGCCGGGGCCGTCGTCGCGGTCGGACACCGTGACCTCACCGCCGTGCCCCCGCGCGATCTCGCGCACGATGGCCAGGCCGAGACCGGCGCCGGTCGTGCCCTCGGCGGTGGCCAGGCGGCGGAACGGCTCGAAGATCGACTCGTGCTGAGCGAGGGGCACGCCGCGCCCGCGGTCGGCCACGGCAAGCCGCCACCCGGAGGCGGGCCCCGGGTCCGCGAGGAGCGCGATCTCGTCAGAGCCCGAGTGGCGCAGGGCGTTGTCGACCAGATTGAGCACCGCGCGCCGCACCGCCTCGGCGTCGAGAGTGGCCGCCTCGGGGAGCTCGCCGTGCGTGAAGTGGAAGGTCGCGCCGGCGGACTCGACCTGGGCGGCGACCTCGCTCGCCAGGGCGTCCACGAAAGCCGCCGGGTCGACCTCATCGGTGTGCAGTGACGGCGCGCGGCCGCGCTCGAGCCGAGAGAAGTCGAGCACGTCGTCCACGAGGCGGCGCAGACGCAGGGCCTCGCGGCGGATGAGCCGGTGGTAGCGGCCGCGGGACGCCTCGCCGACGCGGTCCGCCTCGAGGTTCTCGGCCATGAGCAGGATCGACGATACCGGCGTGCGTAGCTCGTGCGAGACGCTGGCCACGAAGGCCGCGCGAGCCTCGGCCAGGGCCCGCTCGCGGGACAGGGCTCGCGTGGTGGCCAGGGTGGCGCCCGCGGTGAGCAGCGCCAGGAACAGCAGGGCGTAGCGACCGAGGCGCAGGCGGTCGATCTCGGCCTCCACGAGCTGTCCCGGATCGTCGTGGAGCAGGGACAGCGTCAGTCCGAGTTCAGCGAGGGGGATCCTCGCGAGGGTCCGCCTCGGCCCCGACGAGTCCACCGAGCCCGTCCCGGGGGGCGGGTTCCATGATCCGGCGGGCGAGATTGCGGGCCTCCCCTTGGCCAGCGAGGTGATCATCCGCTCGAACTCGGCCGCACCGGGATCGCCGTAGCGGCCGGCCATGAGGTTCCTGACCGTGAAGCCGGGAGGCAGGGCGTCGGCCGCGCGCAGGTGATCCACGAAGGCGTCCACCACGGTGTCGATCCGGTGCAGGCTCGCGTGGACCTGGTCCCTCCGGGTCGTCCAGCGCAGGGCGAGGTCGCCGACACGCTGCACGGACCATCGGTCGGGCAGGACGGGCGGTGCCGATTCCTCGCCGAGCTCACGGTAGAGCGCCGCCACGCGCAGGCTGCGCCCGACCCCCTCCGGCGTCATCGCCAGGGGGGGATCGAGGACCGCGCCGGGTCGCGCGAGCAGCGGTTCGGCGATCTCGACCAGCCGCGACCAGAGCGCCCCGCGCCGCGGGCCCCAGGAGAGCTGCCCGACATCCGGCGCGGTCGGATCGAGCACGATCCGGGGCGGGTCCCCGGGCAGGGCCAGTCGCCGTGCGAACCAGGCCTGCAGCAGGACGTCGACCAGGGTCTCGCGCTCGGCAACGCCCAGGTGCGGCGCGGCCGCGAGCCCGCACTGCAGGAGCAACGACACGCCGTGCTCCGTCTCGGCCCCGTCGAGCTCCCCCAGGATCGCCGACCACTGGGCGCGCACGGTCTCCGCATCGGCCAGCCGGCCCGCGAGTTGGATGGCGCGCAGGCGGGCACGACCCCGGCGTCCCGGCTCCGCCCCCAGGCCCACGGCCTCGAGCACGAGCTCGAGCGCGGCCTCGTCGTCGCCGTCGAGACGCTCGACACGCGCCGCCTCGTCGAGCAGGGCGCCGACGGCATCCGCTGAGAGGGCTTCAGGTTCGCCGTCGTCGACCGGTCGCGGCTGCGACTCGGGCGAGGGCTCCATCTCCCCCACCACCCAGGACAGCGGCGACTCCAGCGCGCGGATCCCGGGCGGCTCCGCGCGTCGGTGACGCTGCCACTCCGTCTCCACCGTCGCCGCCACCTCGGTCGCGATGCGGTCCTGCGCAGCACGTCCCGCGGCGGTCGGGTCGGGCGCCAGGGCAAGCGCGGCGTAGACCAGCGCCGCCGCCGAGACCAGGCCCGACACGGCCACCACCCGCGCGAGCGAGGACCCGCGGCGTCCCGCTCGGCGGCCCGGACCCGATCCCATGCCCCGAGCCTATCGCGCCCGCGGCCCGGGTCTGTCAACGCGGTGTCAAGGCGCGGGCCCGGGCACGTCGCGGCTCGCCGTGTTCCGGTGCGGCGAGTACCCTGCGCGGATCTTCCGGCGCAGCCGCGGCGGCACGGCCACGCTCCGTGCCCCCGCCCCACCACCCCGAGGACACGCATGGCCCGCCCCCCCACGACCCGCTCGGACGCCCGCTCGGCCCGCGCCACCAGGGCCGCCGGCAAGACCGCCCGCGCCTCCGCGCGCAAGCCCCCCCGCCGCGCGATCTCCATCGAGGATCTCGGGCGCATGGTCGTGGTCAGCGACCCGCAGCCCTCGCCCGACGGCAAGCGCGTCGTCTACGTGCGTCAGCACCTGGGCGAGAAGAACGCGAAGGTCAACGCCCTCTGGCACGTGGCGGCCGACGGCAAGGGCGCGCCGCGGCCGTACACCGCCGGCCCGCGCGACGGCCATCCGCGCTGGGCGCCGGACGGCTCGCGCCTGGCCTTCATCCGCACCGCGAAGGGCGACCGCCCCGGCGGACAGATCTTCGTGATCGACGCCGACGGGGGCGAGGCCCGCGCCCTGACCGGCTTCCCCGAAGGTGACCTCGCCTCCTTCCGCTGGAGCCCGGACGGCGTGCACCTCGCCGTGCTGTTCCGGGAGCGTGACCCCCACCGCACCGCCCCCGTGCTCAAGGCGCGCACCGAAGCCGGCCTCTCCGATCAACCGCTGGTCGTGGACGACTGGCTCTACCGCTTCGACGGCGACGGCTACTTCGGCGCGGAGCGCTACCGCCTCTACGTGGTCGACGCCGTCTCCGGCGAGCACCACCTGCTCTGGGGCAAGGACCGGATCGGCTTCACCCTGTCCTACGACTGGGCGCCGGACGGCAAGCGCGTCGTCGTCGCGACCAACACGCACCGCAAGGCTCTGGCGAAGTGGATCAAGGCGCAACTCGTGATCGTCGACATCGCCACCGGGAAGGGGCGCGCGCTGGCCGCCGTGCCCGACGGACCCAAGGACGCGGTGTCCTGGTCGCCCGACGGCAGGACCATCGCCTACGCCGGCGCGTTCAACGACGTGGACGCCTGGGGCGTGGAGAACATCGAGGCCATCCTGGTCGATGCGCGCAGCGGCAAGGCGCGGCGCACCATGCAGGGCCAGGACTACTGCCTGGAGGCGACGGCGCTCAGCGACGTGGCCGAGGTGGACTTCATGCCGCGCCTGACCTGGACCCCCGACGGCAAACGCCTGCTCGCGCGCATCGGCTGGCACGGCGCCGAGCGGCTCGGGTCGATCGACCCGGCCACGGGCAAGGTCACGCTGCTCACGCCGGACAAGGGCATCGTCGCGCTGGGTGGGCTCTCGGCCGACGGACGCAGCGCGGCCTACACCTCGATGACGACGACACGCCCGCCCGAGGTCTGTTTCGGCGCGCTGAGCAAGACCACGCTCTCCCGCCGCACGCTCACCGACGTGAACGGCGCGCTCATGGCCGAGCTGGAGCTGGCCGCGCCCGAGATGCACTGGGTCAGGGCCGCCGACGGGCAGCGCGTGCAGTGCTGGACGCTCACGCCGCCCTCCGTCGCCGCCCCGGCCCCGCTCGCCGGCGAGCACGTCCGCAGCCGCGGACCGGCAAAGCGGCGCCGCGGACGCGGACCCGGCGTGGTCGAGGTCCACGGCGGCCCCCACGCCATGTACGGCTACGGCTTCTTCCACGAGATGCAGCTGCTGGCCGCGAAGGGCTACGTCGTCACCTACGGCAACCCGCGCGGGAGCAAGGGCTACGGCCGCGACTTCTGCGCCGCGATCAAGGGCGCCTGGGGCTCGGTGGACTGGGTCGACGTGCAGGCCATCTCGGACCACACGTTCGGGCGGCAGGATGTCGACGCCGACCGCGTGGCGATCATGGGCGGCAGCTACGGCGGCTACATGACCAACTGGGCCATCGGCCACACGACACGCTACCGCGCCGCGATCACCGACCGCTGCGTGGCCAACCTGGTCTCGATGCTCGGCAGCAGCGACATCTGCGAGACGCCCGACAACTACTGGCAGGGCAACAGCTGGGATCGCCCCGAGGAACTCTGGGACCAGTCCCCGCTCAAGTTCCTGGGCGACGCCAAGACGCCCACGCTCATCATCCACAGCGCCGGGGACCTCCGCTGCAACATCGAGCAGGGCGAACAGGTCTTCATGGCGCTCAAGCACAACGACGTGCCCACGCGCCTGGTCAGGTATCCGGCCAGCACGAGCCACGGCATGAGTCGCGGCGGCCCGATCGACCTGCGCGAGCACCGGCTCGGGCAGATCCTGGCCTGGTACGCGCGCTGGTTGTGAGCGCGGCCTAGCTGGGGACGTTCACCTTCACGGTGAGCACCGGGCAGTTGGCGTGGCGCACGACGCGCTCGGCGGTACTGCCCATGAGCAGATGCGCGAGGCCGGTGAGGCCGTGGGTCGCGATCACGATCAGGTCGAAGCCCTCGCGGTCGGCGGTCTCGCAGATGCGCACGCTGGCCATGCCGGTCTCGATCAGGCTGCTGGCCTTCACGCCCGCGGCGCCGAGCTTGTCGATCAGCGGCACCATCGCCTTCTCGGCGTTGAGCTTGGCGTCCTCCTCGAAGTTCACCGAGGTGACCGGCGCCATGCCGTAGGCCACCGGGTAGAGCGCGGCCTCGACGACGTGATGCAGGACGACTTCGGCACCGAAGGCCGTGGCCACTTCCGAGGCGTGGGCCAGCGCAGCTTCGCTGTGCTCGGAGAAGTCGATCGGGACCAGGATCTTGGAGACGGTCATCTTCGGTCCTTTCCCCGCGGTGCGGGACTACGGGCGCTCGAAGGCTTGGTCGGGGTGGCGGATGGTCAGCACGGGCACGCTCGACAGCTGCACGATGCGCTCGGCGACGCTGCCGAGCATGATGTGCCGGAGCCCGGAGTTGCCGTGGGTGCCGAGGGCGATCAGGTCGCAGCCCGACTCGCGCGCCTCGTGCAGCAGGGCGTGCTCGGCGGAGATGCCGCGCACCACCTTGCGCTCGACGACGAACTCCTCGGCCGCGGGCGACACCGCGGTCTTCATCTTCTCCTCGGTGCTCACCGGATCCGCCGCGTGCAGGACCTCGGCGTGCACCAGGACGATCTGGGCGCCGAAGGCCCGAGCGAACGCGAGCGTCTTCGCGAGCGCGTACTCGGCACCCTTGGAGAAGTCGGTGGCGAACAGGATGCGCTGGTGACCGGCCATCAGCGGGCCTCCGGAGATATATCTGACCAAGCAGTAACTTTATTGCCCGGGGCATGGCGGCGTCAATGGAACCGACCCGGTTCTCGCGCCGGCCCTCGGCAAGCCGGGTGCGTCAGCTCCAGACGATGGCCAGGGCGTTGCTGAGGCTCGTGTTCTGGGGCGCCCCGTTGTCGGCGATGGCCCACTGCATGACCAGCGTCGCCGGCCCGAGGCCGCCATCCACCGGAATGCTGAAGGTGCCAGCCGGGCCCGTGGGCAGGCTGGCCACGAAGATCGGCGGGCTGGGCACCAGCATGCCGCCCTTGAACGGCACCGGGTTCGACACGAAGCCGATGACCGCGAAGGCCAGGCTGTTCGGCGCGGCGTCCTCGAGCACGAAGTCGGCGAAGTCGCCGGCCTGCAGCGTGCCGCACACCTCGAAGACCGGCTCGAGCCCACCCGTGCCCGCCTTGGCGAAGCCCAGGTCGGTGGTGCTCTGGCCGCAGGTCACACCACCCCCGCCCGCGGGCAGGATCAGGTCCACGACCACCGGTCGGTGATCGGAGGCGAGTTGGCTGAGCAGGCTCGCGTTGCTCGCGCCGGCCAGCTCGGGCGGCATCGAGGCCGCGGGGACCGCCGCCGAATAGAAGATGAAGTCGCGGCGCAGCGTGGCCACCGAGTCCTGCCACGAGAGGTAGTCCAGCTTGCTGCCGCCCGAGTGCGAGTTGCCGGCGCCCGAGAAGAACTCCGTGGCGCTGTCGAAGGTCATGTCCGTGCCGTCCTTGTCGGGCCCGTCGATGGTGCCGCCCTGGTCGGCCTTGCTGATCCAGTCCGCGGGACCCTTGGTGCCGTTGGTGGCCTCGTCCTCGTTCCAGTCGCCGCCCGCCATGAGCAGGTCGTCGGGGCCGATCACCGTCGACGGGTCCGGCACGCCGGCGATCTTGTTGTTCGGGTCGGCCGTGCCCGTTCCCGCGCCCTCGTACCAGTACCACAGGAAGTACGAGATGTTCTTGGCCGCCAGCAGACGCGCCGCCTTGTCGCTGGCCGAGCTTCCGGACTTCAGGTGGCTGTTGTGGATCGCCAGGTCGCCCGCGTAGGTCGCGTCGGGCAGGTCGATCTCGGCGGTGAGCAGGCCGCGGATGCCGCCGTTGCCGCCGGGGCTCCAGGCGTCCGGCACCGTGAAGGGCATGTCGACCAGCGTCGCCTTGCCGTCGCCGTTGATGTCGACGAACGGGTAGCGACTCAGGATCGTGTTCCGGTTGAAGCCGTCCGTGACGGTGCTGACCAGCACGTGCGGGAGGTCGTAGGACGGGTCGTACTTCTGGAGGTACGCGGTGACCGTGCCACCGATGAACGGATCCGGGCCCCCGTGGACGAGCAGCTCGGCGAGCGTCTCCAGGTTGGCGACCGAGTCCACGCTGCCGCTGAGCGTGCCGGTCTCCTGCAGGATCAGCACGTCCGGCTTGATCGACGCGATGATGCGCGCCATGCCGGTCCACTTGTTGAGCCCCTCGCCCTTGAACTCCTGGCTGTCGAAGGTGGTCAGCATGTTCCAGGTCATCACGCGCAGGTCGGCCGGGTCGGTCTTGCCCCACTGCGCGTTGGCCGGATCCCATTGGGCGGACACCGGCAGGGCGAAGAGAGCCAGGGCGAGCAGGGATCGCGACAGCAGGGTCGTGGTCATGGCGTGGTACCGGGAGAGACGGGATTGGGCATGGGACCGACCCGCGCGGGTGCGGGCAGCCGGCCATCGAGACTTCGGGGAATCGACGGCGTGACGCACCCCGGCCGGGGACCGGGAGCGCCGGCCCAGTCTACTCCCCTGGGGAGCACCCGAGGGCCCTGGTGGGTAGGATCGGGCCCCACCGACGGATTCGGATACGAGGAGCCATGATCGCCCGCCACCGCCCAGTCCGGGGCCTGCTGCCCCTGCTGCTCGGTCTGGCCCTTCTGGGCCCGACGGCGGGCGAGGCCCCGGCCGGACCGCCGCAGGGCTCCGCGACGGCGGGGGCAGGGTCGGCACGAGCGCCGGCCGCAGCCGGGCGGCCTCCCGTCGTCGACGACGACCTGGCCGCGCAGCGCCTGGACCTCGCGGGCCTGGATGCCACGCTCTTCGCGCAGCGCTCCGCCGAGGCGCGAGCCCTCGGCCACCAGATCTATGCGAGCGCGCTCACCTCGCTGCACGAGGCCCTGGACGACCCGGCCTGGACCGCGGACCTCGAGCAGGAGGCGCGCTTCGCCGCCGCGCGTCGCGCGAACGGATCGCTGCCCGAGCTGATCCCCGCGATCATCCTCGACGTCGACGAGACCGTGCTCGACAACTCGGCCTACCAGGCGCGCCTGCTCCTGGAGGGCCGCGAGTACGACCCGGTCTCCTGGAACGCGTGGTGCGCCGAACGGGCGGCGCCGGCCCTCGCCGGCGCGCTCGAGTTCTGCCGACACGCCGCGGAGCACGGGGTCACCGTCTTCTACGTGACCAACCGGCGCGACGTCGTGCGCGAGGACACCCGCGCCAACCTGGCCGCGCTCGGCTTCCCCCTGGACGACACCCGCGAGACCGTGCTCACGCGCTCGACGACCTCGGACAAGGCACCGCGTCGCGCGCAGGTCGCCGCCGAGCACCGCATCCTGCTGATGTTCGGCGACAACCTGGCCGACTTCACCTCGCTCTTCCGCGACCGGTCCAGCCAGCAGCGCCGCACGCTCGTGGACGTGACCCTCTCGGGCCGCTGGGGCCAGAAGTGGTTCGTGCTGCCCAACCCGACCTACGGCGACTGGCAGGGCGCCCTGCTCGGCAACGCGCGCGGGCTCGACCCGACGCAGGAGTACACGCTCCTGATGGCGGGGCTGCAGCCGGGCGACGGCTACACCCGGCCCGCCGCGCCGTCGACACCGACCGTGCCGGAACAACTCGCCGCCGGACCGATGCCGGGCTGGGCGGGCACGACCGGCTCCAGCGTGTGGCTGCAGACCCGAGCCGAGGCCACCGTGCAGCTGCGCTACTGGCCCGAGGGCGATCCCGTCGCCTCCCGGCTCACGCCGGCGTCGACCACCGACGCGGCCGGCGATCACATCGCGCTGTTCGAGTTGAGCGGACTGCGCCCGGGCACGACCTACGCCTACGAGCTCTACCTCGACGGCGCGCGCGCGCCGCTCCCGTGGCCGCTCCGACTGCGGACCCGGCCCGCGGGGCTCGGGCATGGGGACCCGGCCGAGATCACCTTCGCGATCGGCTCCTGCGCCTACGTCAACGATCCCCCCTTCGATCGCCCGGGCGAGCCCTACGGCGGCGACTTCGGGATCTTCGACTCGATCGCCGACACGCGCCCCGACTTCATGCTCTGGCTGGGCGACAACACCTACCTGCGCGACCCGGACTGGCTCTCCCCGGAGGGCATTCGGCACCGCTACGCGCACACGCGTGGGTTCGACCGCATGCAGCGCCTGCTCGCGTCCACGCACCACTATGCGACCTGGGACGACCACGACTACGGCCCCAACGACAGCGACGAGCGCTACGCGTTCAAGCGCGAGGCACGCGACGTCTTCGCGGACTACTGGCCCTCGGGCCCGCTGGGCACTCCGTCGGGCGAGGGCGTCTTCCAGCGCTTCACCTGGAGTGACTGCGAGTTCTTCCTCACCGACGACCGCACCTGGCGCTCGCCCGTCGATGCCCCCGACGGTCCCGACAAGGTCATGCTCGGGCCGACCCAGCGCGCCTGGCTCACGGCCGCCCTGCGGAGCAGCGAGGCGACCTTCAAGTTCGTCGCGTGCGGCAGCCAGTTCCTGAACCCGATCGCGCCGTACGAGGGCTTCGCCGACTACCCCGACGAGCGCGACGCACTGCTCGCCGACCTGCGCGCCGCCGGCCTGACCAACCTCTACTTCCTCTCCGGCGACCGACACCACAGCGAGCTGCTGAGGATCGAGGGCGGCCCGAACTCCGAGCCGTGGTACGACTTCACCTCCAGCCCGCTCACCGCCGGCGCCCACGACGGGCACCCGACCGAGCGTGACAACCCGGCCCGCGTGTCCGTCGACGGACGCAGCACCTTCGTGAACCAGCGCTCCTTCGGCCTGCTGCGCGTGACCGGCCCCTCCGGCCGGCGTGTGCTGGAGATGTCCTGCCGCGACATCGACGGCCGCGAGCTCTGGACGCACTCCTTCGAGGAACAGCGATGAACGTCTCCGAACTGCTCAAGGCCGCCACCAAGGCGCGCGGCCAGTCCCACGCGCCGTACTCCGGCGATCAGGTCGGGGCCGCGGTGCTCAGTACGACGACGAAGATCTACATCGGCGTGACCGTCGAGAACGCGAGCTACGGCCTGACCACGGGCGCGGTGCGCGCCGCCCTCGCGGCGATGGTCGCGGGCGGCGAGAAGCTCTGCGTGAACGTCGCCATCGCGGCCGAGAACGCCGACGCGCCCGACGGCGAGACGCTCCAGGCCATCGCCGAGTTCGGCTCGCCGCGCACGCGTGTGCATCTCGTGGACACCCTGGGCGGGCGTGTCGACACGACGCTCGGCGAACTGATGCCCGGACTGCCGGACGCGAAGGCATGACAGCCCTGCTGATGGATTTCGGGCCCGAGTACGGGCAGGTCGTCGGGCGACTGCACCCGATGGTGGTGCACTTCCCCATCGCGTTGCTGCTGGTGGCCGGAGCGATCGAGTTCCTGCGCTTCCTGACACGCCGCCCCGGGCGGTCGGAGTCGGCCTTCACCTGCCTGTGGATCGGCGCGCTCGCCGCGGCGATCGTCGCGTACACCGGCTGGGAATACGCCGAGCACGATCCGCCCGGACGCTCGGTGGAGGACACGGTGTTCTGGCACCGCTGGCTGGCGGTGTCGACGGCGAGCACGGCCGTGCTGGCCGTGTGCTTCTCGCTCATGCGTCGCGGGAGCCAGCTCAAGCAGTTGCCCGAGAAGCCCTGGGTGCGCACGGCCTACCGGCTGGCGCTGACCCTCGCCGTGGGTCTGTGCGCGGGAGCCGGACATCTTGGCGGCGAACTCGTGTATGGCGAGGGCTTCCTGTTCGAGCCGCTGCGACTCGCCAGCGAAGCCGAGGCCGGCGCGGGCACCGACGCGGACGGCCCGGGCGAGACGGGAACCCAGGACGGGGGGGGGACGGGCGGCACCGCGGCGCTGCTTCCCCTCGGTGGCGGAGGCGCGGGGCTCGCCGTCAACGCGTCCGCCGGGGCCCCGCCCGCCGGCCCGGTGGCCGACGATCCGCCCGCCCCCGCCCTGATCGACTTCCGCACCCAGGTCCAGCCGATCTTCGAGGCCCGCTGCCTGGAGTGCCATGGGGAGCGCAAGCAGAAGGGCAAGCTCCGGCTCGATTCGCGCGAGGCCGTCTTCGGCGTCGCACCGTCCAAGCGCGTGATCCTGCGTGGCAGCGCCGAGAAGAGCAAGCTGTTCCAGCTGGTCAGCCTGCCCGCCGACGACCTGGACATCATG
The DNA here is from genome assembly GCA_029259725.1 of Planctomycetota bacterium. Lineage (GTDB taxonomy): Bacteria > Planctomycetota > B15-G4 > B15-G4 > B15-G4 > JAJDER01. The sequence continues at coordinate 2,687 of JAJDER010000060.1, read as the reverse complement.
CCCGGCAAGGGTGACCCCCTGACCCCCGAGCAGATCGGCATCCTGCGCGATTGGATCGACCAGGGCGCCAAGTGGCCCACCAACGACGACGAGGCCGCGGCTGCTCCCGGCGCGAACACGCCAGCGAGCACGTCAGCGAGCGAACAGCTTGCGAACGAGCAGGCGCCCGAGCCGGCGGCGAATGACACCGCGGCGATCCCCGACACGGCCCTCGTGACGCCGATCGCGACGCCGATCGCGACCGAGACCGAGACCGTCACGGCCGCCCCCCACGTCGGCGACGTCATCCCGCCGGTCCTCGACGTCCCCGACCTCGACGCGGCAGCGACCGCCGCCGCCGCCGAGGCCGTGGCGAAGCTGCTCGAGCAGGGCGTGCTCGCCGGTCCCATCGCGACCAACACCGACGCCGTCGAAGTGGACTTCGGCCTGCTCGGCGACGCGGTCGGCGACGCGCAACTCGCGGGCCTCGACGGCCTGGGCCCACGCCTGGTCTGGCTCTCGCTCGCCCGCACAGCCGTCACCGACGCCGGGCTCGGCCGGGTCGCCGGGTTCCCGCTGCTGCAACGCCTCAACCTGGCCGAGACGGACATCGGCGACGCGGGTCTCGCCCACCTGACCGGCCTGGCCGAGCTGCAGACGCTCAACCTCTTCGGCACCCACGTCAGTGACGCCGGACTCGACCACCTGCGCGGCATGACCTCGCTCCGCAAGCTCTACCTGTGGAGCACGAACGTCACGATCGAGGGCGTCGAGGCCCTGCAGTGGGATCTGGGTGAGTGCGACATCGACTTCGGAGCGGACCTGCTGCCGCCCGCCGAAAGCGAGACGGACGACGGCGCGAGCGAGGAAGACGGCAGCCATGACCGAGAAGCAGACCAGCCCGAGCCGAGCTGACGCCGTCGCCCGCGCCGACATCGAGCGCGCGCTGACACGCACGCAGCACGTCTTGACCCTGGTGTTCGGGCTGGTCCTGCCCGCGGTGTGCCTGCTGTTCGACCCGGTCGTGTTCCGCACGGGCCTGCTGGGCCCCGCGCTGCCGCGGTACGCACTCTGGGGCCCGGTCTTCGGCTGGCTGGGCCTGGGCGCGCTGCTGTTCTGGCTGACCACCGAGCGGGCACCGGCCTGGTGCGCGGGGGCGCTGGGCCTCGCGGCGCTCGGGGCGCTCGGCATCGGCGTGCTGCTGATGCCGCTCAGCATCGTGGGCATCGGCTTCATGGGCCTCGGGCTGCTCGGCCTGGTGCCCTTCGGGACGGCGCTCGTCTACGGCGTCCACGCCCGGGGCGCCTGGAGACGTGCCCGGGACTCGGGGCGCCCGCGACCCGCGCGGCTCGTGGCGGCGGCGTTCGGGGCGGCGCTGCTCGGCGCACCCCTGGCCGTTCCGCCCGTCGCGGAAGTCGAGGTCCGGCTCGCGCGGCGCTGGCTCGCCACCGAGGACGTCGCCGCCCACGATCGCGCCCGGCAGCTCCTGACCCAGGCCCACGCGCTCGGCTGCGACGACAGCATCGTGATCAACTGGTACCACTGCGACGACGACGCCGCCTCCGAACGCATGGAGGCGATCTACTCCGAGCTGACCGGCGGCAGCATCTCGTCGCGCGCCAGCCGACTGTTCGACTGACTCCTGCTAGACTCGGCGCCCGGTCGGCGCAGGCCACGCCGGCCCCGCCGGCCAGGCTCGCGCAAGCGGCCAGGCTCGCGCAAGCGGCGCACCGGCCCAGCAGCCCAGCGGAGACGACCGTGAACACGACGGCATGGAAGCGGACGCTCGTCGTCGCCGCCGTGCTCGCGGGCGGCGCGAGCCACGGACACGGTCAGGAGCAGGTCGCCCAGGAGGTGCCCGGACCGGACCTCGGCGCGCGCGTGACGGGCGCGCCGGTCCGCATCGCCGAGGACCTGGAGCTGAGTCCGCTGCTCGCCGACGTCTGGGTCCACCGCTCGTCGTCCGTCCTGGACGGCTCGCCGGTGTGGGCCAACGGGCTCGTGATCGTCGGCGAGTGGGGGCTCGTCCTGATCGACACGCCGTGGAACGACCGCCAGACCGCGGCGCTGCTGGAACACGTGGAGACGACGCTGGAGCGCCCCGTCGTCGCCGCCGTCGTCTCGCACACGCACCCCGACGCCATGGGTGGCATCCGCGCCCTGCGCGAGCGCGGCATCCCCGTGCACGGCAACGCGCGGTCGGCGCAGCTGGCCGCCGACAGCACCTCACCGCCGCCCGACGAGCTCTTCGACATCGCGGCCGAGGTCGAGCTGGCCGGCGTGTCGCTCCAGCTCTTCTGGCCCGGCCACGGCCACGCGCCGGACAACATCGTGGTCTACCAGCCCGACCGGCAACTGCTCTTCGGCGGCTGCTTCGTGAAGAGCTACGACGCCCGGGGCATGGGCTTCGTGGGAGATGCCGACCTCGTCGAGTGGCGCCGGGCCCTCCAGGGTGTGGCCGAGCGCTATCCGCGGATCCGCACGCTGGTCCCGGGCCACGGACAACCCGGCGACAGGGGTCTGCTGACCCACACCCGGGTGATGATCGCCACCCACCGCTGAGTCCCGGGGGTGGCGGCCCCCGTCCGTCGCACGGGGTCCGGCCCCCGCCCCGGGCAAACCCCGCGCCCCCCGGGCCTCCTCCCACCACGACCGGTCCAAGTTGCGCAGCGACCGCCACGCCTCCACCGGGCGCGGCGGCGGGCCGG
>JAJDER010000059.1 GCA_029259725.1 Planctomycetota bacterium | reverse complement strand
CGCCCGCGGACCGTTCGCGGCCCTCTACGGCCTGGGTGCCGCCGTCGTGGTCGCCCTGGCCGTCTTCGCGCCCACGACGCTGTTCGAGGTGCCGGTCGCGCCGAGCAAGGCCTTGACCCAGAGCATGGCGCTCAACCCGGCCCTGGAGGTCGAGCTCACGGTGTGGGATCCGCTCTGCCGCCTCGACGTGGTGGGTGACCCGAACCAGCCCGGTGCCACGCGCACGGTCTACCAGGACGGCGACGCACCCACGGTCATGCCCATGGGGCCGGCGCACACCACCACCAGCGTGCTCGACAAGGAAGGCCTGGCCTACCACCTCTTCCCGGACCGCGCACCGACCGTGCTGGCGATCGGCATCGGCGGAGGGATCGACATCCTGCAGGCCGCCGCCACCAACCGGCCGCTCCCCGCGGGTCAGCAGGTCGAGTTCACCGGGGTCGAGATCAACGCGACCACCGCCGGGCTCATGCGTGGCGAGTACGCCGACCGCATCGCCGACCGCTATCACCTTCCCGGCGTCACGATCCACGTGGACGAGGGCCGCTCCTGGCTGCGCCGCTCGCCCGAGCGCTACGACATCATCCAGATGACCGGCACCGACACGTACGCGGCCCTCAGCTCGGGCAGCTACGTGATGAGCGAGAGCTACCTCTACACCGCCGAGGCCTACGACGACTTCCTGGAGCACCTCACCGACGACGGCGTCATCTCGGTGCTGCGCTTCCGCTTCGACCCGCCGCGCGAGACGCTGCGCCTGGCGGCCATCGCCGTGGACGCCCTCCGGCGTGATGGCGCCGAGAACCCGGCCGATCACGTGCTCATGCTGGGCATCCGGGGCAACCGCATCCAGGTCGGCGGCCGCGAGGTGGGCATCGACTACGGGTGCATGCTGGTGCGCAAGCGACCCTTCCGCCCGGAGGAGGTGGCGCGCTACAAGGCCTTCGCGGACGCCTCACCGACCGCGTTCCTGATGCACGCGCCGGGTGTCGCCGCGACGGGCCCGGTGGCCGACTACTTCGAGGCCGTGGTCGCGGACACCGACGAGGCCTTCCGCGACGGCTACCTGTACAACCTCGATCCGGTCACCGACGACGCGCCCTTCTTCTTCCGCTACCACCGCTGGGAGAACGTCTGGGCCGGCCTGTTCGGCGGCGAGGGCGTCGGCACCACGATCGGCGGCGCGGCCCGGGCCGATGGCGGCGGCGACGACTACCAGGAGATCGTCGGCGGCGCACCCATCGGCCTGATCATGCTGGGCACGGTGCTGGCCGAGTCGCTGGTGCTGGTGACCCTGCTGGTGCTCATCCCGCTGCTGCTGTTCAAGCGCGAGGGGTTGGCCGTCGTCGGGGCCGGGCGCTGGGTGCTCTACTTCATGGGGCTGGGCGCCGGCTACATGCTGGTCGAGGTCGCGGCGATGCAGCGCTTCGTGCTCTTCCTCGGACACCCGGGCTACGCGATCACGGTGGTGCTGCTGACCTTCCTGTTGTTCAGCGGGGCCGGTGCGGCCCATGCCGGCAGGAGCGACGACCCGCGGCGGACCCTGCGGCGCGCACTGCTGGCCGTCCTCGTGCTCATCGCCGCCCTGGTCGTGGGTCTCCCGGTCTTCTTCGACGCGACCCTGCGTCTGGCGCTGACCTGGCGCGTGCTGCTGACCGTGGTGGTGCTGGCGCCGCTGGCCTTCGTCATGGGGCAGCCGTTCCCGTCGGGGCTCGCGCTGGTCTCGCGGAGGGCGGCGCCCCTGGTGCCCTGGGCCTTCGGCGTGAACGGCGGCGCGTCGGTGCTGGCCTCGGTGGTCGGTATCCTGGTGGCCATGGCCGGCGGGTTCAGCTGGGCCTTCGGCGTGGCGGCCGGATGCTACGCGGTGGCCTGGCTGGTCGGCGCCCGCGCCGGCAGGACGGAGACCGCATGAGCGCACCGACTCCGGAGAACCGCCTGCTGGTCTTCGTCTGCCAGGGCCCGTCGTGCACCGAACGCGGTGCGGACGCGACCTTCGCGGCGATGCATCAGCACCTCCTGGCGGGGGATGGGACGCTGCGGCGCTCGGTGCGTCTGTGCCGCACGACCTGCCTCGACAGCTGCGCGACCGGCCCCAACCTCGTGCGCGCCGACGACCGCGGCCTGCTCACGGGCATCGACGCCGTCCTGGTCGACGAGCTGCTCCGCAATTGGACGCGCCGGCAGGCTGCGACCGATTGAGGCCGCCGGCTGCCGACGCGGGTGATCCCCGTTCGGAGCGGGGATCAGGCGTGGCTGAGAAGATGGTGGAGGATCGCGAGGATGACTCCGATCAGCGCGATGGCTGGGGGAATCCCCATGACTGCCCTTCCCTTCTGCCCACGTGTGCGGTGCCTGTTCTCGGACGGCGCGCCGGGGCGTGGCTTCCCGGTCGTGTCGGCGGGCCGTCGCCTCCTGCACGTCGAGGAGGCTGACAGCGTTGGTGGGAATGTCCGAGGGCCTGTTTCCCGGCTGATCGCGCTGCTGGTGTCGCGCTGGTGTCGCGGCTCCCCCCTTGACGCTCGATGGCCACCCCGGATCATCGGGAGCTTCGGGCACCCGTAGCTCAGCTGGATAGAGCGCCTGCCTCCGGAGCAGGAGGTCACAGGTTCGAATCCTGTCGGGTGTACCACTCCCTCGCCAGCGTGCGGAATGGGGGCGGGGCGGTGTGAACGGGGTGGCGAGTGGGGGCGTGCGGCAGAGCGGCGTAAGCCGCAAACACCTGCGGAAATAGGGCATCGTGCGCGTTCAGCGCGCGCTCTCTGTTCGCATCCTGTCTGCCCGCCCACGACACCTTCTCTTTGGCCAGGTGCGACCGCCCCGCGCGATCCCGCTCTCGGACTCTCTGTCGGCCGGCACGAGAGCCCGAGTTTGTGAACGCAATGGGTGTTCTGGAACCAGCGGGGCGCGTGTTTGTGAACGCACGTAGAGCACGCTGGGCGTGGGGGCCGTGCTCTGTGGCCGACTGGCTGGACGGCGAGATCGCCTGGGAGGGAGGGCGCCTGGGCCACAGAACGACGTGGGCGACGCTCGCACCCGCCCCAGATCACGCGTGTCATCCTGCGCGCCATGCAGCCGATCCCGGCAGGAAGGCGCGCATAGCCGGTCCAGAGACGAGTGACGCATGACTGGGTGAGGCCGCCGCTTGTTCCGGCCTCCACGGACCTCGGGTACGCTGCTGGGTCGGCTTCACCGTCGAAGTGGCGCACATCACCGGGGACTCGCAGGGTCCCGATGCGCGTGCCGAGTTGTTCACCGGCGGGATGGGATGGACGCAGGATCTACAACACACCGAGGTCGGGCGAATGTACATGCTCCGCGGGGAGATCCACTTCCCGTGACGATTCCCCGCGCGCTCTTCGTGTTGGGCCTGGTCCTGGCGGCCTGCTTGACGAGGGCCGGAACGCAGGACCCGCAAGCCCCATCCGATCATCTGGCGGCGCCGGTTGCAGAGGGCTGGCACCGCCTCCCGCTGGAGTTCATCCGCAACGACGGGCAGTGGGACACGACGGCGCTTTTCGTCGCGGAACGCCCGGGCGGCTTGCTGCGCGTCGAACCGGGACGGCTCGGCATCCAGCTCGAGCAGCGCGGCGATGACGAGCGCCGGGTCTGCCTGGTGGACTTCGTCTTCGAGGGCGCGAACGCGGACGTCCACCTGACGGGAAAAGGCCGGAGCGTCACCAAGCGCCATTACTTCCTCGGCAACGAGCGGGAGGATTGGCGTCGTCACGTGCCGTCCTTCGCTGGCGTGCGCTATCGCGGGCTGTACGACGGCATCGACGTCGCGTTGTACGAGGGCAAGGGTGCGGTGGAGTACGACGTGCTCCTGGACCCCGGAGCGGATCTGACCGACTTCGTGGTGCGCTGCGACGGTGCGGACGGCTTGCGCATCGACGAGCGGGGCCGGCTCGTCGTGGAAACGCCGATCGGCGAGATCGTCCGGGACCGCCCGGACGTCTGGCAGGTCACGCCTGCAGGCGCACGCGAGACCGTGGCCTGTCGATACGACCTGATCGACGAGAGGCGCTTCGGCTTCACGCTTCCTGATGGTTGGGATCACGGGCTGCCGCTGGTGATTGACCCCGGGGTCACCTGGGGCACCTACCTCGGCGGGAACAGTGACGACAGGCCGTTCGTTGTCCGTCGACTCGACTCGGGTGAAGTTGTCGTTGCTGGCAGCACGTTGTCCAGCAACTTCCCCACGACGCCAGGGGTCTACTCTGAGAGCAGCATCGTTCCGACGGATGCCACCATCTCGATCTTGAGCGCAGACGGCAGTGCACTGCTCGTCTCGACGTATTTTGGTGGGTCAGACGTCGAAGCCGTCGAAGCCCTTGACGTGGACTCTGCCGGAAACTTCGCGATCACGGGTGGGACCCGCAGCGCCGATTGTCCCGTGACGGCTGACGCGTTCCAGACGGCCTACGGTGGGGGGATCACAGACACTTACGTGGCTCTGTTCGATCCGACATGCTCGAATCTCCTCTACTCCACATTCATCGGAGGTGGGGAGACCGACACCTCGAGCTTCATCTTCGCGGAGGAGTCCGCGCGACTGACCGTCGCGGGGTACACGCGTTCACCCACGTTCCCATCGACTCCCGGCACCTACGATCCGACCTTCAACGGGGTCTCCGACGGGTTCCTGCTCAGCCTCGATCCGACGCAGAACGGGAATGCCCAGCTCGTGTGGTCGACCTTCCTCGGGGGCGCGGCAAGTGATCTGGTCAAGACCGCAGCGAGGATGCCGTCGGGTGACATCGTGATCGTGGGGGAGACGTTCTCCACCGACTTCCCCACGACGCCCGGTGCACTCGATGAGCAGATCTCCTTCTCGATGGGGGACTTCGTCTCGCGGCTCTCGGCGGACGGGACGAGCTTGGTCGCGTCGACCATCTTCGCGGCCCAGATCCGCGCGTTGAACGTCGAGGACGACGTCGTCGTCATCGGTGGACGCTCATCGCAGCTTCCCTACCTTCATCCCCCGGTGACCTTCAACCCAGGGCCGGGGACCGCTCTCGACGCCGTTCTCGTGGGCCTCAACGACGACTTCACTGCGATGGAGTGGTACGGGTACATGGGCGGATCGGGCGGCGCGCAATCCCGGATCAGCGCTATTGCGATCGGCCCGGATGGGATCGTGATGGCGGCGGGCGTCACGTCGAACGACGAGTTCCCAGTCACCCCCGGCGCCCACGACACCGACTACAGCTTCGGCTGCGGCGACGTCTTCGTCATGTCCGTCTCGGCGGACAAGACCGAGCTCTTGTACTCGTCGTTCCTGGGCGACTCGACCTTCGTGTGCAACGCCGCCTACGGGATCATCGCCGACGGTCCGGGAGCGGCGATCGTCGTCGGCACGACCGGCGCCGGGCCGTTCCCGGTG
>JAJDER010000058.1 GCA_029259725.1 Planctomycetota bacterium | reverse complement strand
GCCCTGCTCGTCGGCGGCGTCGATGAGATCCGCGCCGTGCTCCCGGGGGACAGCGACCCGCAAGGCCTGCGGGCGGGTGTCGTGCTGCCGGGCACGGTGCACCTGCTGCCCAACCCGGACCCCGAGCGTGGCCAGACCGCTTCGATCCGGCTCGCCCTCGGCGCGGGCCTCGGCGAGCACGAGGCGTTCCTGGTGCACACCGTCGATCGGCCCCTGGTGGCCGCATCCGACGTCGCGTTGCTGCTGGACGCCTTCGAGCAAAGGCCGGTCGGAACGCGCATCGTGGTTCCGAGCGTGGACGGCCGCCGCGGCCATCCGGCGCTCTTCGAGGCCGCGCTGGCCGCCGAGTTCCTCGACCTGGACGACGACGAGCCGGGCCACCGCGTCCTCCGGCGGGATCCGGCCCGGGTCCACCACCTCGTCCTCGCGGATCCCTGGCTCGTGCGGGACATCGACACGCCCGAGGACCTCGTCGACGCGGAAGCGGCGCTGCGAGAGCGGACTTGACCGTGCGCGCCAGCGCGCCCGGCCAACAGGCTCGATCACCAACTCAGCCGACGAGCAACACCTGGACGCGGTTGCGGATCTCGTCGCGCACGGCGCGGTAGGCCTTCTTGACCTCGGCCTCGGTGCCGCGAGCGGTGGTGGGATCGGTCAGCGGCCAGTGGATCTGCGTGACCTTGGTCTTCTTCATCTTGGGCAGCGGGTCGCTGTCGGAACTGAGCGTGATCACCGTGTCGATCTTGTTGACCGGCACGTCCTTGAACGAGCGCGTGGCCTGCTCACGGATGTCGATGCCGAGCTCCTGCATCACGTCCGCGGCGTAGTTGTTGATGTCGCGCGGCGTGTCGCCGGCGCTGAAGACGTTCACGACGCTGTTGGCCATGTCCTTGGCGAAACCCTCCGCCATCTGACTTCGAGCATCATTGCCCTTGCAGACGAAGAGGAAATTACGGGGCTTGGCCATCCTGGGGTCCTCTGAGACGGTGCTCGATCCGAATGGACGATTGTACCGATGGGTCGCCCTCCACGCCACAAGGAGCACAAGGAGCGCGACATCCTCGCAGGCCCCCTGGCACGCTTCTCCCGGCGGTGCGCCCCCGGCGCGTTGACGGTCTGGGGGGGCCATGGTGGGATGAGCCGTCCAGGATCCTCGGGAGTCCATCGATGTTCGGGCGTTTCTCAAGCTGTCTCCTCGCCCCGGCCGCACTTGCCGTCGGGATGCTCGCCGCGACCGTGCCTGCCCAGGATGCCGACATCGACATCCCCGGCGCCGGAGCTTTCGACCAGTTCATCACCTTCGAGCTCGAGGGGCCCCCGGGACGCAACTACACGCTGCAACTCTCGCCGCTGCTGTTGCAGACCTGCATCCCCAACATCTGCTACGACATCGGCCCCTTCGCGCCCTGGTTCGATCTGTCGCTGAGCACCTTCGGCGTGGGCTCCTTCGACGGAGCCGGGCAGTCGAGCAAGTCGCTGTTCCCGCTGCCGTTCGCGGCGTTCCCCGAACTCGACGTCTTCCCGCTCTACATGCAGGTGCTCTACACCGGCGCGACCGGCAGCAAGCTCGAGGGCAAGTCGGGCGTGCAGATCCTGTCGCTCCAGGTGCAGGACACGTGGAAGCCGCCGACCTCGGGCACCGACTTCGTCACCGAGCGCTCGGTCCACACGGTGACGACGCTGGCCGACACCGAGAAGATCCTCATCGCCGGCGGCAACATGGGCGGGATCACGGGCAGCTTCGGCACGAACATCGCCGAGATCTACAGCCTCGACCTCGAGACCCTGACCGTGGTGCCGAACCTGATGGTGCAGGCGCGCACCGGCCACTCGGCGACACTGCTCGACGACGGGCGCGTGCTGCTCTGCGGCGGCGCCGACGACGTCATCGGCGAGCCCACCGACGCGGCCGAGGTCTACGACCCGGTCGCGCAGACCTTCACCGCGGTGGGCAACCTGACCGGTGGCCCGCGCGCGCTGCACCGCGCCAACAAGCTGGCCGACGGCCGCGTGATCCTCACCGGGGGCACCGACAACTACATCGACCCGACCAGCATCATCCTCGGCACCCTGGGGACGACCACGATCTTCGACCCGGTCACCAACACCTTCTCGGCCGGGCCGGACATGGGCAGCCGGCGCCTGGCGCACACGGCGACCTCGCTGCCCAACGGCGACGTGCTCCTCGCGGGCGGCTACACGATCATCCTGGGCTTCATCCCGATCGTCAGCAACACCGCCGAGATCTTCGACGGCACCAGCTTCAGCGGCGGCCTGTTCATGAACGGCGACCGCATGGGCCACGGCGCCACGCTGCTGCCGAGCGGCAGGGTCCTGCTGGTCGGCGGGGCCAACGGCACCGACCCCTTCGACCCGGCGGCCGAACTGACCTGGGACCTGTGGGACCCGACGCTCAGCTTCTTCGCCTCGGGCGCGATCAACGATGGGCGCATCCTGCCCGGGGCGGACGTCCTGCCCGACGGCCGCGTGGTCATCTCCGGCGGCGCCACCGGCTCCTTCCTCACGCCCGTCTCGGTGCAGACCGCGGAGATCTGGGACCCGAACACGATGGTCTCGACCCCCACCGGCAGCCTGATCACGGACCGCGCCGGCCACATCAGCGTGCCGCTCGAAGACGGCACCGTGCTCGTCACCGGCGGCGGCCAGGGCGTCAACCCGCCCCCGCCGGCCTTCCCGACGCAGAACGGCCTGACCAGCCTGGAGATCTTCCAGCCGTAGCCGTCGCCGACCCCGGTCGAGGCGCGGCGCCCGGCAGGCCGCGCGCGCCAGGGTCGCGGGCGGAGGGTGGGCGTGCGGCGAGGTGGCGGTCCGCACGCGGTGCACCCTTCCGATAGGGCTCCCGACGGCGCAGAATCGTGACCGAGGCCCGGCCCGGGTGGACCGGCCCGGCGGAGACGCGGACACGCGGGCGGAGGGCAGCGCGCTGAGGATCGGCATCGTCGCGGCGGAGTTCTCGCCGATGGCGCGGATCGGCGGACTCGGGGACGTCACCTCCGCACTGGGCCATGAACTGGCCCGGCGCGGACACGAGGTCTCGGTGCTGTTGCCGGGCTACGCCGGCATCGGGCCACGCGCCCTCTCGAAGCCGACCGAGTCCGACATCACGCTGTCGGCGGATGGCTCCGGCGACGCGCATCGCGTGCGCCTGATGCACGGCGCGGTGGGTGACGTGTCGGTCACCTTGATTCGCGACGAGCTCATCCCGGAGCAACCCTACGGCAGCGACGACGACACCTCGACGCACGTGCTGCTCGGTCAGGTCGCCGCCCGCTGGCTCGCCCCCCGCTGCGACCTGCTGCACCTGCACGACCACCCGGCGGCCTGGACCGTGCCGCTGCTGGGCAACGCGCCCGGGCGACCGGCGCTGCTGCTGACGCTTCACAACCTCGACTTCCAGGGCAGCTGTCCGGAGCAGGTGGGCACGGCGGCGGGCCTCCCGGACGCCGCCCTGGCGCTGCTCTCCCACGGCGGCCGCGCCCACCCGCTGCGGGCGGCCATCCTCGGCGCCGACGCGATCACCACGGTGAGCCCGACCTACGCGCGGGAGATCTGCACCCAGGCGCACGGACACGAGCTCGCGGGCGTGCTCAGCTCGCGCAAGAGCGACCTGCACGGCCTGCTCAACGGCATCGACACGAGCCGCTGGAATCCCTCGACCGATCCGTACATCCGCGCCAACTACGACCGCGACGACACGTCGGGCAAGGAGGCTTGCCGTCTGGCGCTGGCCGAGGACGGCGGGCTGCGAGGAGGCGGCAGCCGCCCGCTGGTCGGCATCATCAGCAGGCTCACGCACGAGAAGGGTTTCGATCTGCTGCGAGCCGTGCTGGCCGAGATCACGGCGCTGGCCGATGTGACCGTCCTGGGTACCGGCGACCCCGAGATCGAGGGGTTCCTGGAGCGCTCACGCGGGCCGCACATGGCCGTGCACGTGGGCTGGGATGCCGCCGTGGCGCATCGGATCGGTGCCGGCAGCGACCTGCTGCTGGTGCCCTCCCGCTTCGAGCCCTGCGGACACACGCCGATGATCGCGATGGCCTACGGCACGCTCCCCGTGGTGAGGCGTACAGGCGGGCTGGCGGACACGGTTCTCGATGCCGACGAGCATCCCGACCGCGGCTGGGGCTTCGTCTTCGACCACGCCACGCCGGCCTCGATGTTCGGGGCCCTCTTCCGTGGCCTGAAGGCGGTGGCGGACTCGCGGCGCGCGTCGCTGATGCAGCGTGGCATGGCCGTGGACGTCTCGTGGAAGCACGCGGCGGACCGGTACGAGACGCTGATGCGGTCGATGGTCGGCTAGGGCTCCTCGCTCCCGGGCTCGTCGCTCGCAACCTCTTCGCTGCTCTTGAAGAGGTCCGGGATCCAGCCGAAGAGTCCGGAGAGCGGACCGGTGACCACCTTGAGCGGCCGGATCTTCACGACCGGCTCGGCGAGCGTGCCGTCGACCTCGACGTCGAGCAGCAGGTTCTCCTGCACGATCTTCCAGACCGCGTTGTCGAGGGCGTGCAACTGCAGGTGCAGGCCGCCGTGCTTGCTCACGTAACCCTCGCCGCTGTAGGAGAGCAGCGCGGACTGCAGCCGCAGCCCGCCACTGGGCACGGTGACACGGGCGTTGCCGATCTCGAACTCCACGTCGAGGCGCTGTCGGTCACTCTCCTGGCTCGGCGCCTTGCCGGGTGAGAGCGCTTGCAACGTCGACTCGAAGAAGGGCAGGTCCCAGAGCTGGCCACCGTGGACGGCGAGGCGGCCGTTGCCCGTCCAGCCGCGGCGATCTCCGGGGAAGCCGGCGATGGCGACCTCGCCGTCGAGCCAACCGGCCACCACGCCCTCGGTCTCGTCGAAGCCGGCGGCGGTGAACGCCGGCACCACGTCCCGGAGTTCGAGTTCGGTGCCCCAGAGCTCGATGTCGAAGTGGTCGTCGTCGAGGCCGAACGCGCCACGGAAACCGAGCGTGCCCTGGGCCAACCGGGCCGTGGCGTTGAAGAAACGGAGTTCCCCGGGCTCGACCTCGAAGCGCCCGACGACATCCCGCAACGGCAGGTCGCGTTCGCCGAGCGACATGGACTCGATGTAGAAGCCGCCCCAGCCGGTGACGTCGGCCTGCTCGGTGACTTCGTCGACGCGCACGTCGAGGAACAGCTCCAGCCGACCGCCGTCGTCGCACTTCAGCCAGTGCATGGTCTCGCGGCCCGGGATCAGGTCGAGCAGCTCACTGCGGAAGCCGGTCTCGCGCGTCGAGATCAGCGCGCGGTGCGCGTCCGGGCCATCCTCCAGGGTCACGACCACGTCGCCGTCGGCGACGCGCAGCGTGGCCTCCTCGACGCGAAGCTGCCCGTCCTCCCACACGAACGGCAGGTGCACCTCTTCGAGCGGGAACGGGACGTGGTCGGGAAACAGGGTTCCGTCGCGCAACTCGCCGCGGGCGCTGGCCTTGCCCGTGAGTGGATCGAGATCCACGTGCAGATCGAGGCGGCCCGTGGGCCGATACTCGTGCGCGAGCTCACGACCGATCGCGTCGGCGATGTCGAGCACGGTCGGGTCGATGGCGGCATCGGAGACGTCCACGGTCAACAGGCCCTGCCGCCCGATGTTCGTGGCGAACCAACCGCCGTGCGGGCCGATCTGTGCATCGACGCGCACGTTGTCTCCGGTCCCGCCCACCGAGAACCAGGCGTGGTCCACGACGCGGTTCACCCGCCCGGGCGCGCCGAAGACCAGCGTCACGTCGTCGCCGACGATGCGAGGCAGTGGCTCCGACCGCGGGCGCTCCTCGGCGTCCGGGTCGGCGAGGTTGTCGATCAGCTGGACGAGGTGCTCGATCACGCGGACCAGCACCAGGCCCTCGTCGTCCGCATACAGCAGCACCCGGCCCCCGTGGCCGCGGACCTCGCTGAGCTCCGGAACCGGTCGGTCCCCGTCCCAGGTCAAAGAGAACAGCAGCTCCACCTCGTCGAAACCCGCGATCGCCCGGCCCGTCACCGGATCGGACAGCACCGTGTCGCGCAGCACCACGCGATCAGGCGGCGCGAGCGACGCCCGCCGCAGCTGCATGTGCCCGTCCGCCCCGGCCTGCTCGAAACCCGTCCGCACCCACTCCGTCAGCCGGTGGTCCACGACGACCCAGGCCGACGCGAGCACCGCCCCGAGCAGGGCCACCAGGGTGAGCAGGATCCTCACAGGCGAGCTCCCACGTCACATGCTCCACGAATGCGGGCGGTGGAAGGGGTAGTGGAGCCGGTGTTCGTCACTGGGAACGAGTCTCCGCGCGCCGAGGTGGGCGTCACCGGGCATGTAGTAGCCGTCTCGAAGTCCGAAGGACGGGTCGCTGAGAAGGACATCGGACGGATGCAGCGGCGAGTCCGGGGGAATCCGCGCGTACTTGCACTGGCCCACCAGGGCTTCCGCGCCATCGGTCCCGATCCAGCGCAACCGGATCGAGATCGGGACCGGCTCGGCGGCGTCGAAGGGGCGGTCGAAGAACAGGTCGAAGGGGCGTCGGCCCCACGCCTCCACACGCAGGTCTCCGGACACGAGTTCGACGCCGGTCCAGACCTCGCTCACGGGCAGGCTGACCACGGGCAGGCCGGGGCCCGGGCGCAGGTCCGCCGACCAGCCGGCGCGCAGGAGGGTCAACGGCAGCCCCCGCGGGTTCGTCACGCGCAGCTGGGCGTGGACCGTCTGGGTCTCCTCGCCGTGGACGTCGTTGACGTAGATGCCCTGGACGGTCAAGGACAGGTGGGCCGAGGCGCCACGCTCCTCGTACCATGAAAGGCGGTCCGACGCGGGCGCGCCCTCGGGCGCGTAGTAGCCGCGCGGAGGTGGCGCCGCGCACCCGACCGCGAGCAGAGACAGGACGAGGAGCATCCCTCCGATCCGCATGCTGACCAGCGTAGCAGGCCCCCTGGTTCTGATCGGCAGGCGATCTGACCTGCCCGGCGTGCGCCGACTGGTCGAGGGCTTCGCCGCGCTCGGCGCCGAGTTGCAGGTGACGACCGTGGCAGGCGCCGCGGCGATGCGGGACGCGCCGGGCCTGTTGCTGTGCCGGCTGCCGTCCGGGACTCCCGCGCAGGACGTGGTCGGCCTGCTGGAGTGGGAGCGCCGCGCGCGCTGCTGCGTGAACCGGCCGTCGGCGTTGCTCGGCGCCCACGACAAGGGGCACGCCCTGTCGCGGCTGGCGGCGGCCGGCGTCGCCGTCCCTCCCACGGCGCGGGTCACCCGGCACGGCGTGCTGTCCCTCGAGCGCCTTCCCGGCGGCGGCGAGTTCGTGGTCAAGCCGATCACCGGAGCCGCGGGGCGCGGCGTGGTCGTCGGTCACGACCGCGCGCGGGCCCTGGCCTGCGCCGCCGCCTTCGCCGAGGTCTCCGGTCCGGTGCTGGTGCAGCCGCGCCTCGGAGACGGCACCGATCGCCGCGTGCTCCTCGCCGGCGACCGGGTCATCGCCGCCATGGAACGGACACCGGGGGCCGACGGGCGAGGCAGCCTGCTCTACGGCGCCGAAGCGGTTCCCTGGGAACCCGACGACGCCGCGATCGCGCTGGCTCGGCGCGCGGCCTCCGCGCTGCGGCTCGACATCGCCGCCGTGGACCTGCTCCACCACGACGGCGCGTCCCTCGTGCTGGAGGTCAACGCCTGCCCGGGGCTGGCCGGCATCGAATCCGCCACGGGTCGCGACCTCGCGCGGGAGCTTGCCGGCTGGTGCCTCGAGCAGGCGCAAAACGACGCTTCGCGTTGATCGATTTGGAACTCCGCGTCATGCTGGCAGGCCGCCACCCAGCGGTCGCGCATCCAGCGCGGCGCTTCTTCCAGCCCCCGGGGAAACCCCACACCCCGTGAGCCTCACCGCCATCATTTCGGACATCCACGGCAATCTGCCGGCCCTGGAAGCGGTGCTGGCGGACGCACGCGAGCGCGGCGCGGAACGCTTCTGGTGTCTGGGTGACATCGTGGGCTACGGCGCCAACCCGACCGAGTGCCTCACGATCCTGCGCGAGCTGTGCCAGCACATCATCCGCGGCAACCACGAGCAGGCCGTGTTGGACGGCCCCTACGGCTTCAACCCGCTCGCGGCGGCGGCCATCCGCTGGACGCGTGCGGAGGTCCTGAAGGTGGAGGACCAGCTGCCCTTCATCTCCGAACTCCCCGAGCGCGTCGACACCGACCACGCCGTGCTCGTGCACGGCTCCCCGAGCCAGCCGCTGGACGAGTACCTCTTCCGCGAGGACACGCTCGACCATCTGCCACGCAACCGCGACTACTCCCCGAAGCTCGCGCGCTCCTTCCGGCACATCGACCGACCCTGCTTCGTGGGGCACACACACATCCCCGGCGTCATCGACGGGGAGTTCCGCTGGACAGCTCCCGCGGAGTGCGACAACGAGTACGACACGCGCGGCCTCGCCTGCATCGTCAACGTGGGCTCGGTGGGCCAGCCGCGCGACGGCGACACGCGGGCCAGCTACGCGCTCTTCGACGGGCAGGTGGTCACCTTCCGGCGGATCATCTACGACGTCGAGTCGGCGGCGCTGGCGATCCTGAACACGCGTGACCTGCCCGACCCACTCGGCCGCAGGCTCATCGAGGGCTGGTAGCGCGCCGCGCGGTTGCCGGTGCCCGCTCAGGTGCGCAGCAGCAGCGACAGGCGCTTCGGCTTGCCGACCTTGCGCGTGGTGACCGTCACGCCGCCATGGCGCGAGGCGCGCTTGCCGGGATCCGCCGCGTCGGTCGGGATCAGGTGCAGTCGACTCTCGTGGTGCGCGCGGACCAGGGCCAGCGTGAGCGGGTCGTCCGGATCGGGATCGGGGCCGATCAGCAGGCGCCAACCGTGGAGCAGACCTTCGTCGCGACGCAACAGGACGTCGAGCAGGTCGAGGTCGGCGCGCAACCGCTTCTCGGTCCCACGATCGAGCACCAGCCCGCCGCACAGCAGCGGCAGCAGCCGATAGACGTGCGGTGGATCGTCCTGACCCGGAAGGCGCCCCTCCGGCGACACCGCGAGCTGTCGGACGGCGCCGTCGCCGATGCGCCAACACGCCGTCTCCACGTCGAGGCGCCCGTCCAGCATCGCCTCGGCCGTGGGCGCATCGAGCAGCGAGGACAACGCCGGCAGCGGCGTCTTCTCCACGGGGGGCAGGTGATCGAGTTCTCGCGCGGTCTTGAACGAGGCCTTCACGAAGGAGGGCCAGCGGCCGCCCGGCCCGCCGCGACCGGTCCGCGCGCGGTGGGCCAGCCAGCGCCGCGTCTGTCCATGGCCGGCGTTGCCGGTGCCGATCGGGCCGTCGTCCACGGCGGCTGCCACGGCCACCATCTCGCGGGCGCGCACGCTGCGGGCGCAGACGGCCGCGGTGCGCGGGGCGAGGTGTTCGTCGTCGGCCTTGTGCTGGACGATCACGCGCACGCCGCGGGCGCGCCAGCGTTCGACGGCGCGGCGGAGCAGGTCGGCGATGCCGTAGTCGTCGATGACGAACTCGACGCCGGTGAGGTCCTCGGCGTCGGACAGGCCCGCCGCCGCGAGGACGTCCCCCACCGCGCGCACGTAGGCCAGGTCGAGCAGCGCCTGCTTGCCGTACTCGTCGAACAGTCGGTTGCCGACGATCACCGGGATCGTGATCAGGCCCTCGGCGCGCAGGTCCGCGAGGGCGTGACCGAGGCGTTCCCAGCCGCCCAGGGTGCGGGAACTCTTGGTGTCGACGTCGCCGGTGACGGCCGCCACGGCCTCGGCGCTCTCGCGTGGGAGCAGGGCCCCCGCGACGACCGTCGTGCCGATCAGCTCGCCGGTGCCGGTCTCGTCGAAGCCGCCCAGCCAGCGCACCGACTCGCTGGTGCCGGCGGCCACGCTCCCACCGCGACGCGCCGCGGCGCCGCCCAGACCGTTGCCCGCGCCGCCCGTGCCCGCGCCGCCGTTGCCCGCGCCGCCCGCGCCCGCGCCCGTCCCGACAGCGCCCGGCGCGCTCGGCGACACGCCCAACAGCTCGGCGATCTCGGCCTCGAGCAGCAGCCCCTCCGCGTCACCCTCCCGCAGCGTCACGACGAACTTGCCCGAGGTGTAGAGCGTGAAGATCGACTTGGCGTCCGTGCGCGCCTCGAAGTCGATGTACGGGTTCTTCGGGTTCTTCCCTCGCCGGTGCCCGCGTCGCTCGAAGATCTCGCCCAGCCGCGCCTTCCAGGCCGCCGGGACCTCGCGGGTGACGGGACGCACCACTAGCGCGTTCCCGGCACGGCCAGCGCCGCCACGCACGGGTCGTGATCGCTGACCTGATCCACGAACTCCGCGTTCACGTGCACCACGTCGAAGTCGGTGCCCTCGCCCGCCAACGACCGGCTGACGAGCACGTGGTCGAGCACCTGGGCGTTGCCGTTGAAGAGGTAGGTGTAGCGCTCGCCCTCCGGCAGGGTCTCGACCAGATCGACCAGGCCCACCTGCTTCAGGCGCGTCACCGCGTCGGAGAACTCGAAGTCGTTGAGGTCTCCGAGCACCACCACGTGCTCGTTCCCTGCGTCGAAGAGCTGCTGGACCAGGTCGGCCACGACCCCGGCCTGGGCCACGCGGCCCGGCACCGAGTGCTCGGTGCGCGGTTGGTGGCTGCCGAAGAGCGGATCGTCGCCACCCTTGCTGCGGAAGTGGTTGACGATCACGTGGATCGGCACGCCCTTCCAGCGGAACTCCGCGGCGAGCGGCTTGCGGCTGCGATCCCAGGCGGCGTGAGTGGGGTCGACGAGCCCCGGGTTGGGGACGAGCTGCACGCCGCCGCCCCCCTCGCCATGGTCACCGCCGGCGGTGCCGTCCGCCCGTGCGACCAGGGCGACGCCGGTGGCCGCGTCCGGCTTCCCGCGCCGCTCCAGGCTGACCGTGTCGGTCCTCCAGAGCAGCCCGACGCGGATGTTGCCACAGGGCTGGCCGCCGTCGGCGCCGTCGATGGGCGGGACGTCCGCCCAGGCGTACTCGGCCCCGGCCGCATCCCTGATCGCGACCACCAACCGATGCCAGTTCAGGTCGGCGGCCGGGCGACCGCTGCACTCGGGCCCGTCGTCGTCCTGCATCTCCTGCACGCCGATGATGTCGGGCGAGTCGAGCCTGGTGACGATCTGCTCGGCGATGTCCTGGAAGGCGTCCGGTCCGGAGGCCTGGCTGAGATTCTCGACGTTGTAGGTGGCGACGCGCAGGCGGTCGCCGCGGCCGTGCGGGAGCGTGGTGCGCTCGCGGCGCAGGCCGCCGCTCTCGACACGGACCTCGCCGGTCACGAGCAGCTTGGGCGCGCCGAAGGAGTAGTCCATCACGCCCACGAGCGGGTCCAGCAGCCGGTCGCCGACGGAGACGGCGGGCAACGGGGAAAGGGCGTCGTCGAGCAGCAGGCGTTCGGGGTTGGGGTCGCCGTCGCGGAGCAGCAGGCAGCCGCGGTCGTTGAGGCCGGCGCCCTCACCGTCGTCGACCACGATGGCGATCTCGCCGTGGCGCGTGGTGGGGTCCACGACGCGCGCACCGGAGACGGAGACCCGCATGGACTCGAGACTCTCATGGAAGTCGAGCGCGTCGGTTTCCGCGTCGAAGCTCGTGAACCCGTCATCCTCGATGACGAGCGTGGGCAGGGACCGGCCGTCCTCGCCCAGCCGCACCGGCTCGGGCAGCGGCAGGCCCGAGGCGTAGACGGTCACCTCGGCGTCGACCAGCGTCGTCACCTGCAGGTTCTCGGCGCGCCCCCCCGCGCGCGGCTCGGCCACCCGGCCGCGGACGGAGACGTCGTCGCCCACGGCGGCGGGCGCGTCGGCGTCACGACCGAACGCGACCTTCAGGGCCTCCGAGGTCGCGTCCTCGTCGTCCCAGGCGTCGCGCGGCGCGCCGACCCAGAAGGCCTCGCGGCCCACGGCCAGCACCACGCCGCGCACCTCGACCAGGTCGCCCAGGTACGGCGAGACGTGGCCGGCGCCCTGGACGGCGTGGATCGGCAGTTCGTCTGCGACCGGAGCGGGGAGAGCCGGGCCGGGTGCGGCGCAGGCGGGGCCGGCCGCCATCGCGGCGAGGCCGAGCGCGGTGGTGAGCAGGGAGGCTGGGCTGGACATCACGGGTTTCCTGAAGCGGGTCCGTGATGGTACCGAGGCGGGCGTCGTCCACACCCAGGTACGACGTGAGGTGGTCGGCACCCGGGACCTCGTGGAGGCGGCGTTCTCTGGAGACCGGTGCGCCGCAGGCGAGGCCCAGGCGGGCAATTGACAGAATGGGCCGGCTGGTCAATGCTCGGTTCGTCCGGCGCAAGCCGCACGCAACAAGAGCATGGGACGTCGATCGGGAAGGCGTCCGGGAACAGATGGGTCAGCCGGCCAAGGGGCGTGGGCAGCGGGGACTGCCACCACGAGACGGCACGCGGGGTCCCCATCACCGGGATGGGCACCCCCCTCAGACAAGGGAATCAGGAGTCCGCGTGGATCCATGGATCCCGCACTCCGCTCGGGAGAAGCAGATGATGCGTTTGCCAGATGTGGCTTCATGTCCCTCGCTGGTGTTCGCGGCGGTCGTCGCCGCGTCGCTGGTCATCACCGCGCCTGCGGGCGCGCAGATCTCGGCTGTCGTCACCGACTCGGGCCAGATCTCGCTGTCGCTCGACGCCTCGGGGTCGAATGCGGCCTCGCACGCGATCGGCTTCGAGAAGCCCGCGGGAGCGACGGTGCGCAGCGTCTACATCGCGGCCGCCACCTACTCCGGCGCCACGCTGCCCGACGGCCAGATCACGATCGACGGCGTGCCGGTGTTCTGGGACATGAAGTTCTTCAACGACGCCACCTACGACAACGGCTGGGCGGACATCACGGGCACGTCCGTCACGACGACACTGAACGCCGCCCCCGCGGGGCCCGGCACCCTGACCATCACCGAGGGCGCCTCCAACACGAGCATCGACGGTGAGATCCTCGCCATCATCTGGGACGATCCCAACGTGCCGCCGAGCGACACGCAGGGCATCATCCTGCTCTTCGGTGGGCAGGCGCAGGCCGGCGACACCTTCAACGTCAACCTGTCCGAGCCGCTCGACCTCTCGTCCGGGGACGTCAAGGCCGACCTCGCCCTGGGCATCAGCTTCGGGTTCCAGCCCAACACCCCACAGATCAGCGAGATCGACGTCAACGGCTCGCGCATGACCAGTTCGGCCGGCGGCCAGGACGACGGCGCGGGTGAGAACGGCGCGCTCATCACCGTGGGCGGCGTCGGCGACACCAACGGCAACCCGCCGCCCTTCGCCGTTCCGGTCACGGAGAGCGATCCGGACGACGAGCTCTACGACCTGTTGCCCTTCTACGTGCCGTCCTCCACCTTGATCGTGATCGACACGTTCAACCCGTCGAACGACGACAACATCTTCTTCGGCGCGATCTGCACCTCGGTGGCGGCGATCACGCAGGGCATCCTGCTCTCACCGGCGCAGGGCACGTGCGTGCTGGGCGCGGACAACACCGTGACGGCGCTCGTGCTCGACAGCCTGGGCGCACCGGTGACCGGGACCACCGTGAACTTCCTGGTCGTCTCCGGTCCGAACGCCGGCGACGCGGGCAGCGACGTCACGGACGCCAACGGCGAGGCCACGTTCACCTACACCGGCGACGGTGGCATCGGCGTCGACTGCGTCGTGGCCAGCTTCGTGGACAGCCAGGGCGTGACCCAGACCTCGAACCAGGCCAAGAAGACCTGGCAGGAACAGTGCATGCTCGTGATGGGCGACGGAGACGGCTTCGTCTCCTACACGCCGGCCGACCACACCTTCATCACGCAGGTCGGACAGGTGCAGTCGATGGAGCCGGTGTTGCTCGACGACCTGGCCACCGTCCGCGTCCCGGTGAAGGCCATGCCCAGCGTCCGCCAGTCGGGCTTCGGCGCGACGGCCTTGCCGCTCCAGGACGACGTGATCGAGCAGTTCACCGCCCAGGTCCTGATGTGGAACCCGCTGGACTTCCCGACCGCGCCCGAGAAGTACACCCAGGGCGTGCTGGTCACCGTGACCAAGTACGGGTCGGTCAGCGTCGTTCCGTACGGTCAGAACGTGGGGATGGACCTGTGGGTCGAGACGGTCCACGTCGCGCACCCGGCGCCGGGCACGTCGGCGACGCCGTACGTCGACATCACCTTCCCGTTCTCGATCGAGTTCTAGTCGGCGCGACGCTTCGCCGCAGTCTCGGACCGGGCCCACCGTCCTCGCGGGGCGGTGGGCCCGGTCTCGTCATGGCCGGACGGGGCGCAGCATCATGCTCACGTCATCTCGGCAGAGTGCGCCGCAGCGGGCGCTGCGTGCGGATCCGGCGCGTGATCATCTGCACGTCACGTTGGCGGCGCGGCGATCACGCTGTCGTAACGAGCAGGTCGGATGCGTGGACCAGACTTCTCGCGGTGTGGCACGACCTTCGTGCCCCCGCGAACCCTGTCTCGGAGACCACCATGTCCCGCCCCCTGCGTACGCTCGCCGCCCTGATGATGCTCCTGCTCGTGACCCGCTCGGCCGCGGCCCTGCCCGCCGGAGAGGTGGTCGAACTCGACGAGGCCGAGGTCTACCTCGAGTACAACGCCACCGACGACGAGTACATCGTCGTCATCTTCTGGGACGCCGACGCGTGGAAGAGCATGCTCGTGCGCGGCCCCACCGGTCCCAAGGCCAAGTCCAAGCCGGTGCTCAACGTGTCGCCCAAGGCCCACGTCCGCAAGCAGGGCCTGACCGAGGGCTACTTCGAGACCGAGGCGCTCGACCTCGAGGAGTCCACGCTCGAGGAGTTCCTGGCACGTTTCCCCGAAGGTGAATACACCTTCAAGGGCAAGGGTGTGGAGAAGGGCGTGAGCTACGTGGGCGACACCGAGTTCACGCACGCCCTGCCCGACGACCCGGCCAACGTGTCCCCCGACGACGGCGACATGTTCGACGCGGGCAGCGGCGTCACCATCAGCTTCGACCCCGTCACCGAGGACCTCGACGGCAATCCGATCACGATCGCCTCCTACACCGTGGTCGTGGAGTACGAGAGCCCGATCTCCGGCGACGACCTGGTGTTCTCGATGATGATCGAGGGGACCGAAGCCAACCCGCAGGTCTCGATCCCGGACGAGTTCCTCTTCGACGAGACCGAGTACACGCTCGAGATCATCGTCCAGGCGGAGACCGGCAACCGGACGATCTGCGAGCTCGACTTCGAGACGAACTGACGACCTCGCGTGGACGCTTACGGCATCGGCCGGCTGGTCGCGTCCGCGTACAGGCACTCGCGCAGCTCGGGAGTGAACCGGCCGCGGGCCAGCATGCCGCTGCACTCGCGGGCGCGCTCGACCAGCGACTGCAGCGGCGCCGTGCCGGTCAGCCCCGAGAGGGAATCGCGCAGCGCCCGGTCCATCTGCCCCACCGCGCGCTCGATCAGGCCGGCGGCCTCGGACAACCGACCGATCACGGCGAGATCGTAGGCGCGCTTGAGCGCGTTCTGCAGCTCGCGCAGGTTGGTCTCGTAGAGCACGTCGGCATCGGCGCCGTCGCGATGGCGTCCGGGTTGCGCCGTGACGTCGAGGGCGACCTGGAGCACTTCGCGACGCGGGCGATCGAGGCGGTCGATGTACTCGAGGGTGAGCACGCCCAGCGGAAAGCGCTCACCCGGCTCGAGGCCCGAGGTCGGGAGCGCCTCGAGCATGCGCACCACGCTCTCCCCGCTGTGCACCAGCCCCAGCTCGGTGCGCAGCGTGCCGTCCGGCATGCGCTCCCAGCCGGCGCCCACGTAGGACAGGTCCAGACCCGGCGCCGGAGCGAAGACCAATGTCGCCGCCTCGGCCAGGTAGAGCGAGGCGCTGCGCACGCGGCCCGCGACCAGGTTGACCAGGCTGCTGTCATCGATGACCGCGTGGAAGCGGCCGTTGCCCTCGTCCGCCAGGGCTTCCATGGTCTGGATGCGGATGTCGCCACCCACGCCCACGGTGTCCAGCGAGGCGCCCATGTCCGCGAGCGCTTCCGCCAGCCGGCCCAGCGAGCCGTCATCCAGCGCGCCCTTGGTGGGCACGCCGTCGGAGACGAGCACGGCGTAGGGCACGGCGTTGCGGTTGCGCGTGACGCGGAAGCAGTGCGCGGCCTGGGTCAGCGCCGCCTCGAAGTTGGTCTTGCCGCCGGGGCCGAAGCGCTCGATGGCGGCGTGCAGGATCGCCTTGGCCTGCTCGGACGCGTACAGCGGCTGGACGGCGGTGTAGGCCGACCCCGCGAAGGCCACCAGGCTCACCGTGTCCCGCTTGTCCAGGCTGGCGAGCACTTCACGCGCCGCCTGCACCGCGTAGGCCATGCGCCCGAACTCCGCCATCGAACCGGAGGTGTCGATGACCAGACACACGTGGATCGGCTTGCGATCCACCGCGGAGAGCAGCGACAGGTCGCGGCGCAGGGGGAGGTGGCTGTCGCGGGCGGGACCGACGGCTTCGGGCGGCGCGCCGACCCACATGAGCAGCCCGGCGGCGCTGGCCGGCCGGCCGCCACCATCCACCAGCAGGGAGTCATGGGAGGTGTGCAGGGTCAGCAGGGGTGGCTCGCCCGCGGCGGAGAGCGTCGAGGACGCCTGGCGACCGGTGTCCACGACGGCGGGCTCGGCACGCACGATGCGCGGCGAACTGGCCATGCCCACGGCGATGCTCGCGGCGGCGACCGCGCTCTCGGGCCCGGGGCCGTTGAAGCTCCCGGGCACCACGTCGTACATCGGCCCGCGCACGCCGCCGACGGGCGCGGCGGGTTCGTAGGCCACGACGCGAGGTGCGGCCGGATCGAGGGCCGTGGTCACGCCGACGTCGGGCTGCATGTCGCAGCGCACGCCGCCGAGGATCACGCCGTCGGCCACGCCGAGCATCTGTGCCGAGAGGCCGATCGTGCGGCTCGACGGACTCAGCAGCCCCGTGATCAGGTAGTCGGCGCCGAGCAGCTCGCCCACGCGGGGCACGTCGCCGTCGGCGAAGGTGTCCATCAGCGACAGGCCCTGCTCGGCCAACAGGTCCTGCAGGTGGTAGCGGGTGATGACCGCCACGCCCTCCATCTCCCGGCGACGCACCTCCTCGGCGAGAGCCACCGACAACTCGTGCGAGACGCGCTCGCCCAGCAGGGTCGGCCCCATGGGCGAGGTGAAGCCGAGGACGGCCACCGTCAGCGGCCGCGTGTCGCCCTCGGGGCCGCGCTGAAGCATGGGCAGCTGCGCAAAGGTCGTGGCCATGAGCTCCACGGCCTCGTCCACCTGCAGGGCACCGGGGGTCGGCACGTCGTCGACGGTGGCCCCGCAGGCCGCCAGGAGAAGCCACACGAGCGCGCCGAGGCGGGCGCGCCGCGAGCCGACATCCGTCACGTCAGGGCGGGATCTCAAACCGGACTCCAAGGCACCCAGCCTAGCAGCTCTGGGAGGCGGGTCCGACGCCTGCCCGCACTCGTGACCGCCGGGCACGGCTCGGCGCGCTACGATGCGCCGACTTCGACGGGCGCCAACGCCCGTCCCGTCCCGGAGGCCGAACATGTCCTGTGCTCGTCGCTCGCTGCTCCCCACCTCCCCGATGCGGTCGATCGTCGCCGTCGCACTCCTCTCGGTCACCGGGACGGTGGCCGGCGCCCAGGACTTCCCGGGTGTCGAGGTCGAGGCGATCCATGTGTCCGGACCGGTGCACATGCTCACGGGCGCCGGCGGCAACCTCGGTGCCTCGGTGGGAGACGACGGCGTGCTGCTCGTCGACGACCAGTTCGCCTCCATGGTCGGTCGCATCCGCGAGGCCCTGGCCGGGATCGGCGGCGACGAGATCCGCCTGGTGGTCAACACCCACTGGCACGGCGACCACACCGGCGGCAACGCCGCGCTGGGCGGCGAGGCGATCCTCGTCGCGCACGAGAACGTGCGCGCCACCATGGCCGTGCCGAGCGAGACGGCCTTCCGCGCCAGCGCGGCGGCCCCGTCGGTGGCGCTGCCGGTGGTGACCTTCGCCGAGTCGGTGGACCTGCACTGGAATGGTGAGCAGGTCAAGGTCGTGCACCTGCCCGGCGGCCACACCGACGGCGACAGCTACGTGTGGTTCACGGAGAGCAACGTCGTGCACCTGGGCGACCACTTCTTCAGCGGCACGTTCCCCTTCGTGGACCTGAAGAACGGCGGCAACGCCCTGGGCCTGGCCGACAACATCGGCAAGCTGGTCGCCACGCTGCCGGCCGACTGCCGGCTGATCCCCGGTCACGGCCCGCTGTCCGACATGGACGACCTGCGGCGCTACCACGACATGCTGGTCGAGACCATCGCGCACGTCGAGGCGGCCTGGAAGCGCGGCGCCTCGCCCGAGGACCTGGCGGCGGCCGGGCTCCCCGCGGAGTGGAGTTCCTGGGGTGGCGGCTTCATCGACACCGACACGTGGATCGCGATCATCGCCGACAGCCTCGAGGCCACCCGCGAACGCTGAGTCCAGGACGACGCGAGCCAGCCCGTCACGCCGGCACGCGTCCGCACGCGCCGGCACGAGTCCGCGACCGCGCTGCTCAGGGCGTGCGCGGCGTCGTCTCCGAGTCGGCGATCCTCGCGCCCTTCACCGCGGCCGCGCCGGCGCCGATC
>JAJDER010000057.1 GCA_029259725.1 Planctomycetota bacterium | reverse complement strand
AGCCGTGGCCTGTTCCAGCTGTCCCAACCGGGCGTTGAGTTCGTCGATGTCGCGCAGCGTGCGTTCGTAGTCGCGGCTGGCGGACTGGCGGCTCTCCACCTCGGCGCGCAGCCGCGCGCGATCCGTGTCGGCGTCGGTCGTGTTGCCCTGCCGAACGGTGAACATCACCACCAGGTGCACCAGCACGACCGCCGCCGCCGCCAGCAGCCACACCGTCTTCTCGCGGAAGTCCCGGCGTCCGCGAGCCGCCTCGGACAGGATCTCGACGCGATAGGCGTCGGGCAGCGCACCCATCATCGCCAGGCCCGTCGCCACCGCGAAGTCCGACCCGGACTGCTCCAGGTCCTCGGATTCGCCGACGAGATAGCCCTCGGACGGATCGAAGCGCTCCACCGGCACACCCAGCGAGCGGGTCAGGGCCTGGTCGAGCCCGGGCGTGGACGCCCCCGGCCCGCACAGCAGCACGGCATCGAGGGCCAGCTCGCGCGCCTGCATCTGCGTGCGGCACAGCGTCAGCGACGACTGCAACATGCCCGTGACCTGGCGCAACGCTCCTTCCAGGGCACGGCCCACCGCAGCCTGCTGCCCTTCGAACACTTCGCCCGGCCGGGCGAAGCGCCCCAGCTTGCGCTTCGCCGCTTCCGCTCGTGCGTCGTCCAGCTTGAACGCCGAGGCGACTGCCTGCGTGAACAGGTCACCGCCACCCGACAGGTTGCGGGCGAAGAGCAGGTCCCCGTCCTGCGCGAGCGCGATGTCGGTCGTGCTGTCGCCGAGGAAGGCGATCATGACCGTGCCCTCGCGCCCGTCGGTGGCGACGAACGCGTTGTGCAGCGCCACCGCGTTGGGCGTGAACGCGGCCACGGTCAGGCCGGCATCCTTGAGCTCCGCGGTGCGCTCCTCGATCAGCGCCTCGCGCACGAGGGCCAGCAGCACCATGTCCTCTTCCGAGTAGAGCGCCGCGCCCTGGAGCACGTTGAAGTCGGCCGAGAGCGCGTCGCCCGACTGCTCCGCGATCTCGTCGATCTCGAAGCCCATCAGGTCACGCAGCTGCCAGGCCGGGACCGGCGGCACCTGGGTCACGCGCAGGATCATGTCGCGGCCGGTGACACCGACGATCACGCGCGCGCCCTTGAGCCCGAGCCGCCGGACCGCCGCCGGCAGGTCGTCGCGAGCCACGCGCAGACCGGCCTGGACCTCGAACGCCCCGCGCTTCACGCGCCCGTGGACGAGACGCGCCGAGCCCTTCCCGATGTCGATCCCGACGACGCCGCTCACGGGGACTCGCCCCGGTCGGGCGCGCCGTCGTCGTGGGGCGCGCCGTCGTCGCCGTCCCCCTCGCCATCGCCGTCAGCCCCATCACCGGCGCTGGCGCTGGTGCCGGTGGCGGTGGCGGTGCCAGCGCCGGTGCCGGAGCGATGGGCCGTGGCCGGAGCGAGGTAGCGGTCCAGGTAGCGACCGATCTCGGCGGCCACCGCGTCGTATCCGCCGAACTCCGCGAAGGAGTCCCGCACGGCCCGCAGGCTGCGCTCGCGCCGCGCGCGGTCCTGCTCGAGCAACTCGGCGGCGCGGGTCGCGACGCTGTCGGCCAACTCCCGGAAGCGCACTTCGGCCTCGCTCCCGGCATAGGCCTCGGCCTGCTCGAGACAGGCCTCGAGCACTTCCCGGCACCGCTGTGCCGAGGCCAGGAACAGGGCCTGCTCGAGGTCCTCCTCCATGGTGTCGAGGCGGGTGGTCATGTCGCCCACCAGCCGCGCCCGCGCCAGCGCCGCGTCGGCGAGGATCTGCTCGTCGTACGGATAGTCGGACAGCACGCGCTCGACCCCCGCCAGGGCCGCGCCGAGCTTGCCGGCCTGTTCGTCGGCCAGGGCCTGGTCGCGCCACTGGGCCGCCTCCACGCGCTCGGCCTGGAACGAGGTCTGCAGCGACTGGCTCAGGGTCTGCCCGTTCACGCCCGGCCGCTCGATGCTCAGCACCACCGAGCCGTCGGGCTGCCCGGTGCCCTTCACCGCCACGGGCCCGGCCAGGTCGAACACGATGCGATCGTTGGTGCGCCCGAGCACGAGGGAGCGCACGCCCTCGACGTCGAAGTCCCCGGTGAAGTCCGCGAACCCCGATTCGCTCGCCACGCCGATCGCCTGGCTCGCGAGGGCGCCGGACACACGCGCCGTCCCGACCACGGTGGCGCCCGGCGGCAGGCCGGTGAGCGTGCGGTGCAAGACGAGTCGCGGCCCGTCCTCGGTCACTGCCGACTCCACCGCCACCCGCGTCCCGTCCGGCAACGCCACGCGCTGCTCGCCCGGCAACGCGCCCACGCCCGCCGGCCACGGCGCCTCACCACCGACGGCGACGGTCAGCCCCATGGAGTGCAGCTGCACCTCGTTGCCGCGCATGAGCAGCAGGCCGTTGCCGACGAAGACCACGTCGTAGATGGCGCTCTTGCGCACGTCCCCGGCCGGATCGTCGGTACGGCGGAGGTCCAGGTCATCGACGCCGCCGGGGCCGAGGGCGCGCACGCCCGCGCGCACGGTGGTGTAGCCGGGGGGCACGCCCACGAGTCCGCTGATCGCCCCGGATCCCGAGGCGACCGCGACGTCGAGGGGCGCCCGGCCCGGGGCCTCGAACCGCAGCCAGAGCTGGATGTCGTCACTGTCACTGGTGCCGCCGTAGCGGAGCGTGCCTCCGCGGGCGCCGAGCCGCACGGGCTCGCGGGCCAGCAGGGCCGACCAGCTCCCGGGATCGGGAGTGGCCAGCGCTCCGAGTTCCCCGCTCGCCGCGGCCTCGGGCACGAAGGCGAAGCCGGAGGGCGCCGACTCGGGCACGGTCCAGGCCTCCACGGCGGAGGTCGTCTCGGTGCTCTCGAACGAGAAGCCCGCACCGAGCAGGTTGCCCGCGGCGGGTTCGGGCAGCGCGATGGCGCCGCGCCCCTCGAACGGGTCGGTCAGGGCCACCCAGACACCGAACGCTCCGACGGCGAGGAACAGCACCAGGCCGAGGAGCATCGGCGTCCGGCTGCTCCGCACGTCGCCGGCGGAGAGGACGTGGACGGCTTCCTCTTCGGTCTGGGCGTCGCGGGCCAAGGGGACGGGGGTCCTCGCCGGGTTCGGGGAAGCTCCGTTTTCTACCAAATCGAGCCGCGGAGTCTGGCTCACTGCCCGACGCGTCGTGGGCGCCGGGGTTATGCCCCGAGCCGGGATGAGGCAACGATCCCGGCGCGTGGGTCAAAAGCCCCCGGGCGGCACGCGCCAGGCGTGGTCGAACCAGCCGGCCGCGAGCACGCCCTCGTCCCCGGCGGTGAGCACGTCGGGGCCGAACACGGTCACGTCGGGCAGCCCGACGCCCGAGACGAAGACCGGCACGGTCGCGGCGAGCAGCAGGCCGCGGGCACCCGTGCCGGCCACGAGACCGACGAGCGGAGGGTCGGCGCCGCCGACATCGGCGCGTGGGCGCACCACCAGGACCGCGAGCTCGTCGCCCTCCCAGGACTCCTCGCCGAGCGTCACCCGACCGCGGCTCACGCCCACCGGACCGTCGCGACCCAGGACCCGACTCCAGGCGGCGTTGCTGTCGGCGTTGCCGTAGAGCACGACGTGGGCTTCGGCGTGGACCTCGGCCGGATCGGCCAGGAACTCGCGGTCGGTCAGGACCCGCGCGTGACCGTTGCCCCGGTACCACCAGGTCTGGGCGTGGTAGCGGGCGACGCCCAGGGCTGCGCGGTCCTCGTCGTCATCACCGGACGTGCCCACGACGAGCAGGAAGCCGCGGTCGAAGACCCGCTTGAAGGGTCCGCTCGAACGCGGTGACTTCTGGGCCGCCGGCCGCAGCGGGTCCGACGGTGACGCACGCGTCCACTGGAGTTGCCAGCCGGGCTTCCCGGCGCGGGAAGAGGTCGTCACGGTGCCGTCCTCGTAGACGGCGAGCGTCGCTCCGTCCTCGGCTTCGAACCGCTCGTCGTCCACGACCCAGGTGCTCGCCCGGACTCCGGGCGCGACCTCGAGACGCCGCACGTTCTCCGTGGTCAACCTGACCACGCCGTCCGCGCCGCGGTCCGCCTGGACGCGGCTGGGTTCCCCGTACACGAGCGGCTGCACGACGGTGACCCAGTGGTGCGCGCTGTCCACGCCGGGATCCACCGTCGCGAAGGCGATCTGATCGGGGTCGGTCTCGATCTCGCTGGCGCGGAACAGCTCGAACATCTCGGGCCAGTCGACGCAGTCGGCACCACCGGGGCGCGGCGGATCGGCCTCGCCCCACCAGTGGTTGCGGTCCGGCTCGATGTGGATGCCCGGGTGCGCGCCGGCCTCGGTGAGCACCTCGTGCATGCGCCGGGCCTCGGTCGCGGGCACGTTGTCGTCGTCCGCGCCGTGCAGGATGTAGATCGGCTGGGGCACCAGGTTGTCGAGCAGGTCCAGGGTCAGCGAGGCCCCGTCCGCGGCGTGCCACACCGGCGCCAGGCTGCCGTCGGGTCGCCCTCCGTAGGTGTCGAACCCGATCCAGCCGGCCGAGGGCCCGAGCGCCGCGAAGCCGTCGGCATCGTTGGCGCCCAGGTGCCAGGTGCCGTGGCCGCCCATGGAGTGCCCGGTCAACGAGACCCGCGTGCGCGACACGCCCGACCTCGCCAGTCCGTGCTCGAGCACCTCGTACGCGTCGCGCCGTCCCCAGTCCTGCCAGTCGAAGCCGAAGGGCCTGCGGTTGGTGGGCGCGAAGATCCAGAAGTCCGGCTTGGCCTGGTAGCTGCGGGCCTGGCTGGGGCAGTCCACACCGGCGCCGTGCAGCGAGAGCACCAGGTGCTGCTCCGCCGGCGTCGACGACCCGCCCCCTTCGTCGGCCATGGGCGGCACCAGCGAGTACTTCTGCACCGAGTGGTCCATGGCGGAGACGAAGGTCGAGGTGTGCACGCCCGTCGCGTCCACGACGTGCAGGGCCAGGCTGCGCAGGGCGGGGCCGCATCGGATCGGGCAGACCAGGTCCGTGAGCCCGTCGCCCGGGGCCTGGCCGGCGACCCCACGCAACCGCACCGACAGCTTGGTCGTCCCCAGGGGCGGCAACGTCAGCTCGCTGTCGAGACGCTCGAAGACCACCCCGTCGCCGACGGTCACCGGCAGGTGCTGCCAGCGATCCGTGGCGTTGACGACGAGCACGCCGGCCCAGGTGTCGATGGGCTGACCGGCGGGCAACTGCGGGCGGGTGTCATCGCTCTCCGGGAGCAGGATCTCGGCTGCGGGTCGATGCAGTTGCAGCCGGAAGCGCCCGCGGACGCCCGAGACGATCAGCCGGTTCTCGCCCGCGCGCAACCGGACGGGCACGGGGCCGAAGCCGGCACGGTAGACGTCGCCATGGTGAGGGACGTCGTTCACCCACAAGCGCGAGGCACCGGAGAGGTCCGCCAGCACGACGACATCGGTCTCCGCCTGCACCGTCGTCACCGCCGTGCCGACCGGACCGTCGAGGTTGCCCTTGTCGTCGGCCTGCCTCGCCGTCCAGGTGCCCGGCTCACCGGTCTCGCCGACCACCACGTCACCCTCGGCGGGCAGCCCACGTGGGTCGGTGAGTCCTGGATCCGCGAGGACGTACCGCGCGACGACGGCATCGGGATTGAACGGCCGGCGTCCACGGCGATCCACCGCGGGCAGCACCAGCCAGTTCCGCGGGATCCACGGGGTGACCCCACCGTCGGTGCCGAGGGCCGGCGGGACTTCGGGGGGCTCCGGCGGCCCCACGCCGGTCGAGGCCGAGAGGGTCCCGAGCAGGA
The DNA here is from genome assembly GCA_029259725.1 of Planctomycetota bacterium. Classification (GTDB taxonomy): domain Bacteria; phylum Planctomycetota; class B15-G4; order B15-G4; family B15-G4; genus JAJDER01. The sequence continues at coordinate 37,989 of JAJDER010000057.1, read as the reverse complement.
CCGCGAGCAGGGACCCGACACGCAGCATCAGCAATCCGGCTCTGGGCGACATTCCACGGCTCCGCGCGACGGGTCTCGAAGGGCGCGGATGATACAGCCGCGAAGTGCTGAGCAGGCCGCTCGGCGAGTCACACCCCGGAACAAGGGCCGGCCGCGGTGACGGGGCGATGATCCGAGCCCGGATCGATGCGGTCCACCCCGCCGGCCGCGGCCGACCGGCGCGAGAGGGCACCCCCCTGAGAGTGTCGCCTCGCGCCCCATGGACGGAACCGGAATCCGGGTTCACGACCACGCGGCGACGCAACGCAGGGGTCTCGACACGCGGACGCGTTCGCTGCGAGCCCCGCCGCCCGCTCTCCCCGGAGAATCGGGTACGCTGAGCGCGGCTCGGGCACGGGGAGGGGAAACGACACCAAGGGGTCCGTCCAAGCCATGAGAGGCCGTCCCACACAACGGCCACCGCGCGGTGCGAGGCGCGGTTGGCCCCACGTCCTGTGCTCCCTGCTGGCCCTCGTGCTTGCGGCGCCCAGCCAGGGACAGTCCACGTCGGCGCCGCGACTCGGCACCGGCCCGGGCGTCGGCGACACCTCCGCCGCCGGCGACACGGGCGACGCCGATGGCAGGAGCAATGCCGGCGGCAGCTGGGACCTCGGTGGCAGCTGGGACCTCCTGCTGGACGAGTTCGATCGAGGCCGGACGGCGAACTGGTCGGCACCGAGCGCGCCGGCCTGGGGCGGCGCGGCGCAGGTCACCGTCCCGGGCATCCTCGAGAGCCGCCCCGAGACCGTGGGCTACGACGGCATCGCCTGGTATCGGCAGCAGGTGCCGGCCGTCGCCGACCCCGCCGACGGCAGCCGCCTGCTGCTGGTCTTCGAGGAGGTCAACCACCGCGCCGACGTCTGGCTCGACGGCCGCCTGCTCGGGCGGCACGACGGCGCGGGTACCTTCGCCTTCGACGTCACCGGTCGCCTCGCCGCCGGTGCGGTGCTGATCGTGCGCTGCGTCGATCCGGGGTCTCGCCCCGTGGATGGCCTGGTGCTGGCCTCCCTGCCGCACGGGCACGAAGCCGCCACGCACAACTTCGGCGGGTTGGTGGGTGGCGTGCGCGTCACGCGCGTGGACGCCGTGACCATCGGCCAGGTGGAGACGGTGGATCGCGGAGACGCACTGACCGTGCGACTCGAGGTCACCCGCCACGGACTCCCGGCGGGCACCGCCATCGACCTCGCGCTCACGCTGAGCGGCCCCGGGGCCGACGGGACGTCGCTGACAGCCCGGGCCGACCACGCGTTCGTCCTCGACGGCGATCAGGCCTGGATCGAAGTCGAGCTTGCCGGGGCCGAGGGCATGCTGCGCTGGAGTCCCGAGCAGCCGGCACTCCATGCTCTCCACGTGCAGCTGCGCGCGGGAGAGACCGTGGCCGAGTCGTCGGCGACCGTCGGCCTGCGCCGTTTCGACGTCGAGGCCGGCGCCTTCAGCCTGAACGGGGTCCCCCGTCGCCCGCGCGGCGTCGTCTACGACCCGTGGTATCCGTCGACGCTCGCACGCCCGCCCACGCCGGACTTCGTGGCCCGTGAACTCGCCGCCATCCAGGCCGCGGGCTTCGACCTGGTGCGCGTCGTCGGTCGGCCGCCGCCCGGCTTCCTCGAGCAGACCGACGCCCTGGGCCTGCTCGTCCACGCCGAACCGGGATTGGGTTCGATCAGCGTGGTCCTCGACGACACCGACGCTGCCGTCACCCACGCCCTCGCCGTCTTCGCCGATGAGGTCCGCCGCCACCCGTCGGTCGTGATGGTCGGCCTCGGAGATGCCGACGACCTGCTGCTCCTCGACACCGAGACGCTGCACGACACGCTGCACGGGCTGTTGCCGTACCACCTCACGCTCTCGTCCGGCGGCTGGGACCGGCGAGCACGGTACCTCGCGCCGGGAAGCGTGACCGCGGTGCCCTATCGCGACGTGCATCTGGAGCACCCCTGGCCCTGGGGCGCCGAGGAGTTTTACGCGGTCTCGGCACTCGGCGAAGCGGCCTCCGAGCCGGTTGGCGCCGGCGACGTCGACGTCCGTGCCGAACTCGTCTACGTGTCCACCTTCGGCCTCTCCGGCGTGCCGTCCTTTCTCGCCGACCTGCAGGGCTTCGGCGGCCAGCTCTGGGCCGTCGACGCGCGCGCCTACGTCGAGGAAGTCGAGAGCGTCGTCACCGGCCTGGCGACCTCGCCGCTCGGCCGGTTGGTCTCGGACGTGTCCCTGCTGAGCCTGCTCGGGCAGACCGGACAGGCTCGCGCGGCCCAGGTGATGTCGCTGGCCCTGGAGGACAACCCGGCCATCGACGCCCGCTGCTGGGGACAGTGGCGAGACACCGGGCACGCTCGCAGCGGCGGACTGGTCACCGTCTGGGGCCATCCGAAGCCGGTGCTCGCCGCGCTCAGCGCCGTGCATGCGGGCACCGCCGCGCCGCGCGTGCGCCAGGCCCTGGTCACCGAGCGGTCGGTGCACCCGATCGCCCAGGGCGCCGGCATCGGCCTGAGCGAGATCCAGGCGCGGCACGTGATGCCATGGCTGACCACGCCGTCGCCGAATCGCGGCCTGCCGCACGTGTGCGTGGTCGGACATCGCGAGGACCCCTGGGGCCCCGACGACATCGGCTTGACGCTGACCCTGCTGGCCTGGGCGCGGAATGGCGGCACGCTGCTGCTGCTCGATCCCCCCGATGCCGGCCATCCCTTCGACGTGGCGCTGAGCACACGCGACGGTCTCGGACACGTGGCGGCGCTCCCCCTCGCGACCGAGGTGCGACCGGCCCTGGGTGACGAGGGCGACGGCCAGTTGATCTTCGCGCACGAGTCCCCGCTGCTCGCCGACCTGTTCACGGCGCGCGTCTTCGACGAGCGGCTGGCCCTGATCGCGCCGGACGTGGTGCACCGGGTGACCGGAGTCGAGTCGCGTGTGGAGCTGGCGGCCGTGGACGGGCGCGGGCGTTACGTCGGCGCCGCCGTCCAGTCGGTGCCCTACGGCAAGGGCCAGATCGTGCTGAGCACCCTGGACCTCGGGGACGCGACGCTCCAGGATCCCGTCGCTGCTCGTGTGCTCGAGAACCTGGTCCGGACCGCCGCCATCGCCGCGATCCGGCACGGTGGCGAACCCCGGATCGCGGACGTCGCCGTCCCCACCGAGTTGCACGCGACCCTGAGCCGCGCGCTCTGGCGCCATGAGGTCTTCTTCGGCCTCGCCGAACGACTGACCTGGCAGCCCCTCGGCGTCCGCCCCGATCGCCATCCGCCGGCGGACCTGGCCGAAGTGGTGCGCCGCAAGAACCTCGGTCTCGATCTGCTCGTGAGCGGTCGGGCCACGGAGGGCGTGGCGCTGCTCGGGCGCATCGAGGAGGCCCTCACCGAGCCGCGCGAGGTCTTCGTGCGGCGTGAACTCGAACTCGCTCCGGCCACCGGCGGGGTCTGCGACCGAGCGCTTCGAGAACACGTCGCCCGGGGATCCGCGCGGGCCCGGCACCTGATGGGGCTGGGCGAGGTCGCCGCCGCACTGCTCGAGTTCGACGCGTTGAAGGCCTCCCTGGCCGAGGCTCCCCGCGGCGATCCCGCGAGCGACGACCCGGGCGGAGTTGCGACACAGGCCGACGCGCCCTGACGACGACCGACGCCGCCGCTCAGACCGCGGTGGACAGTCGCAGGGCCGTGGTCTTCACGTAGAGCACGACCGCGCGGCCCGGCTTCAGGCCCAGCGCGTCCACGGCGCCCTCGGTCAACGAGACCAGCACGACCACGTCCGCCCCGAGGTCCACGGCGGCCAGCACGCCATCCGGCACCGGGTGCAGGGCGGCGACGATGCCGTCGACCATGTTGCGCGCCGAGAGGTCGCCGTGCCGCGAGAGGCCGATGAGCACGTCGCCGGCGGCGAGGCGCAGGATCACGTCGGCCCCCGCCGGGAGATCATGGGCAGCGACCGAGAAGTGCACGCCGCCGACCTGCACGGAACGCCCGTCCCGCCCGACGCGACCGGGCAGCAGGTTCTCGGTGTCCTCGTCGCGCAGGGACGAGACCGCCGCGCGCATCGGCAACACGGTCATCGGATCCCCGTGCGCGACGACGCCACCCTCGTCGAGCACGATCACATCCCGCGCCAGGAACGCCGCCTCGGCCAGGGAGTGCGTGACCAGCAGGCAGGGAACGCGAGCCTGCGCGAGACATCGGCGCAGCCAGGGCAGGATGCGTTCGCGCGTGCCCTGATCGAGACCGCCCAGGGGTTCATCGAGCAGGAGCAGCGTACGCGCCGCGGCCAGGGCCCGCGCCAGGGCCACCCGACGCGTCTCCCCGCCGGACAGGGCGGTCGCCGGCCGGTCCAGGAGTCCGTCGAGCCCCAGGGCCCGCGCGCAGTCCAGCGGATCCGGCAACTCCGCCGCGCGTCCGGTCCCGTGGCGCCTGGGGTAGTCCAGGTTGCCGCGCACGGTGAGGTGCGGGAAGAGTCGCGAGTCCTGGAACTGCAGACCGATCCCGCGCCGCTCGGGCGGCACGGCCGTCCGGTCGTCCTGCCAGGTCCGGTCACCGAAGCGGACGGTCGCGCCCGGCGCGTCCAGCAGGCCGGCGACCACGTGCAACAGCGTCGACTTGCCCGCCCCGGACGCCCCCACGATCGCGGTGCACCCGGCGCCCACGGACAGGTCGACGTGCAGGCGACCGGGCACGGTCACGCGGGCGGTGAGCACGGCGTCGTTCACGGGCGGCGGCGCCCGTCGTGCTGCCGTCGCGGCCGGGCCAGCCATTCGCCCCAGCCCACGGCCGCGAACGCCAGCAGCACCGAGGCCACGACGAAGGGGACGGCACGCCCGGGGTCGCCCGATTGAAGCCGCTGCCAGACCTCCACACTGAGCGTGCGCCGGCCGCCCGGCAGCGTCCCCGCCACCACCAGGGTGGCACCGAACTCACCCACGGCTCGCGCGAAGGCCAGCACCACGGCCGCCGTCACGCCGCGGCGCGCGAGGGGCAACGTGACGGTGGACCAGACGCGCACGGGGGACGCGCCCATCGACCGCGCCGCCTGTTCCAGCTCCCGGTCCACGCCTTCGAACGCCACGCGTGCCGTGCGCACGAGCAGTGGAAAGGCGACGATCGCCGCGGCCAGCACGGCGGCCGTGGGCGTGAAGACGATGTCGATTCCGAAGGTCGAGGTGAGCCAGCCCCCGAACGCCGTGCTCCGGCCGAGCACCAGCAGCAGCAGCACGCCGGTCACGACCGGCGGGAGCACCAGGGGCGTCGCCACCAGGGTCTCGACCAACGCCTTGCCCGGGAAGCGGCGGCGCGCGAGGAACCAGGCCAGCGCGAGACCGAACGGCAGGCTGGCGAGCACCGCCGCGGCCGAGATCCCCAGCGTGGTCAACACGGCGGACGCCAGGGAGTCGCCTGGGGGCGCGAGCACCGACAGCGGCAGCGCGACGCTCACGGCGCCACCACGATCAGGCCATGGGCCTCGAGCAGTTCCGGCCGCGCGGCCAGGCCCTCCAGCCACCGCCGCGCCGACTCCCGGCGCGGGGGCGACGCCGTGAGCGCGGCCCCGTAGCGCACCTCGACGTCGGGAAACGCGAACAGCTCGACCAGCGCGTCGAGCGCGCGGACATCCACGCGGTAGCAGATCACGGCGTCGGCCTCGCCCAGGGCGACCCACCGACACGCGTCCCGCACGTGGGCGGCCACGACGCGCGTGTCGGCGACGGCGTCGAGCAGGCCCGCGGCGGCCAGGGCGGCCTCCGCGTAGGCGCCCGCCGGAGCGAGATCCGGATCGGCCACGGCCAGACGGCAGCCGCGCAACTCCGCCGGCGTGCGGGGCGCCGGGCGCGCGGCACCGGCTGCGGGGAGCGCCGGACCGGCGACCACCAGGGCGGTCCCCGCGAGGACGCGGACCTCGGCCCCCTCGGGAAGCTCCGCCGCGACCAGTGGGCGAGCCAGGAGCAGGACGTCCGCCGGCGCGCCGGCCGCGACCTGTCGCAGCAGCACCTCGGAGCCGGCCAGGTGCACCTCGAACGGCGGGAGCTCCCCGCGGTCGGTGGCCAGCTCCTCGAGCACGTCGGCCAGACTCGCCGCCGCGAACACGCGCAGCGGATGGCGCTCGGAGACCGGTTCGGAGACCGAGGAACCGCATGCCAGCAGCAGCAGCAGGACGGCGGTTGCGCCGGCGCGCACGGGCGTTCCCGAGGACGACCCGGGGCCACGAGAGGGCGGCCTGCCAGGCACCCGGGCCCGTTGGCGGCTGTCCGCTTCTCTCATGGCGGCTGACGATAGCGAAACGTACGATCCGGGGCTCGTCCCCCCGGAAGACCCAGCATGATCGAACACCGCGGCCACGCGGCAGGCGGCAACCTGATGATCGCGGTCGTCGTCGCGTCGTACAACGCGACGGTGACGGACGGTCTGCTGGAGGGCGCGCTCGAGGTGCTCAAGGAGGCCGAACTCAAGGAGCGCAACACGATCGTGGTGCGCGTTCCCGGAGCGCTGGAGCTTCCCGTCGCGGCGGCCCAGCTGGCGCGCACGGCGGAGTTCGACGCGCTCGTCTGTCTCGGCGCCGTGATCAAGGGCGAGACCGACCACTACCAGCACGTCAGCGAGCAGAGCATCGGCGCGCTGGCGCGCCTCTCCGCGGAGACCTGCGTACCGATCGGCATCGGCGTGCTCACCTGCGAGACCCTGGCGCTGGCCCGCGACCGCTCGACCACGGCGGCCAAGAACAAGGGTGCCGAAGCCGCGCGCACGGCCCTCGAACTGGCCAACCTGCTCGACGATCTGCGTGGCAGCTACGGCAGCTGACGGGACAGCACGCTCGATGATCGGTCCTCGGACACGCAGTCGCGAGTTGGCGCTCCAGGCACTCTTCGCCCAGGACGTCCACAAGGACGGGGACCGCCACGCGTACGAGTTCACCCTGGTCCACGCCGAGGTGAGCCCCGAGGTCGCCGACTTCGCGCGCCAGCTCGTCGAAGGCGTGCTCGAGCGCACGGCCGAGTGGGACGCCCTGATCGCCTCGGCCGCGGACAACTGGGACCTCTCGCGCCTGGCCACGGTGGACCGCAACATCCTGCGCCTCGCCGTGTACGAGATGCTGGCGCGCGACGACATCCCCAACAAGGTCGCCATCAACGAGGCGATCGAACTCGGCAAGCGCTTCAGCACCAAGCAGTCGGGCGCCTTCGTGAACGGGATCCTCGACCGCATCCGCAAGGACCTCCAACTGCCCAACGGTGAGGACGACGACGACGCGGACGCCCCCTCCGGCGCCGTGGAGGACTGACGCCGTGCTGAAGCGACTCTTCGGCGGACTCAAGAAGACGCGCGACTCGCTCGTGGTCGGGATGCGCAAGCTGCTCGGCAGCGACACCCTCGACGACGCGACGCTCGACCAGATGGAAGAGCTGCTCTACACGGCCGATCTCGGACCGGCGGCCGCCGACCTCATGGACGCCCTGCGCAAGGCGCGGGCGGCGGGCGAGGTCACCGAGCCGGCGCAGGTCGAGCCGTTCCTGCGCGACCAGATCGTGGACATGCTGGGCGACGATGTCGCGGACACACCCGTGGGCAGCGGCCCGCGCGTGGTGCTCGTCGTGGGTGTGAACGGTTCGGGCAAGACCACCACGATCGCCAAGCTCGCGCAGCTGCTGAAGCGCGAGGGCCGGAGCGTCATGCTCGCGGCCTGCGATACCTTCCGCGCCGCCGCCGTCGAGCAACTGGGCGTCTGGGCTGATCGCCTCGAGGTGCGCATCGTCAAGCGCGAGACCGGCGCGGATCCGTCGGGCCTGGCCTTCGACGCCGCGGACGCCGCGCAGAGGGAAGACATCGACGTGCTCCTGGTCGACACGGCGGGCCGGCTGCACACGGCCACCAACCTGATGGCCGAGCTCGTCAAGATCGGGCGCGTGATCTCCAAGCGCATCCCCGGCGCGCCCCACGAGGTGCTGCTGGTGCTCGACGGCACGACCGGGCAGAACGCCATCGCCCAGGCGCGGGAGTTCAAGCAGGCGGTGGCCGTCACCGGACTCGTCGTGACCAAGCTCGACGGCACCGCGAAGGGCGGCGCCGTGGTGTCGATCCGCCGCCAGCTCGACTTGCCCGTGCGCTTCATCGGTCTCGGCGAGGGCGCCGACGACCTCGAGCGCTTCGCCCCGGCGGCCTTCGTCGAGGCGTTGTTCGACGGCTGAGGCGGAGTCCGGCGTGAACGCGCTTCGGCCGATGCTGCGGGAGTCGTGGGGCCTGGCCATGCTGGTCGCCGTGGCCGTCCTCGTCAACCTGCCGGGGCTGCTCGACGCCGACGTGGTCAAGACCGCCGCGGCCGCGCTCGTCCTCGCCGTGGTGGTGCTGCCGTGGATGCTCTTCGGTGCGCGCGATGATGTCGCCGCCTGGTTCACGAGCACCGGCGGCCGGCTGTTCGTCGCCGGAACCTCGCTGGCGGCCGTGGGCGCGGCCGAAGTGCTCACCTGGGCGCCGACGGTGGATCGCCTGCTGCTCTTCGCCGTGGCCAACGCCGCCGCGGTGCTCGGGGCGCGGGCGGCGGCGCGCACTCCGCGGGCGCTGACGGCGGTCCTCGCGATCGCCGGTGCGATCACGGCCCTGGTCGCCGTGGCCCAGGCCCTCGGATGGGAGCGCAGCCTGACGCCCGGGCCCGAGGAGATCGTCGGCCTGGCGGGGAACTCGACCCGCGCCGGCGCACTGCTGGCGCTGGTCGTGCCCATGCTGGCCGCCGACCTGCTTGCGGAGACCGCGCCGTCGCCTCGCGCCGGTCGCCTGGGCCGGGCCGCGCTGATCGTGCTGGTGGTGACCGCGCTGCTCCTGACCCTCGCACGGGGTGCCCGCCTCGCAGCGATGCTGGGGATGGTCACCGTGCTCGGCGTGGCCCTGCGCAGCTGGGCGCCCGTGCAACGTCGGCGCGCGCTGCGGGTCGGCACGCCGGTGCTCGTCGGCGTGCTGGCCGTGGCCATGGTCCTCGCGCTGGTCCTGGGCGGCGGCGACGTGCTCGTCGCGGACAAGCTGCCCGACGACGGTTCGCTCGTCGCCGGCACGGACCTGACCATGAACGTGCGTCTTGCGCTGTGGCGCGGGAGCTTCGCCATGGCCCTCGACGCGCCCCTGCTGGGCTGGGGACTGGGCCGCTTTCCCGAACGCTTCGTCCCCTTCCGCGAACCCGGCGAGGCGGCGCTGCCGGGTCTGGGCGGCGCCGCGACCACCGCCGAACACCCGCACAACGAGTGGCTGCTCGCCCTGGTCGAGGGCGGCTGGCTCGGTGGACTCATCACGCTGTTGCTGATCACGGCCACCGCCGCGCGCCTGCGACATCGGCTTGCCGAGGTCCCGGACGCCGACGAGGCCGGCCTCTGCGGCCTGCTCGTGGCCGGCCTCGTGCTCGGCATGGTCCAGGACGCATGGACGTCGCCGACCACGGCCGTGCCGCTGTTCGCCGCTCTCGGGTACGCCTGGTCGCCCCTCCCGTCGCCGAGGACCGGGCACGGTCGTGAGCGCCCGTCGATCGTCCTGACGCTCACCACCCTCGCCCTGGCCGTGGCTCTCGCCGGCGCGTCGGTCCCACGCCTGCAGGCCCATCTGCTCCTGAAGCGCTTCCACGACACATCCGCGGTGCTGGGCATCGATGTCGAGCGCTGCGGCCTGCTCCTGGATGCCGCCGACGCCGACCCGACCGACGTCGCCGTACAGCGCATCGCGGCCTACTACGGCGAGGCGGTGCTGGAGGCCACCGGGGGCCAACCGCCCGAACTCGCCCGACGCGTGGCACGAACCGGACAACGCCTCGAGCACCTGGCGCCCTTCGGCCCCTAGACTGTCGGCCCCCCACCCGCCCGGCAGCCCACCCATGCCGTCGCTCGACCACGTCGCCAAGCGTGTCCCGCGCCCCGAACGCCGCACCCCGCGGTCGGGGCGTCCGGGGCGACCCCACGACTTGCGGCCGGTGGGCAAGGCATCCCCGGTCGCGCGTCGGTGCGGCCGGGGCGCGGCGCTCCTGTTGGCCGGGCTGACGGGCTGCGCCTGGTCGGCCTCGCCCCCGCCGCTCCCAGTGGCGCCGACCGCCACGGTCTCGCTGCAACTCTGGGCCGGCTCCCCGCTCACCGGTGAGACGCCCGTCGCCGCCGACCACGCCTGGGACGGATGGTCGCGCTTCATCGTCGACGTGGTGCCCTTGTCCCGGCGCCCCGAAACGACGCTCGAACCGCTCGCCGCACACACGCGCCTGCTGTTCGCGCCGGGGGGGCGTCGCGACGGAGCGCTCCTGGCGGCGGCGCGGCTGCTGGGCGGCGTCCGCGCGGCACCCGGGATCCTCGAGGCCGACGACGCACTCCCGCTGCAGCCCGCGACTCACGGCCCACGGGTCGGCGCCGACGCGGCGCTCCCACGAGGCGCAACGGCACAGTTCACCTGTCGCGCCACGCCCGGCACGCCCCTCGACTCGAGAGCGACCCCCGCGGCCGCGGATGGCGCCGACATGATCGGCCTGACGTGGAGCCTGGCTGTGCAGACCCGCGAGGACGGCTCGATCGAGGTCGCGTTGCAGGGCGAGGACCCGACGGTCGCGGAGCAGCCGGCCACCGAGAGCGACGACGTCGAACCGACCGAGGAGACCGTGAAGGCCGACGGGCCCGACCCGCTCGGACTGGTGGTCCCCGCCCGGGCCGGCCGCGAGACCGCGATCCTCAGCGACATCGACGCGGACGGGTGGACGTTGATGCTGCCCTGCCCCCAGCCGAACGCCCCCGACGCCGTGCTCTGGCTCACCGCCCGCCGCGCGCCGTTCGCTGACGAGAGCGCCGGCGTCCTCGCCGCCACCCGCGCCTTGGCGCTGCTCGCCCCGCGCCCGACGCCCCGCGACACCGTCGCCCTCGGCCTGGCGCGTCTCGCCGCGGTGGTGGAGAGTCTCGAGACGCCGCGTCAGCGCCGTAGCCTGCTCGTGAACCTCGCCGAACGCAGCGGCGCCTCGCTGACCTACGACGTGGTCCTCTCGATCCCCGACGATCTCGTCGACGACCTGGCCCACGCGCTCGACACCCAGGTCGAGAGCGAGGGCCTGCCGCAGGACGACGCGGCCCTGGGGTGGCTGCTCGAACGCACCACCCTGCGCCTGCTCGACGCACTCCCCGAGAAACACCCCGCCGCGTCGGCCTGCCGCGCCGTGATCGGTCTGCGCACCGGCGCGCTGGCGTACCGCCGCGGGCTGCTCTCGGACCTCGTCGATCGCGCTCCGGACCTGGTCGTGTTCCAGCAAGGGGTGCTCGACGAGAACCGCGTGCTGCTCGACGACCGCGATCCGATCGGGCGCGTCCGCGCGCATGCCTGGCTCGCCGCACGCGATGAGGCACCACCGGGCTTCGACCCGCTGGCCTCGCGGGTGGAACGTCAGGCCCTGCTGGCCGCGTGGGCCGAAGCGCGGGCCGAGGCCGGTGCCGAGACCGAGACCGCGACCGGCGCCGCGACCGGGGCCGATGGGTGAGGCTGCCCGCGTCGCGCTGGCTCCGCGTGCTGCTGGTGCTCGTCGCGCTCGTGCTCGTCGTGCGCATCGGAGCAGCCCTCGCCCTGCCGTCGCTGCTGGCCTCGTGGGCCGAGAGCCAGGACCTGCAGGGCCGCTACGAACGCCTCGACGTCTCCCTGCTCGGCGGCGATCTCGAACTCTGGCACCTCGAGCTGGCCCAACCCGACGGCGCGGTCGGGCTGCACGTGGAGTACGTCCGCGCCGACGTCTCGGTGCTCGACCTGCTCACCGGCGACCTCGTCGTGCGGCGGCTCGAACTGGACGGCATCGACGCGCACCTCGAGCGCGACGCCGCGGGATCGTTCCACTTCGGAGCACTCCTCGACGGCGGCGCCGGCACGACCACGAGCGCGGGCGCGACACCCGAGACGCCACCCGAGGCGACGACCGACACGCCGCCCGGCCCGATCGACTTCTCCCCGCCGCTGACCATCGACGCGATGCGGGCCCAGCATCTCGACATCCGCTTCGTCGACCGCGCCGTGTCACCGGCCCTCGAGCTGCGCCTGACGGGCAGCCTGCGCGTCTCCGACGTCGGCTCCGAGTGGCGCCCGTCGCGCGTCGAACTGGATCTGTCCGCACGCCCCGTGCTCGACAACCTGCGCCTGGCCATCAGCGCCGAAACGGGCGAGACCGGCGGCACCGCGACCGTGGAACTCCATGGCACCGGCCTGCGCCCGGCGTTGCTCGCGGCGTACCTCGCGCCGCTGGGGCTCGAGGTCGAGGCACGCCAGCTGGACCTGGCCCTGCTCGGCACGCTCACGGCGCGGCGCTCGGGCGTCGGCGACGCGGGTCTCCGGCTGCTCGCCCATCTCGACCGGGTCGACGTCACCGCTGACGGCACCAGCGCGCTTTCCGTCGACACCATGGACGCGGACCTGAGCCGTCTCGGGGACGACCTCATCGAGGTGGACCACCTCGCGCTCGCCGGGGTCACCGCCGGCGCGGGGTTGGATGCCCGCGGTCGGCTGCGCGTCGCGGGCCTGGTCTTCGGTCCCGCGGACACGCCACCACCGCCCGAGGCTCCCTCGGCAGCACCGCGGCTGAGGGTCGGACACCTCGAGGTGACCGACACGCAGCTGACCTGGCGCGACGAGTCCACCGCCCCGATGGCCGACGTCCTGGTGGACCTGACCGCGCTCACCGTGGACGACTTCGACACGGCGCCCGCCGCGGGCGCCCCGGCGGCGCGGGTCGAGGCGCGACTCGGCTGGCCCGGCGTGGTCGAGGGCATCGACCTCGTGGCCCGGGTACACCTCTTCGGCGAGGCGCCCGCGGGCACGCTGAGGTGCTCTGCCGATCTCGTCGACACCGAGGGCCTCGCGCCGTGGATCGCCGACGCGCCAGTGCGCCGCGAGCTCGCCGGCACGCAGCTCGGCATCGACCTCGAGGCCACCGGAAGCACCAACGCCGACGGGCGGCTGGACCTGCAGGCCGCGCTGCACCACCTCGCGCTGGCCCGCGACGGCGTCGACGTGCTCGCGCTGGAAGACACGCACCTCGACCTGTCCGGACTGGCCCTGCCCGACGCGGGCTACCCGACGCTGGACGACGGCAGGCTGCACCTCGCGTCGCCCGGACTGATCGGCGCGCTCGACCTGTCCTTCGACGCGCGGCAGTCGGCCGGGACGTGGCTGGGCCGCGTCGACCTGAAGCTGGCGCGGCTCACGCCCGAGCCCGCGCGGCGCTGGCTGCCGCCGGGCCTGACCCCGAGATTCGAGAGCGCCGACCTGGGTCTCGGCGCCGCCACGACGCTGTCCGAGAACGCTGCGGGGGAACTCCTGCTGACCGTGGCGCTGGACGGGCTGGACCTGAAGATCGACGGCGAGACCGGCGCGGCCGTCCGTGGCCTGGACCTCGCCGCGACGCTGGGCGATCAGGTCACCACGGTGTCGACGTTGCGCTTGCGCGGGCCCGAGGTGCGCGCGCGGCGCACGGCGGCCGGCGACCTGGTCGTGGCGGGCGTGCAGCTCGGCGGCGCCGAGTCCACCGCGAAGGCCTCTACCGCTGCATCGGCGGCCCCCGCTGTCTCGGCCACCTCGCTGCGCGTCGACGGCGCCCGCATCGAGGCGCTGCGCCTGCACCTCGACGATCACGGCGTCTCGCCCCACGTTGCGACCGTGCTCGGCGCGGAGGTCGAGCTGACCTCGCTCGTGGTCGACGCCGAGGGAACTCGCGCGGAAGCCGCCGTGACCGCCTCGGTGGACGGCGCGCTCGAGGCACTCGACGTGCATCTGCTCGCCTCGCTCGACGAGCAGGCCAGCCACCTCTCCGCGCGGCTCGATGCGCGTGGACTGCGCTCGGGGCCGCTCGCGGCGTACCTGCCCCCCGGGCTCGAGCTGGCCCTGGACGACGGGCGCGTGGGGCTCTCGCTCACGGCGCGGACGACGGACGTGGTCGACGGCGGACGGCAGCTCACGGTGGAGCTGGAGCAACTGACCATCGCCGACGGCGACGCCGCGCCTGTCCTGCACTGGCCGGCTCTCGTCCTGCACGCCGCGCGTGTCGATCCCGACGCGGGCCGCTTCGAGCTGGACACGTTCACCCTCGACTCGGATCGACTGCGGCTGGCGCTCGCACCGGACGGCGCGCTCGAGCTGGCCGGCCTGCGACTCGGCGGCACCCCGGCCGCGACGCCTTCCGCCCACGCCGCGGCGGTGGCGCCGGACAACGGGCGGGTGGTGCGCGCGCTCCCTGACGTGTCGCTCCAGACGCTGCAACTCGATTTCGACGGCTTGGAGGTCGAGACGCCCGACGGCGAGACGTTCGGCGGGCGCCTGTCCCTGTCCGCGCCGTCGCCGCTCCTCCTGATCGGCAGCGATCCGTCCTCCTCGCCGCCCCTGGCGCTGCTCCTCGAGGGCGCCGCCCCGTCCCTCGTGGAGACGCTTCGCATCGAGCTGACCGGGGAACCGTTGGCGCTGGAAGCCCAGGCCCAGGTCACGGTGCTGCTGGACGGCCTCGACGGCGCGGCGATCGAGCGCTTCGCTCCCGATCTCGATGCGAGCGAGATCCGTGGCGGTCGCCTGGAGGCCACCCTGTCGGCCCTGATCGCGGGGGCGCGCTCGGGACCCCTGGACTTCGACGCCGCCCGCCTCACCGCCGAGCTGTCCGGACTCTCCTGGCGACCCTCGGGCGATGAGATCGCCGTGGGCCTGGCCGGCCTGCGCGTGGAGGACCTGGCGCTGGTCTCGCGCGACGGTGCCCTGGACGTGCAGCTCATCGAGGTCACCGAGCCGCGCCTGCGCGCCCACACGGATGCAATCGGCCTGCACGTGGGCGGCCTGGTCATCGCTCGTCCGGAGGGGCTTCCCGCGGGCACCGTCGCCGCGGCGCCGGTGGTCGACACCCACGCGGGCGGAGGCCTGAACCTCGCGCGCATCTACGCCACGGGCATCGACGTGGCCTACCGCGACACGACCACCGACCCGGTCACCGAGTTCGCGCTGGTGGACCTCGACGTGCAGGTGATGGATCTCGACACGCGCCCCGCGTCGGCCGGCCGGCCCTTCTACTTCGAGGTCCTGCTCGGCGCCGACCGCGCCTTCTCGGAACTCCGGATCGGCGGCAAGCTCGTCCCCGTGCCGCGGCTGACCGGCGCGCTCACCATCCACCTCGACGCCCTCGACGTGACCCGTTTCGCCGGCCTCGCCGCCGGCTCGGGCATCACGCTCTCCGACGGCCGCATCGATCTCGACGCCTCGATCCAGCTTCGTGAGGACGGCTCGGTCGACGTCGAGAGCCGGACCGTGCTCGACAACCTGTCGCTGACGGACACCGGCGGCGTGCTCGCCAGCGCGCTCGAGCTCCAGGCGCCGATGGACACCGTGCTCTTCGTGCTGCGCGACGAGAACGGGCGCATCGTCGTACCGCTCGACCTCGACGTGCCCGCCGAGGGCGTCGGCAGCGGCGGCGTGGCGGCCGCGGCCCTGGCGAGCTTCGGGCAGATCGTGCTCACCGCCATCGCGCAGTCGCCCTTCCGGGTCATCGACACCTTCGGCGACCTCGCGGACCTGGCCACCCTGGGCATGCTCGACACCGTGAGTGACGCGACGGGGCTCGGCAACGTGCCGGTCCTCAACTGGTTCTTCGGCAGCGACGACCCCGGCCGGGCCGGCGAGAGCTTCGAACTGGTCTTCGACGCGGCCGGCTCACGGCTGCTCGACGAGGACGCGCTGGACGCGTTGGCCGAGGCCCTCGACGACGACGACGAACTGGGCGTGGTGCTGCGCCACGAGATCGGCGCCGCCGACGTGGCCCGGCTGGAGGTCCTGGCCAACCCCGACCCGGCGGACGCACGCGAGCTGTCCCGGCGCCTGCTGAACCGCCGGGACGCGCTGCTCATCGACCGACAGGTCCAGGCCGCGGCCGTGGACACGGCCCTCGCGGCGGCCCTCGACGACGAGGCCGAGCGCCAGCGTCGCGACCTCGCGGCCCTCGATGCGGAGCTGGGCCGTCTCGAGAACTCCATCGACCAGGTGCTCGCCCTGCTGCGCCCCGGAGCGGAGGCGCGCGCGCCGCGCCGCACGCGGCATGCCTGCGAGGAGATCGGCGCCCTGCGTCTCGATCTGGTCCGGCAGGCGTTGCGCGAGCGGGGCCTCGACGATCTCGCCGAACGCCTGCGCGTGGTCACACCGCGCATGCCGCGCGAGGTCACGCGCGAGGGTTCCGGTGCGGTGCTCGCCGAGCTCGGCCGTCGCTGACCCCTCGGGTCGCTGTCGCTTCCCGCGCCGCGCCCGTCGACCCGTCGCCCGTCGCCCGTCGCGCGTCGGCGGTCGCCCGTCGGCGGTCGGCGGTCGGCCGTCGCCTCGCTCCCTCCTCCGCTTGACATCAAACTGGTATTGCGCATACTAGTTTGAATGCAGCTCAAGCTGAAGACCGACTACGGCCTGCGCGTGCTCCTCTACCTCGCACGCCAGGCGCAGGGGGCAGCGGACTGGAGGGCCGTCGACCCGGTGTCGTCCGAGACGGTGGCCCAGGCCTTCGCGATCTCGAAGGAACACATCGTCAAGGTCGTGCAGGCCCTCGCCCGGCACGGCTGGGTCACGACGCGGGCCGGCCGCGGCGGCGGACTCCAGCTCGCCGCGGATCCGGACACCATCGACGTGGGCGACGTCGTCACGGCGCTCGAGGGGCGCGACGGCGTGCTCGACTGCGTCGCCGAACCGGGTGTCTGCGTGCTCGAGCCGGGCTGCCGGTTGCGGCGGCTCCTGATCGAGGCCGAGTCGGCCTTCTACGACACCCTGACCGGCACCAGCGTGGGCGCGCTCGCCAGCGTGCGCGGCCGTCGCGGCGGACTGCTCAACCTCGACCTGAACTGACCCGCACCCTCCCCCATGGCCGCCACCCCCGTCACGGCGGCACCGACAGCAAGGACAAGCATGGACGTCGCCTGCCTCCGCTCCACCTTCGCGCAGATCGCCCCGGACGCCGACGCCGTCGCCAAGGCGTTCTACGACCGCATGTTCCGCGTGTATCCGCAGGTGAAGCCGCTGTTCAAGAACACCGAACCCGCGAACCAGCGCAAGAAGCTGATGGCGTCCCTGGGCGCGATCGTGAACCTGGCCGACGACCCCGGCGAGCTGTCGCCCTTGCTCGAACAGCTCGGCCGGAGCCACGCCGCGTATCAGGTCGAGCCGCAGCACTACCCGTTCGTCGCCGCGTCGCTCATGGCCACCCTGGCCGAAGCCTTCGGTGAAGCCTGGACCCCCGCAGC
This sequence comes from Planctomycetota bacterium, assembly GCA_029259725.1. Lineage (GTDB taxonomy): Bacteria > Planctomycetota > B15-G4 > B15-G4 > B15-G4 > JAJDER01. The sequence goes on along the minus strand of JAJDER010000057.1, from coordinate 20,750 downwards.
GGCCGACACCTGGTCCACGGCCCTGGGCGTCGTCAGCGAGGCGATGATCGCGGCCCAGGCCCGCGCGGTCGCGTGACCCGCGCCGCTCCCCGCAGGCCCTGCGAGCGTCAGGCGAAGCCGAGCAGCAGGCCGCCCTGGTAGATGGCGAAGCTGGCGATCCAGGCCAGGGCCGTCATGTAGCTGAACAGGAACACGGGCCAGCGGTAGCTCCGCGTCTCGCGCTTGACGACCGCGAGCGTGCTCATGCACTGCGCGGCCAGGGCGAAGAAGACCATCAGCGAGAGCCCGACCAGCGGCGTGTAGACGCGCCGCCCGTCGGGCCAGGATTCGGCCTGGAGCCGGTCGCGCAGGGGGGGCGAGGTCTCGTCCACGTCGTCACCGACTCCGTAGACCACGCCCATCGTGCTGACGAAGACCTCGCGCGCGGCGAAGCTGCCGACCAGGCCGATGCCGATCTTCCAGTCGAAGCCGAGCGGCGCGATGGCCGGCTCGATGGCGTGTCCCAGCCGGCCGCCGAAGCTGCCGGCCAGGCGCGCGGCCGCGACCTCGTCGTCCAGCGCCGCCTGCTGCGCCGCGTCCAGCGGAGTGCCGGACTCGGCGGCGGCCGCCGCGACCTCGACGCTCGCGGCGAGTCGCGGCGACAGGGTCGGCTCCTGGGGAAAGGTCAGCAGGAACCAGAGCACCACCGTGCAGCTCAGGATCACCGTGCCTGCCTCGGTCACGAACAGACGGCTGCGCTCCCACATCATGCGCACCACCGAGCGCGGCGAGGGCATGCGATACGGCGGCAGCTCCAGCAGCAAGGGCGGAGCGGCGCCCTTGAACAGGGTGCGCCCGAGGACCGCCGCGGCCATCAGCGCGACCACCGTGCTGAACACGTACATGGCCACCATCAGCAGGGCCTGCACCGAGGCGAAGCCGAACACCGTGCCGCCGGGTTCCTCCGGCGTCGGGAAGAGCGCCGCGATGATCAGCGTGTAGACCGGCAGGCGCGCCGAGCAGGTCATCAACGGCACCACCATCATGGTCAGCATGCGATCGCGCTGCCGTTCCATGGTGCGCGTGGCCATGATCGCGGGGATCGCGCAGGCGTAGCCCGACAGCATCGGCACGAACGCGCGGCCGGTGAGCCCGAGCGACTTCATCACGCGGTCCATCATGAAGGCCACGCGCGCCATGTAGCCGCTGTCCTCCATGATCGACACGAACAGGAACAACAGCAGGATCTGCGGCAGGAAGACCACCACCGCTCCCACGCCGGCGATGATCCCGTCCACCAGGAAGTCGCGCAGCAGCCCCTCGGGGAGCGCGGCGGCCACCACCGCGCCGAAGGCCCCCACCAGGCCCTCCACGAAGTCGATGGCCGGCTTGCTCCAGGTGAACAGGCCGTCGAAGAGCACGGCCATGATCGCCAGGAACAGCAGGAAGCCGGCGGCGGGATGGATCATCACCCGGTCGACGGCGTCGCTCAGGCGACGCAGGGTCGAGGGGGCCTCGGTGATGAAGCGCCCCATGCGCTCGTCGATCCAGGCGTAGCGGCGGCCGGCCAGTTCCAGATCGAGGTCGCGACCCTGCTCCTCGGCCAGGGCGCGCCGGTCGGTCACCAGGCGGCGCAGGTTCTCGGGCAGGCCCCAGAGCTCGTCGTCCTCGTGCAGGGACATGAGCGCCCAGCTGGCGAGGGCGCGGCGGCGGAGCGGGTCGGCGCGGCCCCAGGCCTCGGGCACCGCGGGCTCGACGGCATCGATGTCGGCGGTCAGGCTCCCGTTCAACGGCGCACTGGGGTAGCTGTCGGCCGGCGCCGGCTCGCCGTCGAGGACCGACGCCAGGGCCGTGCGCAGGGCCTGCTCGCCTTCGCCTGTGGCGGCCGACACGGACACGACGGGCACGCCGAGTTGCCGGGTGAGCTCGTCGGTGTCCACCACCATGTGGTTCTTGCGCAGCACGTCGGCCATGTTCAGCGCCACGACGGCGCGCACGCGCAGCTCGAGCACCTGCAGGACCAGGTACAGGTTGCGCGCGAGCTGCGTCGCATCGACCACGAGCACGACCACGTCCGGCTCGGCGTGCTGGTTGAGGCCGGCCACGACCTCGATCGCGATGGCCTCCTCCTGGGTGCGCGCCGACAGGCTGTAGCAGCCGGGGATGTCGAGCGCGACGGCATCCCGTCCATCGGGCAGACGCAGGCGACCCTCGCGCCGCTCCACGGTGACACCGGGGTAGTTGCCGACCTTGGCGTTGGCGCCGGTGAGGCGGTTGAACAGGGTGGTCTTGCCGCTGTTGGGCTGTCCGGCGAGAGCGATCACGGGTCTCATGACGCCCGCCCCCGCGGCTGCACCGACAGGCTCTCGGCCTCGGAGATGCGCAGCGAGATGCGGCTGCCGCGCAGCTCCACCTCGAGCACGTCGCCGATGCCGACCCGGCGCACGACGGTCACCTCGGTGCCGGGCAGGAACCCCAGCTCGAGCAAGCGGCGGCGATAGCTGCCGTGACCACCCACTCGGGTGAGCACGGCCGTCTCGGATACGGGCAGGCGCGCGAGGGTCATGGGAGGCGTCGAGGCGCGGGCCATCAGGCCTCGGCGCCATCGCTCTCGGACGCGCCCTTCTTGCGTTCGCGCCGACTGCACTGGGCGCAGCTGCCGTAGACGTTGAGCTGGTGGCTGCTGGCCACGAAGCCGTGTCGGGCCACGACCTCGTCCTGCACGCGCTCGAGGTCGGGGTCGTGGAACTCGATGATCTTGCCGCAGTCGTTGCAGACCATGTGGTCGTGGTGCTCATGCCCGAGCGAATGCTCGTAGCGCACCCCCTGATCACGGCCGAGGTCGAGCGCCTCGACGAAACCGCCCTCGGCGAGCAGCCCGAGCGTGCGGTAGACCGTGGCCCGGCTGATGCGCAGGTCCTTGGTCCTGGCGTCGTCGCGGATCATCTCGTACAGCTGTTCCGCGGTGACGTGCCGATGCGTGCGGTAGATCGCGCGCAGGATCTCCGCGCGCTGGTTGGTCAGGCGCAGGCCCTTGCCGTGCAGGAACGCCTCGAAGCGTTCGAGGAAGCTCTTCACGACGGTCTGCTCCGACTCATGCCGCGCCTTCGCCCAGACCGACGGCACCCTGGCTGGCCCTGAGGGTGTCGGCGACGGGCCCCAGCTCGCGCCAACCGATGTCCTCGCGCCGCCGGAGCCCCTCGAACGAGATCTCGTCCGCGGCCGCGTAGGCACGATCGCGGGCCGCCTTCAGGGTGGCCCCGACCGCGGTGACGCAGAGCACCCGCCCGCCGGCGGTCTCGAGCCGCCCGTCGCGCACGCGCGTGCCCATGTGGAACACCTTCACGCCCGCGTGGGCCGCGGCCTTCGCCACGCCGCGGATGGGCTTGCCCGGGGTGACCGTGCCGGGATAGTCGCCGTCCGCGAGGACCACGCCGCACGCGACGTCGGTGCTCCACTCGATGTCGGAGACCTCCGCCAGGGTTCCGTTGGCGGTGGCGGCGAAGAGCTCCAACGGATCCGACGTCAGCCGTGGCAGCAGCACCTCGATCTCGGGGTCGCCGCCGCGCACGTTGTACTCGAGCACGACCGGACCCTCGTCGGTGATCATCAGCCCGGCATACAGGAACCCGCTGAAGGTCCGGCCCGCCTTGGCCATGGCGTGCACCGTCGGGATCAGGATGCGCTCCTCGATCTGCTCATAGGTGCGTGGGGTCAGCAGCGCCGAGGGACTGAAGGCGCCCATGCCACCGGTGTTCGGGCCGAGGTCGCCGTCGTAGGCGGCCTTGTGGTCGCGGCTCGACTCGAGCACGGCGACCGATTCCCCGTCCACCAGGGCGATCATCGACAGCTCCTCGCCCTGCACGAAGTCCTCGATCACGATGCGCTCGCCGGCGTCACCGAAGTGACCGTCGAGCATGGCGCTGCGCACCGCGTTGATGGCTGCCTGCGGAGTCCGCGCGATGATCACGCCCTTGCCGGCGGCCAGCCCGTCGACCTTGATCACGCTGGGCCAGCGATCCAGCGTCTCGCAGTAGGCGATGGCCTCGCTGGCGGCGCTGAAGGTGCGATAGGACGCCGTCGGGCTGCGGGGGCGTCGGCCCAGTTCGGCCATGACGGCCTGGGAGCCCTCGAGGGGCGCGGCCGCGGCGGCCGGGCCGAGAGCCGCCACGCCGGCCTTGCGCAACGCGTCCACCAGGCCCGCGACGAGCGGGCCCTCGGGCCCGACGATGACCAGGTCAACGCCCTCGGCGCGGGCCAGGGCGACCATGCCGGCCACGTCCGTGACGGGCACGTCGAAGCACTCGGCCTGCTCGGCGATGCCGGGGTTGCCGGGCGCGGCCAGGATGCGACCCACCTGCGGACTGCGCGACACCGCGTCCACGAAGGCGTGCTCGCGACCACCGGAGCCGACGACGAGGACGTTCATGCCACCACCTTCATACTGCCCCTCCGAGCGGCGCATCGTATCAGTATCAGGTCCGCGGGGGCGAGGTGATAGGCTCCCCCCATGGCCGCCGCCGACGACGCTCCCGCCGGGTCGCAGCCGCCGGCCGACGAGCAGGCCTTCCGAGCCACGCCCGGCTGGCGGGTGGCCTACGGCTGCGTGCTCCTGCTGGCCTTCGCCATGCCGCTGATCGAGGCCGGGTCGCCCGTGCTGGCGGTCAAGCACGTGGCCTATCTCGGACTCGCGCTGGTCGGCGTCGCCGCGCTGCTGCTCGACGCGCTGAAGGGTGCGGCGAGCCCGGCTTTCGGGACCCCGGTGGACGCCGCCGTCGCGCTCTACCTGGCCACGGCCTTCCCCGCCGTGATGCTCGCCAACAACCCCGGCATGGCGCGCTACGAGCTGGGCCTGACCGCGGCCATGGGGCTGTCGTTCGTGCTGGCGCTCAAGACCGTGCGCACGCCGCGGCACGTGCGCCTGGTGTTCGCGGCGGTGCTGCTGGCCTCGGTGGTGATCGCCTTCCGCGGGCTTTCGGGCTACGCGCGCTTCGTGACCGAGGGGGCCTCGGAGTCCAGTCGCAGCGGGTACCTCTCGACGGAGCTGTTCGCGCACAGCTACCTGGCCGCGCAGTACCTGGTGATGGGATTCGTGGGCGGCGTGGTGCTGCTGCTGCACGGGGGGCTGCGCGGGTGGCGGACCGGGGCCGTGGCCCTCGCGCTGGTCCCGATCGGCGTGTACCTGTTCGTGATCGGGAGCCGCGGGGCGTACCTCGCGGTGGTGCTCGCGCTGGGTGCATCGACCTTGCTGCTGGCCGGGTCCACCTCGAAGCGGGAGGGCGACTGGGCGCGACTCTTCGGACGCATCCTGCTGGTGCTCGTGATCGCGGCGACGATCCTGGTCCTGGGCAGCATCACGGGGCTGCTCGGGGGAGCCCCGAGCTATGCGCTCGAGCGCCTGCTGCTCTTCTTCGACCCGGCCGCCTCGGACTTCAACTTCAGCCGGTTGGACGTGTGGAAGCACGTCCTGGAGATGTCCGCCGACCACATGCTCTTCGGCGTGGGCCTGGGTTCCTTCGACACCACGTTCCCCAGCTACCACTTCTCCGAGCGCATCATCGCCCACGCGCACAACCAGTACCTGCAGGTCCTCGCCGAGCGCGGGCTGATCGGGCTGGTGGCCTTCCTGTTCGTGCTGCGCTACGGCCTGCACGCGGCGCGCAAGGGCGTGCGTGCGCTGGCCGGGGATCGCGAGCGACTCCCGCTGTTCCTGGCCACCGCGGCGGCGCTCACGGCCGCGGCGATCTACTTCCTGTTCGAGACACCGCTGGTGTGGTCGGAGGCGAGCTGCCTGATCGTGATGCTCCTCGCCGTGCTGAGCCGCGCCGGCTGCACCACGCGCACTCGACCGACAGGCCTTCCCGCCGCCACCGCCGCGATGATCCTGCTGGCCGGGACCCTGGGCCTGGTGGTTCCCGTCTGGGCGCAGTACCTGCGCGCGTCGGGGCCCGCGGGCCGACACTTCGCCGCGGTCGAGACGGCTTTCGAGGCGCTCGCGTCAGGGGATCGCAAGGGGGCCCGGCAACTCCTCGCGGACGCGTTGATCCCGCTCGACGAGGCCGACGCGATCTTTCCCTACAAGGCGGACTTCGCGCGCATGAAGGCCTCGGTCCTCTCCGACCTGGGTCGGCTCGAGGAAGCGCTGGTGGCCAACGGCGTCGCCGACCACCGGCAGCCGAACACGTACCAGTTCCTGAACGCGATCGGGAAGCTCCACATGCGCCTGCGTCAGTACGACGCGGCCGTCGAGCCCCTGCGCCGCGCGATCCTGGCGCACCGCGACATCGGCAGCGAGGACACCTATGCCTCGCTGGGCCGCGCCTACCTGTACCTCGAGCGCTACGAAGAAGCGTGGATCGTCTTCGGAGACCTGATCCACCAGTACTACTACCACGAGGTCCAGCCGCGCGTGTTGCTCGACGCGGCGGACACGCTCATCGGGCTCGACCGCAACCTGCAGTTCGTCGAGCTGCTGCTCGAGTGGTATCTCGAACGTGTCCCGGAAGAGGAACTCGACGCGCGCCGGGTCGAGGTCATCGAACAGAACCTGCGCGGCATGCGCCTGCGACCGAAGCGTCCGCTGGAGCGTTGACGCGCCTCCGTCGCGGCGACGGCGTGACGGCGCCGTTCCGGAACACGGTTCGCATTACGGGTCCTTCCGCGGTCCTTCCGCCGTCCTTCACGGAACGCTCCTTCTGAGCCGATTCCGGTTAGGAACGAGCGCCGCGGGAGTCGTGTCGGTGGAGCGCCACTCTCGACGGGCAGCGCGAGATGAGAGCGGTGCGAGGACCCACCTCCCCCCACCCACGCAGCTGATCGCATGAGCGAACGCTTCGACTCCTCTCGAGGCGGCGCGTTCTCCCCCGAGCACCTTGACGGGGAGGATCCGTGCCCACCTCAGGCCACCGCTCCCCGCCTGCGCACGTCCTCGAGCGACGGAGTCACCGCGCTCCGGTGCCGGACCGCGCGGGTCTCGGATGCGCCCGGGCACAGCCGGCTCACGGGGCGGGCACGCGGGTCGTTCTCGGTGGGCCCGAGCTCGCGGACGCATCCCGGTCGCCGTCGCGTCGGGGACAGCACCGTCGCCGAGCTGCTGCAGCGCCACCTGCCGGAGCTGACCGGTTACATCCGCCGTCGCACGGACCCACTGCTCCGCGCCCGGGAGACCGCTGCCGACCTGGCCCAGGCCGTCTGCTGCGACATCCTCGTGCACATCGACCGCTTCGAGCACAACAGCGAGGACGGTTTCCGCCGCTGGTTGTTCCGGACCGCCGAGCGCAAGGTCATCGACCAGTACCGCTTCCACTCCGCCGAGCGCCGTCATCCGGGACGCGAGGCGGGCCCGGTCGGCACGGTCCGAGACCCGCTGGTGCAACTCACGCCGGTGCAGTGCGCCATCGCGCGCGAGGAGCTGGACCAGGCGCGGCGGCTGTTCCAGCGCCTGCCCCTGCACTACCGGCGCGTCATCGTCCTGAGCCGCATCCATGGCATGTCCCACGCCGACATCGCCGACCGGCTGGCCAAGACCGAGGGAGCGGTGCGGAACATCCTCTACCGCGGCCTGGCGACGGTGTCGTTGGGCCTGGCCAAGGAGACCTAGTGCCCCACGGCACCCTGGACGTGGCGCGCCAGGGGTTGGCGACCAGCGGCCTCGCGTCGCGGGTTCCGCGGGGTCGGGCCAAACGGTTCAATGGTGCCGACGTGCCCGAGGCCGTCCGCGTTCCCGTAGCTCAGCTGGATAGAGCACCGGATTTCTAATCCGGCGGCCGAAGGTTCGAGTCCTTCCGGGAACGCCAACTCGCGTTGCACCATTCGCGCGCGAGACCGCCGAGGATCGGGGGAATGGAGCGCAGGATCGGTCGCCTTCGCGAGACGCTCCGAGGGCAAACCGCGTCGGCCGAACACCACCTGGCACCAGCGCACACCGGCCCATGTCGGGTCGCTAGGGTATCCGGTGGGGTATCCAGAACTGCCCCGCCCGTAGGCGACGTGACGCGAACCACGAGCCACCATTCAGGGCCAAGAGACGGGCTTCAGCGTGATCAACGCACCGTGCAAGGCTGGCGGGTGGCGGCGCAAGTGGTAAAGCGAGCGGGGGTTGTGAGGGAGAGCGTCGTTGCTGCTTGAGACAGCCTTCCGCCGGCGGTGCGCGCGGGCATCGTGGCCATGGCGCGGGCTACCCGGCAGGACCCGTCGACCTGACCGTGCACGGCCCTAGGACCTTGCCTTGCCCCAACCCTGGTGCCGCTACTGCGCGGCCCCGCTCAGCCCGTTGCTCGCCGCGAAGCCCGTCGGTCCGCCCGCGTCCACGATCCAATGCTGGAAGTACAGCGTCGCTCCGGTGGCCAGGCCGGTGGGCCAGACGTCGGGCAGCATGAGGTCGCCCACCGCATCGGTGAGCAGGCCGCCGATGACGACGTCCGGTGAGGGCACGAGCACGCCGCCCTTGTAGGGAGCGAAGATCTCGTCAAGCCCGATCACCAGGAAGGTCGGCGCCATCGGCGCGGCGTCGGTGAGGGCGAGCAGCAGGGTGCTTGCGCCGATGAGCGGTCCGCTGCCGTCGAGAGTGGGCGTGCCGGCACCACCCGACAGGCCCTGCCCGAGGTCCGTCCAGGTGCCGGTCGCTACATCGAAGACGTAGGCCGAGCCGGATTCGCTGGAGTACTCGCCGGCGGCGCCTGGCGCGCCGATGACCGCCGTCTCACCGTCCAGGGCGACATACCCGAAGAGGTCGAGCGAAGCGCTGTCGTCAGGCAGCAGCTTCGCGCGCCGCGTGCCCGAGGGGAGGTCGAAGAGGTACGCCGCGCCGGAGGCCTGGCCCGAGTCGTCGTCCCAGGGGGCCCCGATGAGTGCGCGCGCGCCCGACGCGGCGACGCGCGTGCCGAAACCCTGGCCGGTGAATCCGTCGCCGGCGAACAACTCGGTGACGAAAGCGCCGGTCACGGCGTCGAAGACGAGTGCCGAGCCCTGGTCGAACTCCAGCGCGTCGGAAAACGGCGAGCCCACGATCGCGAAGCTCTCGGTCAGGGCCACGGCAGATCCCATCCGGTCCAGGCTCGACTCGTCAGGAGCGAGGAGCTTGACGATCTGGACCGGCTGCTGGGGAGCGGAGAGGTCGAAGAGGTAGGCCGAGCCCGCGTCGCCGCCGTTGTCCTCGTCGAACGGAGCGCCCACGAGGACACGCTGTCCCCTCAGCGCGACGCTCTCGCCGAACCGGTCGTTGCCGTCGCCGTCCTCCGCGGTCAGCTTCGCGACCTGCACGGGCTTGGCCGGGTCACCGACATCGAACACGTACACGGCGCCCGCGTTGTTCGCTGCGTCGTCGTCGCGCGGCGCACTGATCAGGGCGAGTGGGCCGTCGAGCGCGACCGAGGTGCCGAAGCGGTCGCCCTGGTTGCCCGGAGCAGGGAGCAACTTGGCCTGCTGCGAGCCGGTGGCGGCGTCGAACAGGTAGGCCGCGCCGGCCACGGAGCCCAGCGTGTTGTCCCCGATGGCGCCCACCAGTGCGAGGTCGCCATCCAGGGCGACGGCTCCACCCAGCAGCAGGCCGAAGGCGGCGTCGTCCGCGACGAGCTTGGCCTGCTGGGTGCCGGACACGAGGTCGAAGAGGTAGGCGGCTCCAGTGCCGTCGGCGGTGGTGTCGGCACCGTGCGCGCCGACCAGCGCCCTCGTGCCGCTCACGGCCGTAGCGATGCCGAAGACATCTGAGTCCGCGCCGTCGTCGGCGCTCAGCGCAGCGGTCTCGTGGTCCGTGGGCAACGGAAGCACGGTGATCAGTCCGGGCTTCACGATGCTCTCCTGTTGTTGGCCGAAGAACACCGCGCAGTACACGTCGTAGGTGCCCGGCTGGGTGTAGGTGTGGACCGGGTTCTGTTCGTGAAGGAACCCGAAGACGCTCTCGGCATCGCCCGGATTCCACAACCAGGCGGTCGGCTCGGCGCCGGAGGAGGTGCCTGTGAATGAGACCGTGAGGGGCACCTGGCCGCTCAGCGTGTCGGCCGTGAAGTCGGGCACGAGCTTGGCGGGCGTCGGCTTGATCAGGTTCTGCTCGTACACCTGGGCCGACTGCTGCTCGACGAAGACGGTGAGCGCGACGTCGTAGCCGTAGTCGCCGGTGAAGACGTGCGTCGGGTTCTGCGCGGTGGACGTGTTGCCGTCGCCGAAGTCCCAGAGCCAGCCCGTCGGCGGGGAGCCGGTGGTCAGGTCGGTGAAGGACACGGTGAGCGGGACCATGCCGGTCGTCGGCGTGGCGCCGATGGCGGGGAAAAGCGGTGCCGGTCCCACGTCGATCAGGTCGGTCTTGGTGACGGTCTCGCCCTGACCGCCGCTGAACGCCGTGAGGGAAACCGTGTAGCTGCCGGGCGCGGTGTAGGTGTGCGTCAAAGCGGAGACGGTGGAGGTGGTGCCGTCGCCGAGGTCCCACGACCATGCGGTGACCTCGGCGCCCGTGGACGTGTCGTCGAAGACCACCGTGAGCGGGTTGTCGCCGGATGTCGGCGTGGCGGTGAAGTCGGCGACCAAGGGTGCAGCGGTTACCAGGATCAGGTCTGTCTTGGTCTCCGTGTCGAACACGAAGGGGCCGTCGAAGACCGTCAACGACACGCTATGGGTACCGGGCGTGGTGTAGGTGTGGCTCGGGTCTTGCGCGACGCTGCTTCCGCCGTCGCCGAAACTCCAGAACCACAGACTGGGAGTGCCGCCGGTCGAGGTGTCGGTGAACTCAACCGTGAGCGGGTTTGTGCCGGAGGTCGGCGTCGCCGTGAAGTCGGCGTCTACTTGAGCGCCGACATCGGGAACAGCCCAGCACAAGCCCAAGAGCACCTTGGCACCGAGGCGTAGACCCTCGCCGCGGATCGTCTTCACCCCCTGCCTCCTTCTCGCGATTCTGTCGCCACCCACCGGACTCAGCCTAGTCCCGACTCTTCGGGACTGTCGAGAGTCGCCGGTCGCGGAGACACCCGGTCCCTTACGGCCTTATCAACCGCCCTTGGATCAAGACGATCTCAGCGCAAGAATGTGACACGGTGTCACTCTTCGTCGAGGTAGGCCCGCTGGTCGAGTGCGTGGGGCCATGAACCCCGCCCGGCATCACCTTCAACTTCCAGGTGTGGATCGCCGACTCGGGTGGCCGTGTCGGTTTCGCAGCGACAAACGGCCACGCTGATCGACGTTCTCCGACACGCTGGCGAACGCGCTGCGCGATCGTCTCAGGCGATTGCACGGCAGGCACACCTCAAGTGCGACACGAATCGACGCCCTCGCCTGTGTGAAATGCCCTCGCGGCGACTTGCGCGGCGTGAATCGCGCTGGCTACGGTCGGTGAGTGACTACGATCGACGAGGGGACGGGGTCTTGGGTGGGGACAGGGCCCTCGTCACGGACTCTGCCGTCGCCGTCCGCGGCGCTGGGCTCACCCTTCATCCTGGGTGTCGAGCTGGAGTTCATCTGGGTCCTGATCGGCGACGGTCCCAAGCAGTCGGCAGCGACGATGAAGATCGAGGTCTGACAGACCTCCGGACCGCGGCTCATCTGCGGGTCTACGGCGCGACGCTCTTCACGCCCGCGCTCGCCGCGAACCCCTGCGGCCCGGCCGGATCCTGCACCCACACCTGGTAGATGACTTCCAGCCCCGCCGGGAGCCCCGTCGGCCACGGGGACTCGAGGACCAGGCCACCGGCCCCGTCCGTCACGACCGACAACACGAACCCCGGAGGACCGATGTCGGGCACGAGCACCCCACCCTTGAACGGCACCAGCAGCGGAGTGAACCCGATGACGACGAACGCGGCGGCGTTCTCCAGCGCGCCCGACAGGGACAACGTCACGGGATCCCCTGCCAGCAGCGTTCCCTGACCGGTCAAGGCCGGCTCCCCGTGTGTCCCCGCCAGCGCCGTTCCCAGATCGATCCAACCCGCGGCGTGCAGGAACATCACCCACGCCGAGCCGAACTTCTCGCCACCATCGCCGTCGTGGTGCTGGGTGACGACCACGTCGACGGTGCCGTCGCCATCGAGATCACCGGGCGCGGCGACCGAGCGCCCCAGGTACTCGTGGTCTTCGAGCACGCCGTCGAAGGAGCCCTCCAGGTCGCTGATCTTCTGCTCGTCCTTCACCGTGCCGTCGGGCTCGAGCAGCAGCACCCACGCTGCGCCCCGGTTCAGCCCCCCGTCGTCGTCGTTGCGGGCACCGACGACGAGATCGTCGACGCCGTCGTGGTCGAGATCCCCGAGTCGGGCGATCGAGACTCCGAACCCGTCGAAGGACGAGAGGATCCCCTCGAAGCCTCCCTCGAAGAGCGTGATGCGCACGTGCGACACGACCGAGCCGTCGGTCGCGAGAAAGAGCATCCACACGTCGCCCATGAAGAACACGCCGCCCTTGTGCGCGCCCACGGCGAGGTCTTCAGTGCCGTCGCCGTTGAGGTCACCGAGGCCGGCCACGGCCACGCCGAAGGCATCATCGTCGTCGATGTCCCCGCTGAACCCGCCGCTCGTCGCACTGATCTTGGCCTGCGAGGCGACCGTTCCGTCTGCGGCGAGGAACAGGATCCAGACCGCGCCCACGCCGCCGAGCGGGGCGACCGCACCGTCGTCGTCGCCGGCGGCGCCCACGGCGAGATCAGGGTTGCCGTCGTCGTCCAGGTCGCCGACGAGCGCGATCGAGTCGCCGAAGTGGTCGAGGTCGTCGAGGCCCCCGGTGAAACCGCCCGCGGTGTCACTGATCTTGGAGTGGCTCTTCACGGTGCCGTCGGCGTTCAGGAACAGCAGCCAGATAGCGCCGCGGTCGAGACCCCCGTCGTCGTCGGTCCAGGCGCCCACCGCCAGGTCGGGTACGTCGTCGCCGTCAATGTCGCCGAGGCCTGCGAGGGACCAGCCGAACTCGTCGCCGTCGTTCAACAACGCCGTGAAGCCGCCCGAACCCTCGGTGATCTTGGTCTCCGCCTTCACCGTGCCGTCCGCGGCGAGGTGCAGCACGTAGACCGCACCGGCGTTGTTGCCCCCGTCGTCGTCGCCCACCGCACCCACGGCGATGTCGCCGATGCCGTCGCCGTCCAGGTCTCCGAGCGCCGTGACCGCGCGACCGAAGCGGTCACCGAGCTCGAGCGGGCCGGTGAGTCCGCCCTGCGTGCTCGAGATCTTCTGGTGCGCCTCGACCTCACCCACGCCGAGTTGCGCCGGAAGCGTTGGCGAGAGCGTGAGCGAAAGCAGCACGGCGACGGCCGCCGCGGGGCCGCCTGAAGGTCGCCATCGCATGGGAGTGTTCATCGCATCGCCCCGGTTCTCGATACCGGAGACAGGCTACCACTTGATCCTCGACGTGGGTGCCGACGCGGACTCGCGGGCCCGCCCCCCGGGCTCACCCGGTAGACTCGGACGCATACCGCGCCCCGAGCCGAAGACCACCCCGAATTCGGACGGATTCGCGACCACCCTGTGCCTCCCGAGAACCCCATCCGGGTCTCCATCCTGACGGCGAGCCAACCGTAGTGCCGTCGCCGGGATCCGCCAAGCCGGGCGTAGATGCGCTCCGCTTAGACGACCTACGCGACGGGCTGGCCGACGCCCGCTTCGCGCAGCGCCGCCTCGTTCGGCCCCGACCCACTGCAGCACGGCGCAAGCTTGCCATCCACGACGACGGCCGGCAGAGACCGGATGCCCAGACTCTTCGCCCGGGCGGCCACCGACGGCTCGTTTGCGTCCAGCACGGAAACCTCGCACGAGGGGCAGGCGACGCGGTTGACGAGCTCGACCGTCTCGTCGCAGACGGGACAGCCAGCCGTGAAGACTTCGACGGTTCGGGATGCAGTCATGGATCTTGTGTCCTTGTCGGTGCGCTCGTTGGTGTGGTCGCCGGCGTCTGCGTCGCGCACTGGGAGCAGCTACCGGCGCTGGCCGCGCGTCGCGGCCAGGCATGCCAGAGGGACGCTCCGACGAGCAGAGCGAGTCCCGTGTAGAGGAGGAGGTCGGAGGAGGCAGCGAACTTGCCGAGCAGCGCCAGGGTCGCGGCCGCGGATCCGAGGATGAGGGGCCTGTATCCGTGCCTCTCTCTCGCGCGATGGGCGAGGCTGACCAGGGCGGCCAGGAAGAGCACCGCGGTGATCGGCAGCAGATAGGTCGTTTCGAGCAGGAACCCAAGGCCCAGCGAACTCAGCAATCCCGCGTAGGCGGGCCAGCACGCCGGGCACACGCCGACGGGAAGGAGCGCCGCTCCCGCACCGGGGGCGACGGCGAGGCCCCGGAACAAACCACGGCCGGAACTGCCCGGCCGGGCATGGGACGGGATCAAGGCCTCAAAGACGGTGTCGACCGAGGGCACGCGTCGAAGGGAGCCGCCGCGACCGTCGTCATACACGCGGCAGCACTCCGGCGTCGCGCTGGGAGCGAGCCCCACGACATCGCAACCGTCGACGAGGATCGTGGGCGAGCCGTACTGCTGCGCATAGGCAGGAGCGTCGGCCGCGCGGCTGTCCCACTCGCTCCAGGTCGGCGAGAGCTGGGCCCGAGCGAAGGCCTCGAGCAGGACCGCTCGCGCCTCGGGGACGTTCGGGCAATCCTGGTCGTAGACGAGCTCGACGCGCGGCTTCATCGGTCCTCCTCGCCATCCAGCGCTTCCAGGATCGGGCAGTCGGTCACGGGACCGGCGCCGGCGCACTCGGCGACGACCTTCGCGAGGGATTTGCGCATCCGCTCCAGCGTGCGCACCTTGTCGTCGATGTCGCCCAGCTTGGCCTCGGCGCGACGACGCACCTGGTCGCAGCGGGAACGGGGGCCGGCCCTCAACTCCAGCAGCCCCTTGATCTCCTTCAGCGAGAACCCCAGCTCCTGCGCGCGATGAACGAAGCGGATGCGTCGGGGCGTGTCGGCGGGATAGACGCGGTAGTTCGACTCGTTCCGAGGAGGATTGGGGATCAGCCCGCGGCGCTCGTAGTAGTGGACGGTCTGGACGTTCACCCGCGCCTGCTTGGCGACCTCGCCGACGGTCAGATGGCTCGGATTCATGGCGCTCGGAGTTCCCATGCCCAGGAGTAGACGGCTCTATAGCTAGGTAGAGGGTTGACGGAAAAACCAAGAAATTCTCTGCCGCCACGTTCGACCGGCGGCAGCCTCTCCCCAAGCAGCCGTGGGCGCCCTGTCTGGTCTCGGCGCGAGCACGGGTGGACTGGTCCGTCGATCACTGGTCCGCATCCTGGGCGCCTGGGTCGCCCCGCTGCCAGCGGCCTTCGTACTCGCGGCCCTGACGTATCGCCTGGCCGGCTGACGTTCAGCGAGCGGAGGAGGCGGCCGCCGGCTCCCCGCGTACGAGTAGGAGGCCGCCCGCAACCCGGCGACGAGGAACTCCCCCGCACTCCGCCGACGATCGCATCGAACGGTACGCTGGTCGGGTCGCTCGCAGGAACACGCCGATGGCGTCGCACATCCTCAAGATCGCCCTTACCCACATCCGCCCGCCGATCTGGCGGCGGCTGCGCGTGCCCAGTGACTTCACGCTCGCGGACCTCCACGACGTGATCCAGATCGCGGTGGGGTGGGAGAACGCCCATCTGCACGAGTTCCGGATCGGGAAGCACCGCTACGGCATCGTCGATCCGGACGGCTTCGACGAAGTGGCCGACGAGACCCCAGTGACGCTGGGCGACGCGCTCCCACGCAAGGGCGCACGCGCGGAGTACATCTATGACTTCGGCGACTTCTGGACCCACAAGGTCAGCGTCGAGAAGATCGAGGACGCGCCGCCGGCCCGTAGCACGCACCGCCTCCGCCCCCCCGTGGGCACCGCCCCGCTCGCCTGCCTTGACGGCAAGCGCGCCGCGCCCCCCGAGGACTGCGGCGGGCCTTACGGGTACCAGGAGTTGCTCGTGGCGCTCGCCGATCCCGACCACGAGCAGCACAACGAACTGCTCGACTGGGTGGGCGGTGAGTTTGACCCCGAGGCGTTCGCACTCGGGGAGATCAACCGACGCCTGGCGCGGCTGGTGTGACACGTCGGCAAGTGCGTCTTCTCCGCGCCCGTTTGACGCGGCGCCCCGTTTCCTTAATTCTGTGGCTGTGCTGCCCTCCCAGGCCCCATTTCCTTCCTCATGGGGCTGAGCGGGTGTTCCGGCACCCCGAATCTGGGTGTTTGCGACGCGCCGAAGCTCCCACCACGGCCTCGACGACGGACCACGACCGACCTCCGCGCGCGGTTCCTCATCTGGACCCCGACAGCGCACACGACGTGTTCGCCTTCCGGTGGCTCCCCCTTCGGCTCACGCGTCTACAGACCCAGCGTTAGCTCCAGACCGGGGCTGAACGAGATCTCGTGGCTCGCTCCGGGGTCAAGCTGCAGCGTCTGCATGTACATCGTCAGACCGCAGAAGATCGACTGACAGGGGATGTCGAAAGGCACCGGCGTGAACGGCCAGAAGATGGGGAGATTGGCCGTGAAGAGATACGGCGACTTCACGAGCAATGTGCCACCTTTGGGCGTAAGCAGGCTTTCGGGCTGGAAGCCGAGGTAGAACGCACCGAAAGTCGTGACGCCAACGGAGTTCCCGAGTTGGATGTCGATCATCTCACCCATCTTGGGGGGCGCCGAGGCGGTCAGCGTCGGAACACCTAGCGTGCCCGGCCATCCCGTTCCGTAGGAGCTGTCCAGCGCCGTGGGCATGACCGTCACGGTCGCGACCTGGCTGACGACACTGCCGCAGTCATTCGACACACGCACGTCGTAGTCCCCTGCGGCATCCGCGCAGTAGTCGATGAGATGCAGCCAAGGGTGGCGACCTTCCTCGATGTCCACGTCGTCCTGTCGCCATTGGTACTTCAGACCGGTCCCCGTTGCATCGACTTTCAGGACCAACGGCGCGCAGGTCACACTGACGTCCTGCGGTTGCGCCACGATCGCGGGCGCACGACAAGGGGCGCCCTGCTGCAGGAAGATGTCGTAGTTCCCTGAGCCGTTCGGTGCTGCGAGGTTGCCGGCGAGGCTCGAGAACGCGACAAGCACGGCGGGGGACACCGGCTGAGGAAACTGGGTGCTGGTGTGATCCTGGAGGACCGACACCGCGATCGAGGCCGCCTCGCTCGTGTTCCCGCCCTGATCTCCGCTCGAAGTCAGGCTGATGAGCGTCGTGCTACCGCCCACACCGAACTCGTCGAACACGCCATCCTCGTCCGCGTCACGGTCCCGCAGGAAGACATCGCGCTTGCCGTTGGTGTCGGCAGGAATCAGGTTCGCCGCTGTGCTCTCGAAGGCAACGAACCGGCCGGTCGCGGACATCGATGGCTCGAAACTACTCCCGAAGGCAAGCGCATCGTTGTACGCGACACTGACCAGGGCAAGAGACCCTGTCTGGCGATCGAGGGAGAACACATCCGTGGCACCGTTGGTGTCGAGCGGGTGGAGATTCGTTGCCGCACTGGCAAAGGCGACGTGACGGCCGTCATCCGTGATCGATGGTCCAAACGAAGAACCGTTGCCGTAACCGCCGAACTGCGAGAAGCTCGCCAGTTGCAGCGCAGCCCCGGGGCTCTTGACGAAGACTTGCAGCGTGTCGTTGCTGTCACCACCGAAGAGAGGGTATGTGGAGATGAACGCCACCGTGCCATCGTTTGCCACGACCGGATCGAGACCCTCGCGGGGGAAGCCGCTCGGGCCGACGCTCACGATCTCGGTTACTCCTGTCTGCACGTCGTGGAGGTAGGCGGCCGTGAAGACCTCGACCGGATCCTCCTGCACGTAGCCGGGGACCAGGTTCGTCGCCAGACTCCTGAACGCCACGTAGCGGCCGTCGGGTGAGATGGCCGCGTCGTAGCTGTGCCCGTCCGAGGCCGAGCCGTCGTGGCCGATGGACAAGCGGTAGTTCTGGATCGCCTGGAACTCATCGTAGATCGGGTCGCCGTCGGCGTTGCGGTCGTGCAGGTAGATATCGTTCAGACTGTTGGGGTCCGGGTTCGTGGGGGTGAGGTTGTTCGCTGTCGTGTGGAATACGACGAAACGTCCATCCGCCGAGATCGCCCCGTCTGTGAGCACGCTGCTCACGCCGTTGCCGGGGAGAGCGCTCGGATCGACGTCCATGCGCTTCGTCTCAGCGGTCGCGCGGTCGCTGAGGTAGATGGCGGAGCCGTTCTGGAAAACAACGAAGCGACCATCGCGGGACAGCGACGGCGAGTGCGAAGGCCCCGGGAGCGGGACGTTGTTGGAATCCACGCTCATCGCACGCATGGGGTACTTGAGTGCCGAGTAGGCACTCGGCAGGCCATGCCCGAAGAGCGTGTCGTATCCCACGAGCTCCTGAATGCCGAGCAGGAAGTTGACGAGATCGTGCGCAGTTCGCTGCATGGTCCACTCAACCTCGTCCGCGGTGAGTTTGAACCCATGGGAATGCACGAGCGCCGCGACCCCCGCTGCGTACGGCGTCGCATAGGACGTGCCACTACGCGCCCCGTAGTCACCACTGCCGTACCCGTCGGCACCCGTGCGGTCCGTCGTCCAGATGGAGAGGGCGGGCCCACTGAATGCAAGGCCGGCGCCATACTCGGAGTTCGCCCAGGGACCGCCGAACACGTCGATCCCGGAGACGCCGTTCACGATCGAAGCTGACGCTGGGTACTTCAGACTACCGGCCGGGGAGTCGTTGTTACCGGCGGCTGCGAAGTGAACCATGCCGTGGGCTTGATGCATGAGTTCGTACGCGTCTTCGAGCAAGGCTGACGGACCACCGGTGAGGCTGCCACTGAAGTTGGTGACCCTCGCGCCTTCGATGCGCCCCCAATCCAGAGCCTCCACGAGGTGGCTCACGACCATGTCGATCGTCTCGCTCGGAGCGGCGATTCGGGCAGACAGGAGTGAGCAACCCGGGGCGATCCCGGCGACACCGATGCCGTTGTCAAGCGTCGCTCCGACGCATCCGGCAACCGCCGTACCATGGTTGTCCGAGGACAGGACGGGCCAGCCGCCGTCGATCCCCCCGATCACTCCGGTCGTGAAGTCGCGGCCCTTGGCGACCACGAGGTCCGGGTGGGCGGTCTGCGCAAGGCCGTCAGGCATCTGTACGCCGGTGTCGAGGACGAGCACACCGATACCAGGGATGCCCTGCTCCACGTCCCAAGCCTTGGTCGCCGAGACGTCGAAGTAGACGCTACCGGCCTGAATGCTCTCGAGCGCCCACTGGCTGGGGAGCAATGGGTCATTCGGGTGGAGCTCCGACACCGTGGACATCTGGAAGTCGGGCTCCGCCCACGCGGTGCGCGGGTCCTGCGCAAGACGATTGGCGGCAGTGAGGACGTCGAAACCCTGCCCGGAGGGGACGTTCAGCATAAAGGTGGCGGGAAGCGAGCCAGGGTACTGTCGGATGACCGGCAGGTCGGGCGCGAGATCGCTGAGCACCTGCTGAGCAATGCCTCCGTACTCGCCCTTCAAGCGCACAACAATGTTGGGTGTCGGGATGATGTGCCCGCCCCCACTGCCAAGGAAGACCGGCGAGGCGAACGAGACGACGTCCAGCCGAAGCGCACGTGTCAGAGCCTCTGCGACGCCCTCCGCGCTTTGGGCTGGCGAGGCGAGCTGTACAAGTCGGCATAGACGATGGCCTGTCTGCACAATGCCCAGCGATTTGAGGTCAGCCCCGCGAAGAACGGCCGCCAGTTCGGAATCCGTCACCTGCTCCCGCGCATGGACCGCGATTTGGGAGCCGTCGAGCTCGAGAGGCACTTCCACGTCCCTGTACCAGTAGGAGCTCGGAGGAGACCCGACCTGCACCGGAGAGGCCCACGCGACGGTCACGCTGCTGAAGAGAAATGCGCAGGCGCTCAGCCCCGCAAGTAGGGACCGGTCACTCATCTTCTCTTCCTCCTTCTCCGTCTTTGTCTTCCTGACCTGCGCGACAATCGGTCGGCGACGTACGTCCGACGCATCCCTGCCCAGGATCGTACGGCGGCTTTCTCTTTCGCGTCCTTGTGGCTCTCGTAGCGACGTGCACTTGAGCCCAGCTGCCCTCGTTGCGATCCACGATCCACCACTGGGTGTAGAACGCTCTCCGGCGGGGATGCCCGTCGGCCAGATGGCGGGGATGGTGATCACGCGAAGGGGCCGGTGTCGATCCCGGCCACGACGACATTCTCGCGAGCCTCCGCCGTCGGATGCTACGGTCGACGTAACGCCCTCATCGACAGGCGATGGGTTTCCGGGAGGCACAGGCGTCGCTACGCAACGCGATCGACGCGCAGGAGGGAACGGCTGGCGAAAGCACTCCAGAGGGGACTCCGGCCGCTGCGGCCGAGTCCTAAGCACGCCCCTCCGCGCCACTTGCGACGACACGGCATCGGAGGGAGGGTCCGGTGCCGTCATTCCCAACAGCATGCTGTCGTTGGTTCCCCGAGCGTGACGGTTTGGGGAACTCTCAGGCGGGAGCGGAGAGCGGGTTTCTAGGACGACAGGCTCGCGGGCGAAGAGCACGACCGCGTTCGCACCCGTCCTGGCCGATACCTCGCTGTCCGACACTGACCTTCCCTTTAGCTCCCCGCTTCCAGCACCGATACAGCCCTGGGTTGCCCAAAGGACACCTCAAGTCGTAGCCTCCTGATGTGCTCTACGTGACCAGCCCTCGCCGACTCGCCGCTGTCGTCCTCATGCTTCTGTCCCAGGTGGCAGGCGGTTTGGTCGTCATCTGCGATGAAGGCGTCAGCGGGCAGATCGTTGAGTTTCTGTCCCAGAGCTGCTGTGAGACGCCAGTCGACGGCAGTCCGGCCTCACCCACCCAGGACCAGCAGCAGGACCCTTGCGGACCCTGC
>JAJDER010000056.1 GCA_029259725.1 Planctomycetota bacterium | reverse complement strand
GGCAAGTCGACCATCCTCAACCTGGTCGGTGCCCTGGACCGTCCCGACGCGGGCGTGATCACCGTGGCCGGCGAGACGATCACGAGCATGAGCCGCTCCTCCCTCGCGCCCTGGCGGGCGCGGCACATCGGCTTCATCTTCCAGGCCTTCAACCTCGTGCCGGTGCTGACCGCCTTCGAGAACGTCATGCTGCCCTTGCTGCTCACGCCGCTGAGCAAGTCGGAACGCAAGCGGCAGGCCGAGTTCGCGCTCGACATCGTGGGGCTGTCCGACCGCATGCACCACCGGCCGTCGCAGCTGTCCGGCGGACAGGAGCAGCGCGTCGCCATCGCCCGGGCCATCGCCACCGACCCCGACCTGGTGCTGGCCGACGAGCCCACCGGTGACCTGGACCGCGACAGCGCCGCCGACGTGATGGACCTCATGGCCCGCCTGAACAGCGAGCTGGGCAAGACCTTCGTGGTCGTGACGCACGACGCCATGGTCGGCGAACGCGCCCAGCGCCTGTTGCAGCTCGACAAGGGCGTGCTGGCCGAGGACGCGGTCTCGGAAGGCGCAGCGTGAGGACCCCGTGGCGCCTCGCCGTACGACACCTGACGACGCACTGGGTGCGCAGCGGCCTGACCGTGACCGCCATGATCTTCGCCACGTTCCTGCTGTGCTTCGTGATCTCGGTGGTCACCTCGCTCGCCCAGGCGGTCGACACCGCGGCGGCCAACCGGCTCGTGGTGCAGTCGGCGGTCTCGCTATACGTGGACCTGCCACTCGACTACCAGGCCAAGATCGCCTCGATACCCGGCGTGGCGGGCAGCACGAAGTTCCAGTGGTTCGGCGGGATCTACCAGGACGACAGCAACTTCTTCGCCCAGTTCGGCGTGGACGAAGACGTGTTCTTCGACCTGTACGGCGCGGACATGCACCTGACCGCCGGCCCGGACGGCGAGCTGTTCGTGCCCGGCGGAGCGACCGGTGACGCCGGCAGCAGCCGGCAGGGCGCGTCCGAGGCCGTGGTCCAGGCGGCGATCGAGAAGGCCATGGCCGCCGACCGCCGCGCCTGCGTGATCGGCAGCGGCCTCGCCCGCGACTTCGGCTGGGAGATCGGCGACACGGTCCCGATCATCGGCCGCATCTTCGCGCGCAGCGACGGCACCCCGTGGGAGTTCACCGTGGTCGGCATCTACGAGCCGGCCAAGTCCAACGTCGACGACCGCACGCTCTTCTTCCGCTACGACTACCTGCAGGAATGGCTCGTCGAGGAGGGCCAGACCGACGCCTTCGGCTCCGGCGTCTACATGGTCAACGTCGAGCCCGGCGCGGACCCGGCGGCGGTCATCGCCGGCATCGACGGCCTGTTCGAGAACGGACCGCAGCGCACGCGCACCACCACCGAGGCTGCGTTCCAGTCCTTGTTCGTGTCGATGCTGGGCAACGTGCCCTTCTTCATGGGCACCATCGGCGGGGCGATCGTGATCGCCGCCATGTTCGGCGTGATCAACACCATGCTCATCTCGGCCCAGCAGCGCCGCGCCGAGCAGGGCATCCTCAAGGCGCTGGGTTTCAGCGACGGCATCGTCGCGCGACTGCTCGTGGGTGAGGCCGTGGTGCTCAGCCTGCTCGGCGGCGCCTTCGGACTGCTGCTGGCCAAGGGCGGCGAGGAACCCTTCCGCAAGGTCATGGGCGCACAGCTCCCGGGCTACGCGGTGGAGTGGAGCACGGTCGCGCTCGGCGCGGGCGTCGCGCTGCTCGTCGGACTCATCGCCGGTCTCGGGCCGGCCGTCGGCGCGATGCGCATCTCCCCCGTCGACGCCCTGCGGAGCGAAGGCTGATGCTGCCCCTGCGTTACACGATCCGTTCCGTCTCCGTGCGCAGCGGCTCGGCGCTGCTGACCGTGTTCGGCATCGCCCTGACCGTGGCCGTGTTCGGCGGCATCTTCGCGCTGCGCGAGGGCTTCGCGTCGCTCTACGAGGTCCAGGGCGCGGACGACAAGATCATCTACCTGCGCGTCGGCGCCGGCTCCGAGGGCGAGAGTGTCCTGCGCCGCAGCGACATCGAGACGCTCATCAAGGAGCGCCCGGAGATCGCCCGCGACACGGACGGCGCCCCGCTCGCCGCGGCCGAGGCCTTCCTGGCCGTCTACATGGACAAGGCCGACGGCAGCGGTCGCACCAACGTCCCGCTCCGCGGCGTCCAGCCCATGTCGATCCGGATGATGGAGCGCGAGGGCTCGGTCACGCTCATCGAAGGACGCTGGCCGCGCTGGGGCAGCGACGAGGTCGTGGTCGGGGAGCCGCTCACCCGCCGCATGGCCGGCTGCGCCATGGGCGACACGATCACGCTCAACGTCGTGCCCTTCAGGGTCGTCGGCGTGTTCGTGCACGACGGGGCCCAGGGCGGAGAGGTCTGGGGCGACGTGGAGCGCATGATGGAGGCCCTCGACCGACCCGTGTTCCAGCGCGTCATCGCGCAGATCGTGCCCGGCACCGACGTGCCCGCCCTGGCCGAGGAACTGGAGCAGGACGAGCGCACGCCGGCCAAGGTGCAGACCGAGCGCGAGTACCTCGCCGCGCAGACCGGCATGCTGGGCACCACCCTCGCCGTCCTGGCCAGCTTCCTGACCCTGATCATGGGCGCGTCGGCCATGCTCGGCGCGATGAACACGATGCTCTCGTCGGTCGCGGCACGCACCCACGAGATCGGCGTGCTGCTGGCGGTGGGCTACGGTCGCGCGGCGATCTTCTTCGCCTTCCTGATCGAGGCGGCGCTGCTCGGCGCGCTGGGCGGCTTGCTCGGCATCCTGCTGACCCTGTCCTTCAACGGCATCGAGACGGGCCTGACCAACTGGAACACCTTCACCGACGTGTCGCTCGCCTTCAGGGTCACGCCGCGCCTGGCGGTGAGCTCCTTCCTGCTGGCCTTCGGGCTCGGGATCGTCGGCGGCACCCTGCCGGCGCTGCGGGCGTCGCGCATGCAGCCGGTGGAGGCGCTGCGCTCGCTCTGAGCCGCACGGACCCGCGTTCTGCCGCCTGCCGTTTGTGTCCGGGGCACGCAGGAGTAGAGTGGGTCCGTCGATCCGGTTCTGGCAGGGGCCGGGTCGACTCGAGAGGTTGGTGATGACTGCTGGCGGTTCGGCCCAAGGTGCCGGTTCCGCGTCGAGGCCGGGTGATGCGCTTGGGCAGGCGCCTTCACACGAGGCGACGGACGGTGCCCAGACGCAACGAGGCGAGCCCTCTCCGCTCGCGGTGCGTCTCGCCCCGGCGCTCGCGAAGCAGCTTCGGGAAGCCCAGCGGCTCGCCAGCCTCGGTGCCCTGGCGAGAGCCCTGGCCCACGACTTCAACAACCTGCTGGCCAGCGTCCTGGCCAACGCCGACCTGGTCCGCCGACACCTGGAGAGCGACACGCCGGACCATCGCCGTCTCTCCGACGTGATCACGGCGTGCCGCGCCGCCACCGACCTGTGCCAGCAGATGCTCGCCTGCGGTGAGTCCGAGTCCGAGGCCGTGGCCTCGCTCTCCCCTCAGACCCGCGTCGCCCTGCCTGCGCTGATCGAGACGCTGCGCCCCCTCCTCACGGCCGTCATCGCGGAGGGAGCCCGGCTCGTGCTCGAACTCGGCGATGTCCCGGACGTGCGGGCGGACGGCGGTCAGCTCCGACAGGTGCTGCTCAACCTGGTCACCAATGCCTCCGACGCACTGGGTGGCCGCGCGGGCACGATCACCATCGGCATCCGCGACGCGGAGCCGGGCCGGCCACCGCCCTCGACGACCGGCGCCGGCCCCGACCCCGCCGAACGGATGGTCCGGTTGACCGTCTCCGACGACGGCTGCGGCCTCGACCGCGAGACGCTCACCCGCCTCTTCGACCCGACCTTCACCACCAAGGTGCCCGCCGGACATGGCCTCGGCCTCTCGGTGGTGCTGGGCATCGTCCACACCCACGGTGGGTCGGTGGACGTGCAGAGCGCGCCCGGAGCCGGCACCTGCGTGACGGTGATGCTCCCCGCGCCGGCCTGACCGCGCGGGCGGTATCATGGGCGCCTCCACCACGGAGCCCCGCGTGGCCACCCAGCGCTCGCCCTACAGCGTCCACCCCGCCGTGGAC
Source organism: Planctomycetota bacterium (assembly GCA_029259725.1). Taxonomy (GTDB): domain Bacteria; phylum Planctomycetota; class B15-G4; order B15-G4; family B15-G4; genus JAJDER01. Next base: position 5,625 of record JAJDER010000056.1, on the reverse strand, counting down.
TACGCACGCACGGTGGTGCGGAACATCCCGGACAAGACCGGCCGCACCGTCGAGCAGTGGACCCGCCTGGTCGAGAAGGCGCGCATCCCGGCCGACGTGAAGGCCCGCCGCGCCTGGTTCAAGAACGAGCACGGCCTGGGCATGACCACCGCCTGGCTGCTCACGGATTGTTCGCTGGGCCGCGGCGAGGCCGACATGGACCCGCAGGCCTACCTGGCTTCGGCCCCCGGCCTGATCGAAGCCATGTACGGCGGACCGAAGGCCGGCCTGCGCCCGCTCCATGACGCGCTCGTCGCCCTCGCCCGGGGACTCGGTGACGACGTCCGCCTCTGCCCGTGCAAGACGATCCTGCCGGTCTACCGCAACCGCGTCGTGGCCGAGATCAAGCCCGCCACCCGCACGCGGATCGACTTCGGTCTCGCGCTCAAGGGCTCACGGACCAAGCCGATCCAGCGCCTGGTTCCCACCGGCGGCGAGAAGCGCGGCGACCGCATCACCCACGCCTTCAAGCTGACCTCGGTCGACGAGGTCGACGCCCAGGTGGAGCGGTGGTTGGCCATCGCGTACGCGCTCGATGCCTGACGCCTCCACGCCACCGACGGTCTGGGCCCTGGGCCACAGCGACCGCACCCTGCCCGGACTCGTCGCGGTCCTGCGTGCCCACGGCATCACGCGGCTGGTCGACATCCGCCGCTTCCCCGGCTCGCGCCGCTTCCCGCACTTCTCCAGCGGCATCCTGGCCGCCGGCATGCAGGCCGCCGGCATCGACTATCGCCACGCCGAGGACCTCGGCGGCCATCGTGAGCCCCGCCCCGACTCGCCCCACACGGCCTGGACCGAAGACGGTTTCCGTGGCTACGCGGACCACATGCAGACGCCCCGCTTCCGCGCCGCGCTCGAAGACCTGCTCGACGAGGCGTCCCGGCAACGCACCGCGATCCTGTGCGCCGAGCGGAGCTGGGAGCAGTGCCACCGCGCCCTGCTGTGCGACCGACTGAAGTCCCAGGGCGTGCGCGTGCTCCACGTCGTGGACGACGCCCCGCCCGGCGAGCACCCCTGGACGCCGAAGGCCCGCCTCGTGAACGGGCGCCTCAGCTACGCCGCGCCCGTGCAGGGTGACCTCTTCGGCGACACGGCCCCGTGATCGGCGCCGCCCTGCCCGGACACGCGGCCGGTTAGACTCGCGCGACGTGGTCTCCCTGCTCAACATGGTCCTGCTCGGCGTGTTCGGTGCCCTGGCGGCCGTCGCCCTGCTCGCGTCGATCCGCCACGTGCGCCGGGCGACCCTGTGGGTCTCCAAGTTCGCGCTGGTGCTGATCACGATGCTGGTGCTGGCAGCGTTGCTGCCGGACGTGGCCGGCGTGGCCGGGGCCGCGCTCTGGCTGACGTTGGTCTGGATCCCGCTGAGCGCGTACTCGCGCTCGGTCAAGGCGGTCCTGCTCGAGGACTACGCCGCGGCTCGTCGCTGGGCGGGCCGCGCCGCGCTGCTCCACCCCGCGGACGGCTTCCGCCAGCAGACCGAGCTGATCGACCTGGTGGAGCGCCTCGACAACGGCGACATCGAGTCGGGGCTCGCGGGCCTGCGCGCCCTCGACCGACGTCTGCCCGACCACGAGTTCTACTCCCCGGTCGACGACCTGCGCTTCGCGGGAGACTGGGAGGGCGTGCGGGCGTGGATGGAGCGCGAGCTGACGCCGGAGCAGCGCCAGAGCCCGCGCCACGCGCTGCCCTACCTCATGTCCCTGGCCGAGACCGGGGACCTCGAGGCGCTGCTCCGTTTCCACGCCCACGTCGCCCCGGGCTTGCAGCGCTTGAGGAGCTGGGGTTTCGCCGGCATGGCGCAGTTCATCGTCGCGGTGGCCTGCGGGAGGCGGGCTGAAGTCGAGACGCTGCTGACCGGGCCGCTCAAGGGCCTCGCCCAGGACGCCGCCGGCGTGGCTCGTGCCGCGACGCGCATCGCGGCCGGCGAGGTCGAGGCGGGACGCGCGACGCTCCGCGACATGCGTGAGCGCGTGAACCACTCGAACCGCGTCTTCATCGACCGGCGCTTGCGCCTCGACCCGCCCGACACCGCCGTGGTCGACGACCCGGAGTTCGTCGCCACCCTGGAAGCGAGCCGACCCACCCGGCGCCTCGGGCTCATCCGCCGGACGGTCCGTGTCGCCGCGGTCCTGATGCTGCTCGTGCTGGCGTCGACCTACTGGGCACCGTGGCGCGAGCAGGGCCCGCCCTCCGCGTTCGGCGATCCGCTCGAGTACCTCGAACGGGTCCACGGCACCGACGACGCCGACGCGAACCTGCCGATGATCGTCGACCTCCATGGCTGGGGCTGGGTCCCGGAGTTCCACGGGCGCACCCTCGGCCAGCTGGGCACGCCGGTGCGCGTGATCGTGCCGGCCGGCCCCATCGCCGAGTTCTACGGCCGCTCGTGGTACGCCGAGGTCGGCGAGGACTGGGAGGCCACGCTCGACGACTCCGCCGACCGGTTGGCGGAGCTGATCAGGCACCTCACCACGCTACGGCCCACCCAGGGCAAGCCGATCATCACCGGTTTCAGCCAGGGCGGCACGATGGCCTTCGCCCTGGCGACGCGTCACCCCGACCTGATCGCCGCGAGCTTTCCCGTGGCCGGCGCCCTGCCCCGCCCGCCACCGCCCTGGGGTGGTTCCGGCGTGTCCATCCCGGTCATCGCCTTCCACGGTGAGGACGACGAGAGCATGCACCCCGACGCCGCGCGAGAGACCGTCTCCGCGTTGCGCGCCGGGGGCTGGGACGCCGAGCTGCGCACCTACGCCGAGGTCAAGCACGAGCTGAACGACACGATGCTCGATCAACTGCACGACGAGATACGCGAGGTGATCCGACTCGATCGCGGGCGTTCGGGGGAGCGTTGACGGAGGTGCGCGGGGGCGGGCGTCGCGGAAAGCGACACACCTGCTCCGGGGCCTGATTCGGGGCGGCTTCGCCGTCCCTGCATACGGCCCTCTCCGCAGGTGTGTCGCTTTCCGCGCGCGGGTGGCCGGGGAGCTCCGGGAACGCAGGCGCCGCAGCGAGATCGGGAACGGGTGGTGAGAACGGACTCCGGGCGCGGGCGCCGGGGGAGACCCTGCACGTCCCGCGAGCGGAGTCCCGCGCCACGCGTTCACCGCCGCCCGCGCGTCACCCCTGTTCCAGCCCAGCCCGAACGTGCGTGCCGCACGTGTCCGTCCCTCACCACGGAGGCGGAGGGGAGCGAGGCCCCTCGCGTCTGCTTGGTCCCCCCACCCGCGGCCGGGGGGGCCGCCCTCCCCTCCGCCGCACGCCTGCATTACGGCCGCAGCGACGCCGGCAACCAGTACGCCGCGTCCCCCTTCTCGTCATCCAACGTCCACAACGCGTCCACCGCCGCCAACCCGGCGCCGATCAACACGTCCTGCAGCGCAGTCCGCTCGTCGTCACCAGCGAAGCGGTTCTTCTCGCGGTTGGCGTAGACCACGCACATGGTGCCGGCGCGGACGCCCGCGAGCGTCGACAACGTGAACAGGGTCGACGATTCCATCTCCATGTTGATCACGCCCTGGCGACGCAGCTCGGTCACGCGTTCGGGGTAGCGACTCGGGAGGCGCGAGTCATCGACGCGGCCCTGGGCGCCGTAGAAACCCGGCGCGCAGGCGGTGATGCCCTGGTGCACGGTGCGGCCCGACGTCGCCGCACCCGCCAGCATGGCCAGCACGCACTCGTGGTGCGCCATGGCCGGGTAGCCTTCCTCCACGAAGGCCAGCGAGGTGGACTCCATGCGCAGGCTGCCGGTGGAGACCACGAGATCGCCGATGTCGGTGTCGGGCGCGATGCCCCCGCAGGTGCCGAGCCGCAGGAACGTCGGTTGCCGCGTGACGCGCAGCAGCTCGACGATCGCGATCTCGGTGTTGTCGCAGCCGATGCCGGTGGCCATGACCGAGAGCGGGCGGCCGCCGCGGTGCCCGGTGAGCGTGACGTACTCGCGATGGGCGACCTCCGGGCCGACGTCGTCCAGCCGGGCGGCGATGCGCCGGGCGCGGTCGGGGTCGCCGCAGAGCAGGATCGTCTCCGCGACCTCGCCGGGGGCCAGGCCGATGTGGTACTGGCGTTCGGGCGGCGGGCCGGGCATCTTTGGCTCCTCTCAGGCGGGGGGACCGAGGTCGTATGGACATCCTACGCGCACTGCTGGGCCTGACCTTCTTCTGTGTCGTGGCCTGGATGATGTCGAGGCACCGCAAGCGCTTCCCGTGGCGCGTCGTGCTGTGCGGACTGTTGATGCAGTTCGCGTTGGCCGGCCTGATCCTGGGCACGACCCGAGGCCGGCAGCTGTTCGAGGTCGCCGCCGACAAGGTGAAGATCCTGATCTCCATGGCGCAGCCCGGCGCCGCGCTCGTGTTCGGCCCGCTCGCGGACCCGGGCAAGATGGGCGCGGTGTTCGGCCCCGAGAACGGCTTCATCCTGGGACTCGCGGGCTCCGGCCTGCTGGTGATCATCTTCTTCAGCGCGTTGATGAGCATCCTCTACCACATCGGCGTGATGCAGGTGCTGATCTGGCTGATGGCCAAGGTGATGTCGCTGCTGCTCGGCGTCTCCGGCGCGGAGGCCATGGCCATGGCCGCCAACGTCTTCGTGGGTCAGACCGAGGCGCCGCTGGTGGTGAAGCCGTACATCGCGGGCATGACGAAGAGCGAGCTCAACGCGATGATGACCGGTGGGTTCGCGACCATCGCCGGATCGGTCATGGCGGTCTACATCGGCATCCTCGGCGACGAGTTCGGGCCGCACCTGCTCACCGCGTCGGTCATGTCGGCGCCCGCGGCGTTCCTGATCGCCAAGATCATGCTGCCCGAGACCGAGACGGCGGCCACCGGCGGGCAGGTGGAGCTGCGTTTCGAGCGCAACGCGAGCAACCTGGTCGAGGCCGCGGCCAACGGCACCAGCGACGGCCTCAAGCTCTGGCTCAACGTGATGGCCATGCTGATCGCCTTCACCGCGCTGGTCACCCTGCTCGACTGGCCGCTGGGCTGGATGGGCAGCTTCTTCATGCCCGAGGGCAGCACGCTCACGCTGTCGTCGATCTTCGGCTGGGTGCTCTCGCCGCTGGCCTGGATCATGGGCGTGAACGGTTGGAACGACTGCCAGCTCTTCGGGACCCTGCTCGGCACGAAGATCGCGATCAACGAGTTCGTGGCCTTCTCCGAGATGCTCGGCATGGTGCCGGAGGCCGCGGGTGCCGTCACCGGCGCGAGCATCGAGGCGGCCTCGAAGTTCGCCGACCCGCGCTCGGCCAAGATGGCGGCCTACGCGCTGTGCGGTTTCGCCAACTTCGCGAGCATCGGCATCCAGATCGGCGGCATCGGCCCGCTGGCACCGGAGCGTCGCACCGACCTGGCCCAGCTGGCCTTCCGCGCCATGCTCGGCGGCGCGTTCGCCTCCTGGATGACGGCCACGATCGCCGGGGCGTTCTTGTAGGCGGCCTCTTGCGGGGGGACTTCGGCGGGGGGTGCAGGTGACGGCGTCGGGGGGGGGGGGGGCCCCCCCCGCGGCCGGGGGGGGGCGCCCCGACCCCCCGGGGGGCCCCCACCCCCCGGGGGGGGGGGGGGGCCCCCCCGGCCGCCCCCCCCGCCG
>JAJDER010000055.1 GCA_029259725.1 Planctomycetota bacterium | reverse complement strand
CGAGGTCGTCGCCAACCTGGCCCTTGCCGAGAAGGCGGCGCAGCAGCACGAGCTCGCGGTCGAGCACTTCCGCGAAGCCCTGACCTACTTCCCCAGGCAAGTCGATCTGCGCTACGGGTTCGCCTACTCGTGCTGGAGGACCGGCGATCTGCGCACGGCCACGATCGAGGTCGAGGCCCTGCTCGCCGACGAACCCGAGCACGCCCTGGCCCGGATCCTGCGCGAACGCCTGCGCAAATGAGCCTGCGCGCCGTCTTCCTCGACGCCGGCGACACGCTCTTCACCGAGCAGCGCTCACGCGACGAGCTCTACACAGACGGCCTGCGCCGCTTCGGGATCGCGGCGCCCCCCGAGCGCGTCTCGGCCTGGCGGCAGGAGGAGCACGACGCCATGCCCGAGGTCCACGCGGGGCACCGCCGCTACACCGAGGGATGGTTCGGCGCCTACATGCTCCGGATCCTGGAGCGCGCCTCGGCCGAGGGCCACCCGATCGAGGGCATCGATCCCGAAGCCGTCCGTGCCGACCTGGCCGAGACCTTCACCCGGCCCGAGACCTACGCCGTCTATCCGGACGTCTTCGATGCCCTCGAGGACCTGACCGAGCGCGGCGTGCGGCTGGCCGTGGTCAGCAACTGGAGCGAGCGGCTGACCGGCATCCTCGACGGCCTGGGGCTGTCCCGGTACTTCGAACAGGTGGTCATCTCGGCCGTGGTCGGCGCCACCAAGCCCGATCGAGCGCTGTTCCTGCACGCCACGGCCGCCCTCGGGGTCGACCCGTCCGGTGTCCTGCACGTGGGCGACCACCCGGTGAACGACGTCGCCGGAGCCCGCCGCGCCGGCCTGTCCGCGCTACTCCTCGACCGTGGGGCTCCCGCGGAGCCCGGCCCCGGGGTGATCCGGGACCTGACCGGCATCCTGCCCTGGATCGATCCGACCTGACCCTCGATCGAGCCTGACCGGTGGATCCGCGGCCGCACGTCCTCGACGCCGCGACGGAATCCGGGAATGAAACGGCGGGGGGCGGACATGAAAGGCGCGACACCCCGCGGCGGGCTTTCGGCAACCGACTCCCTCGGCCCCATGCTTTCAGGTTCGCTTCCTCCCTCCCCATGGCCCCTGCCCGAGGCCGGGGAAGGGGTCGAAGTCGCAACGCCCGGAAGCTCTCCGCTTCGACACACGGAAGAGAGCTGGGGTGGAGATCGCGCTGCGCCTCCGGGTGTGGCGCGATCTTTTGCGTAGAATCCGCCCCCGATGAAGCCCCTGACCGTCTCGCTGGTCCAGGCCGACGCGGTGCTGGGCGCCGTGGCCCGAAACCTGGACGCCCACCTGGCCCAGGTCGGGGCCGCCGCGGCCGCCGGCGCCGGGCTGGTCGTGTTCCCGGAACTCTCGCTCACCGGCTACGTGCTGCGTGACCTGACGCCCGAGGTGGCGCTGCGCCTCGACGCCGAACCGATCCGGGTGCTGCGCGAGGCCAGCCGTGACATCGACATCGTGTTCGGCTTCATCGAGGAGTGCGACGACCACCACATGCGCAACAGCGCCGCCTACCTGTCCGGCGGCGAGATCGTGCACGTGCACCGCAAGGTCTACCTGCCCACCTACTCGATGTTCGAGGAAGGCCGCTACTGGGGCCCGGGCGACACCGTGGCCGCGTTCGACACGCGCTTCGGCCGCATCGGCATCCTGACCTGCGAAGACGTCTGGCACGTGTCCATGAGCTACCTGCTCTTCGCCGACCGCGCCGACATCATCCTGGTGCCGTCGGCCTCGCCGGCGCGCGGCATCACCGTGGACGAGACCGCGGTCGGGGACGGCGGCTCGCCCTCCGACGCCCTGTTGCTCTCGGGCAGTTCGCGCACCTGGGAGGGACTGCTGCGCCACCAGAGCGCGAGCTTCAACGTCTACACCGTCTACGTGAACCGCGTGGGCGTGGAGGACGGCACGACCTTCGCCGGCGGCAGCCGCGTGGTCGGCCCGAACGGGCGCAACCTGCTGGAGTTCGGCCTCGACGCCGAGGTCGGCACGCTCGCACTCGACCCCGAACTCCTGCTCCGCCGCCGCACGGCCGTGCCCATGCTGCGTGACGAGCGCCTCGACGTGACCCTCGGGAACCTGGAACGCATTGCCCGCTCGCGCTTCGACGATTGACGCCGCGCTGGTCGAGCGCCTGCTCGTCGGCTTCATCCGCGAGGAGGTCGCCTCGGCGGGCCTGACCGATGCCGTGCTCGGACTCTCCGGCGGCATCGATTCGGCGGTGTCCTGCGCCCTGGCCGCCCGGGCGCTCGGCCCCGAGCACGTGCTCGCGATCTGCATGCCCTACGCGAGCAGCGACCCGGCCTCCGAGCGCGACGCCCGCGAGGTGGTGAGCAACACCGGAGTCCGCTTCGACGTGGTCGAGATCACGCCGCAGATCGACGCCTACTTCGCCGCCGTCCCCGACGCCGACCGCATGCGACGCGGCAACAAGATGGCCCGCGAGCGCATGACCATCCTGTACGACCGGTCGGCCGCGGAGCGCGCCCTGGTCATCGGCACGTCCAACAAGACCGAGCTGCTGCTGGGCTACGGCACGCTGTTCGGCGACATGGCCAGCGCGCTCAACCCGATCGGCGACCTGTACAAGATCCAGGTCTTCGCCCTCGCGCGTCACCTCGGGCTCCCGGCGTCGGTCATCGACAAGCCGCCGTCCGCGGATCTCTGGGCCGGCCAGACCGACGAGGAGGAGATGGGCTTCGGCTACGACGAGGTCGACGCGCTGCTGCTCGAGATGGTCGAGCGTCGCCTCGACGACAGCCAGCTGGCCGCCGAGGGCTACGACCCCGAGTTCGTCACGCGGGTGCGGCGCATGATCGTGTCCAGCCAGTTCAAGCGACGCATGCCGCTGATCGCGAAGCTCACCGACCGGACCATCAACCAGGACTTCCGCTACCCGCGTGACTGGGGCCGTTAGTCGATCCGGAAGTCCACGTCACCGTTCCCGATCGTGACCAGGCGGTCGATCGGCGCGAAGCCCAGCCCGTAGGCCTGCACGCGGTACCGGCCCGGACGCAGGCCGTAGCGACGCGGTGCGTCGGCGAGCGCGCGCCCCTCCTCGGCGTCGAACCAGAAGTCGAGCAGCCGCCGCCCGCCGTCGTCGGTCACGGCCAGCTGCCCGCCGGTCCAGACGTCGGCTCGCGACTCGGACAGGCCCAGCACCAGCGCGCCGCCGCGCTCCAGCGGCAGTTCGGCCGTGGCCTTGCCGCCCTCCACGAGGTCGACCCAGGTGGACATCGAGCCGCCGTCTCGGGTGCTCCCGTGCACCAGGTAGCTGCCCGCCGCCAGCCCGCCGATGTCACCGCTCGCCCCGGTCAGGTTCCTGCCGGCGACATGGCGACCGCGCGTGTCGAAGACGCGCACGAAGATCGGCGTGTCGGCGGGCGTGCCGGCCGGGCGCGTTGCGTTCACCGCGACGACCGACTCGGGTCCGACGCGCACCTCGATCGGCCCCAGGTGCTCGCCCGCCTCGAGCGTGACGCCCTCGACCATGGCGAAGGCGCGCCCCGGCACGACCACACGCAGGTCGTAGGTGCCCGGCCGGGCGATCTCGTCCTGGATGCGGCCGTCGATGAAGACCGAGTTCATCCGCTCGACCGGCGCGCCCGTGGTCGGATCGAGCAGCAGCACGTGGCCCGTCACGGACTCACCCGTACCGGCCTCCACCGGCCGCACCGTGAGCCGACTCACCTGATCGCCGAGCCGGGCGGTGTCCACGGTCAGGTGGAGCTCCTCCGTGTCGCGCTCGATCCGCGTGACCGACTGCGAGCGGCCGCCGGCCCAGACCACGACCCAGGCCTCGGCGGAGGGCCAGTCGTCGTCGAGAGCGAAGACCCAGACCCCGTCGTCCCGCGGGGACGCGCGCGCGGCGCCGTAGGCCCACCGCCCGGCGTCCGCCAGCTGGCTGCCTTCGGTCGGGTACAGGTCGGCCGGGTCGGACGGGTACGCGGAGACCGTCACGCGCTCGGGGAACACGCCTCCCTCGAAGTCCGTCGGCAGCTTCTCGTCCACGGGGCGGCCGACCGGATCGCGCAGCACGACCTGCAGCGGCCAGCTCGGTGGCGGCGGATCGAAGCGCAGGTGCACCGGCTCGCCCTGCCAGTCGATGTCCTGCGTCTGCGCGTTCACGATGTCGTGGGACAGCTGGAACGAGAGCGGACCGTGACGCTGCGCGCCCCAGTGGTGATGACCGTCGCTGCTCCCCCAGGAGAGGCTGACCGACTCGACGCCGGGACGGCTCACACCGACGACCCCGGTGAAGGGTTCGCCCTCGGCGTCGAGCACGAAGACATCCAGCTCACCACCCGGCACCAGGACCAGCTCCACCTCCTCGGTCTCACCGGTGACCTTCGACCGCCTCACTTCGGCGACAGCCGGCAGGAATCCATCGCGCACGGCGCACGCGATGACCGGCGACGTGGCCGTGACGGCGTCGGGCTTCCAGGTCGACGAACCGAGCCGCGACACCGCATCGAAGGTGAAGCTCCCGTCCGCGCCCGTCACCACGCGGGGCCGGTCGTGCTCGTCTCGCACGCGGCGCAGGGACTCAGCTGAGATGTACTCGTTGGCCCGGGTGCACAGCCAGACGTCGAGCCCGGGCACGCCGTCGCCGTGCTCGTCCTCGACACGCCCACGCACGCGGATCGGCGCAGCCGCGGACAGGACGATCTCGAACGGACCGTCGATCGGGCCGGCAGGGACCGGCACCCGGCGCAGGGCGTGCCCCTCGGACCGCACCAGGAGTTCGCCGCCGCCCCCCGCGACGGGGAGCATCGCGTCTCCCTGGGCGCCGACCGTGATGCGCGTGCACACCGAGGCCAGCTCATCGAGCTCGGCCGGACTCAGATGGATCTCAGCGGTGAGGATGGCGGCCTCGTCCGGGAGGTGCAGGACCTCGGCGCCTGGGAGGCAGCGCCCCCGCTCGTCGATCACTCGCACCGACAACGGCTGCCCGAACGCAGCCCGCGTCACGGGCAGATCGAGGGTTCCGTCGAGCGCCACCGAGTAGACCGGCAACGGATCCGCGTCGAAGCGCTCGGCGAGCTGGCGCATGCCGGCCCACACCGAGGTCCGGACCACCACGTCCGCGCCGACGAGGACCACCGCGTGCATCTGCAGCGAGGACAGGGCATCTCCGGGAGAGGCCACGATCCATGCCCCCTGCGTCAGCCCCACGAAGTCGTAGCCTCCCGCGGCATCGGCCGTGGTCTCGAACAACTCCCAGGGCTGGTCCTTGGCGTTTCCGTCCGGCGTGAGCAGCTGAGCCCAGTCGTCCAGCGCGATGCCGCCGAGGAACAGGGGCGCGCCGGCCAGCGCCGTCGAGCCGTCGGGCGCCAGCACGACACCGCGGAGCTGCGGAGCGACGGGTTCCGCGGGCGGCGCGAGCAACCGGGTCGCCTCGACGTGCAGCGAGGCGACCGCCGGCGCGCCGGCCGGGTCGTCGTGCTCGTGTCCGATCAAGAGCTCGCCCGGGCTCTCGGGGGCCACCCCACCGACCGCGTTGTCGAAGCCGGGTTCACTGCCGCCGCCTTCGCTCCACGGGCCCCACCACCAGCCCATGACGAACAACGCGATCGTGACCAGCACCGCGGCCTTGAGCGCCGTGGTCGGCGCCGCTGCCTGCCCCGCGTGCCCGAGCAGCTTGCTGAACGTGGACGCCGCCGCCTTGCGCGGGAACGCCAGCGGCAGCAGCGCGACGGCCCAGGCATGACGCTGGCCGCCGTGACCCGTGTCGAGCTTGTCGCGCAGCTTCGCGAGCCCGCGCTTGATGCGCGTCCGCACGGTCTCGACGGGCAGCCCGAGCTCGCGGGCGATGTGGCGCGGCGCGAGGTCCTCGTAGAAGCGCAGCAACAGCACGTCGCGTGACGGGTCGTCGAGCTCCATCAGCGCCTCGACCACTTGCCGTCGCACGGCCTCGCGCTCGGCGATCTCCGCCGGGGACGGCACCGAGCCCTCGGGCCGCGCCGCGTGGGTCTCCCACCGCCTGACCTTCGGCTCGCGGCGACCGCGCTCGGCGGCGAGGTTGCGTGTGACCGTCGCCAGCCAGCTGCGCAGCTGACCGCGCTCGGTGGGCGGGCTCTTCAGCGCCCGCACGTAGGTCTCCTGCACCACGTCCTCGGCCGCGGCCTCGTCGCGGAGCAGGCTGCGAGCCAGGCCGGCCAGGAAGGTGCGGTGCACCAGCAGGGCGTCGATCGCGGGGGTCTTGGCGTCCATCGTTCCTCCTCGGTTCTGGCTCGTCGCGAGCCGCTTGTCGAGGAGGGAATGGAGCTGAGCCCGGATCCGGTTCAGATCGGCCCGGCAGAGAACCGGGCCGTCCGCTCGGGACGGACGGCCCGGGTTCGGCCGGCGCGCAGACCCCGAGGGTCAGTTCAGGGGCTTCAGGGGGTGATGGCCTGCAGCCCGTTGGTCGAGGTCACGCCCGTGGGCGAGTCGTCGTCCGCGATCCACATCTGGTGGTAGATGAAGGTGCCCGACGGGAAACCCGCGGGCATGACCGTGCCGAACTCCATGTTGCCGTCGACGTCGAGCAGGAAGCCGGGCACGATCACGTCGGGGCTGGGCACCAGCGTGCCGCCCTTGAAGGGCGCGAACACCGTGGAGAAGCCCGCGACCATCGTGCCGGTCGCCTCGGCGGGGCCGCCGGTCACGCGGTAGGTGATCGCCGCGCCGGGGTTCAGCGTGCCCTCGGCGCTCAGCACCGGATCGGTCAGGCCCTGCTGGCCCGACGCGCCCTGGTTGATCCACTGGTGACCCAGGTTGCGGTAGTGGACGTTGCTGTCGCCGAGCGTGTTGGCGACGAGCAGCTCGGGGAACGAGTCGCCATCCAGGTCGACGAAGCAGCCGTTGCGCGAGTCGTGCACGTCCGACGCGACCTGACCGTAGTCGATGGCTCGGAAGATGCCGTCGTCGTTGACGTAGTAGAAGTTGGGCTCGTTGCGGTTGGCCACGAACAGGTCCACATCGCCATCCCGGTCCACGTCGCCGAAACAGCTCTCGTAGCTGTCGCCGCCACTCTGGCTGGGGGCGAGGTCGCCGCGGATGATGAAGGTGCCGTCGCCGAAGTTGTCGTAGAACCGGTTCAGCTCGCCGTGGCGGTTGGTCGCGAGCAGGTCGAGGTCGCCGTCGTTGTCGTAGTCGGCCAGGCTCACGCCGTAGGTGGCGCCGGTGTCGGTGGCCGCGTCGTGGCCGCCCTGCCGCTCGAAGTCACCCGGCGTGCCCGCCTGCACGCCGCCCATGTTCAGGTAGATGGCGTTGGCCGTGTTGTTGCTGTTGGCGATGACGATGTCGGTGTCCCCGTCGCCGTCGAGATCTCCGGACACCGCGTCCCGCGACACCTCGTCGTCGAGCACGATGTCACCGGTGAGTTGCTTGGTGAACACGCCGGTCCCGTCGTTCAGGTAGAGCTGGTTCTCCTGGAGACGGTTGGCGAAGAACAGGTCCATGTCGCCGTCGCCCTCGGTGTCGAGCCAGATCGCCGCGTAGGACTCGCCCAGGTCGTTGACCACGATGCCTTCGGTGACGACCGTGAAGCGTCCCTCGGTCGGCTGCTGGCCGGCTTCGATCTCGGCGCCCATGTTCTTGTAGAGCTCGTTGTTCGTGCCGAGCCCACCGGTCTGCGCGAGACCGAGGTCCCCGTTGGCGCAGGCCAGGTCGAGGTCGCCGTCCCCGTCCATGTCGCCCCAGGCCGCGTCGTACGTGTTGCTGGACGGTGTGGTCAGGGTGAACGGCGGGATCTCGACGAACACGTCGCCGCCCGTGTTCATGTACATGATGTTGCGCTGCGCGAAGTTGCCCACGAACACGTCCATGTCCCCGTCGCCGTCGAAGTCCTGGGCGGAGATGACGCGGGAGTCCTTGCCGTCGAGCATGACGGGGGAGCCGCTGTCCTGGAGATAGACCGCGTCCTGTGCCGCGGCGGGCAGCACGGCCGCGACGGTCATGGCGGCCGCGATCAGGGTCGGTGTGGGAATCATCGGGATGGCACCTCAGCGGGAATCGAGCGGCTCCCCTATCGGCCGCGCTCCTCGCGCGGGTGTAGGGCAGCTCTGTCTCCGACCCCTCCCGGGTCTCCTGCGGAAGCACCGCACCACCAGAGGGGGAAACGCGATCGGAGACGTCCCGGTGCAGAGGTGGACTGACGCGAGGCGTACCTCACGATCCGTTCAGGAGCGTGGATCCGGCGATCCGCAGCCGATTCCGCGGGTTTTCCGCGGAGCGGGGACCGCCGCGACGCGACGCTCAGTGGCCGAGGTAGCCCAGCTCGCGCAGCTGCTCGAGGGCGGCCGGATCGATGGTGCGGAGCGACTCGTCGCCGCCGGTCCAGAGGGAAGCGCGCAGGGCACCCTGCCGATCCAGGAAGCCGTCCCAGAGGTCCCGGAAGTCCGCGGCGACGTCGGCGTCGAGGAGTCCCTCGACCGAGTCCACGAAGCTGGGCGGCGAGCGCCGCTCCGCCCCCCTCGCCACTCCTTGCAACACACCATCCTCGCCGAGCAGGACGACCCCGTTCCCGTGGACCGAGAACAAGCGCGACCCGTACATGCTGGTGGCGGTCAGGGCGACGTCGTCGTCGTGCTCACCGCCCGGCCGGAGCAGCGGGAGCAGACTGTGCCCCTGTCCGAAGCGCCCGTCCGGGCAGAGGTCGACGAGGTCGAGCAGGGTGGCCGCCAGGTCGAGGTTCTCCACGGTCGTCGACACCACGGTCCCGGGCGCGACCTGCCCCGGCGCCCGCAGCAGCAGCGGCACGTGCACCACGGCGGGCTGATGGTCGTGCCAGCCGTGTCCCCATTGACCATCCTCGCCCAGGAACTCACCGTGGTCCGAGGCGACGGCCACCACCGTCGCGCCGCCAGCCTCGTCCCACCTCGGCAGGAAGCGCTGGAGGAACGCACCCAGGGCTGCGTCGGTGGTCTCGACGTCGCGAGCGTAGAGAGCGAGGCGAGAGGCGGCGTCCGGCATGGGGTTCCAGGGTCGGTCGAACAGCGGGTCCCAGGTGAGGTCACCCCGCGGCAGCTCGAAGGCCTCCGGCGCCTCCTCGGGACCGTAGGGTCCGTGCACCTCCATGATGTGCAGGTACACCAGCAGGTCCTCGTCGACCAGCTGATCCAGCCGAGGCTCGACGCGTTCGCGCAGCAGCGGCCCGGTGTCCGGCCAGGCCCCCGTCTGCTGATAGATGACGCGCATCTCCATCCAACCCTGATCCAGCCCCGCGTCCGGGCCCGCGTTCCCGTTCGCGATCCAGGCCACGGTGTGGAACCCGCCGTCGCCGAAGGCCTCGGCCAGGGTGCGATAGGCCGGCGGCAGCTGCTGGCCGGTGGTGTGCACGCCGGTGCCGGCCGCGTACAGGCCGGTCATGATCGACGGCATCGAAGGCCGCGTCCAGTGAGCCTGGCTGATGCAGCGTTCGAAGCGCACACCGTCAGCTGCCAGGCCGTCGAGGGTCGGCGTCCGGGCTTCGGCGTTGCCGCTGCAGCCGAGGGCGTCTGCGCGGAGCGTGTCGACCAGCACGAGCAGGACCCGGCGCGCGGGCCGCAACGTGTCGATGGCGCGCCACCCGGCCCATGCCACGACCCCGTCGACCGGCAGATCCGTGCAACGGAGCAACACTTCCGCGCCCGGCTGTCGGGCGTCCCAAGGGAGGTCGAACTCGGACCAGTCATCGCCGCCTTGCAAGGCGCGTGCCTCGAGCACCGACTCCGTGCCGTCCGGATGACGCACGCCGACCTCGACCCGCGCCGTGCCGTCCAGAGCGCCCACCAGTGCGACGGCGCCCCGCAGGCGCGTGGTCTTCCCGTCGGGCCAGGCCAGGCGATGGACCCCGGTCACGCTTTGCCACAGGGCGGGTCGCTGCCCCCAACGCGCCTCGATCGCGCGCCTCCCGTGATCGCTACGGCCGAAGACCACCCCCCTGGCCGACACCAGCACGTGATCGATGGCCAGCTCCAGTTCGGCGCCGGGGGTGTGGCCCGGGTTGCCGACGCGCACACCGGTGATGGTCACCACCGCCTGCCGGCGGTTCTTGTGCAGCCGCAGCGGGTCGAGCACGGTGAGCAGCTGGTGCTCACCCGGCGAGACGGGGATCTCGACGGCGTGGACGAAGGGCTTGCGCTCCTCGGTCTCGTGATGCCCGACGAGTTCCACCAGCAACCGGCTACCGCGACGGATCGAGACCGGCAGCATCAGCTCGCCGACCTCGCTCACCGGCATCGCGAAGGGCGTGGTGCTCTCGAACATGCGGCCGGCGGGCAGCCGGGCAAAGCCCGCGTCCCGGACCTCGGCCCCGGCGCCGGCCACCACCTCGATCTGCACCGGCTCGACGGCCGGACCGCGCGTGCTCGAGGCGTCGAACGAGACGGACTCGGGCCGCACCCCGAGATGACGCGTTCGGGTGCCTGTCCGCGCGGGCTCCGGCCCCACCCGGACCTCCGCCACGTCGGCCCCTGCCTGGCGGCCTCGCGCAAGCAGGTCCTGTGCCGAGCCCCAGTGCCACAGCTCTACGGCGCGCACCGGCGCGGCGACCGACAGCGCCGCCAACACGAGCAGCCGGACCCACGGCCGCGGCCCGGGCAGGACCACGTGCACGAGCGTGAGGGCCCAGGCCAGGCCCAGGGCCAGCAGCGCCGCCCCCATCCAGCACGCGGTGACGTCTGCCGACAACTCGCGCGGCACCAGGGCCACGTACTCGCGGCCGTTCGTCACCGGATCGGTGCCGTCCGTGGACGAGAGGTAGAGCACGTCGCCCCAGTGCGAGAAGGCGCCCGCTCCCGTCTGTCGGATCTCGGCATGCAGCGCATGGGGCCGAAGGGGCACACCGTCCTCTTGCAGACGCACGGTCGAGGCGTCGGGCCCGTCGGCGTCACTCGGCAGGGCGACATCGAACGGCGTCAGGTAGGCGTAGCCCTCGTCGGAGCGCAGCGTCGCCGGATCGAGGGGCACACGCTCGGCCAGGGGCAACTCGCCGCACCACAGGGCCCCGCCGGCCACGACGGTCAAGACCCAGGCCAGCGGCGCCGTGGGGCGGGCGCGGCCGGCGCTCATTCGACGACGAAGGCGTGGGTCACGCGAACCCGGCCCTCGGCTGAGGCACTGCGGTAGGCGATCGCGTTGGGTCCGCTGCGCAGCGCGGGGAGTGCTCGCGGCGCGAGCTGGAAGACGAGCTCCACGTCCACGGCACCGACGACTTCGGCCGGCCCGTCGACCTGGAACTCGATCTCGCGCACGGGGCGCTCCCACCCGTCGGTGAACAGGCCCGTCACGTCGAACTCGAGCTGCTCGGGAGTCCGGGACCGCGACCGCAGCGGTCGGCTCTCGCCCGACAGCAGAGCGGCCACGGACACGCTCTCGGGCGCCTCATCGGTCTCCGTGGGCCGGGCCTCCGGCGACAGGGCGATCCGGACGGTGCCCCCCACGATGGGGTAGGGGATCGAGTAGTCGAGCCGGCGCGAGTCCGGCAGCTCGCGCCAGTGCGAGCGCCACCATCCGTTGCCGTACTCATGCGGCTCCTTGCTGCTGAACTCACTACGTGCGTACAGGCCGACGTTCTGCCACAGGCGCACGATGCTCTCGCCGGGGCGCAGCCGGAAGGCCATCGAGGACTGGGCCCGGGCCGGCTGCGCCACCGGTTCGTTGTCCGCACGGGTCGCGACCTTCTCGCGGATCGAGGCCTGCATGTCTCGCGGGTACTCGCCGGGCTCGCCACCGGTCACCTGGACGGCGTTCTCCAGCAGTTCCGGCGCCAGCGACAGCTCTTCCACGCCCGCGATGACGCCAGCCTCATTGAGGTAGGCGACCTCTCCGTCGGCGTCGTACATGTGCCAGGCGTCGTCGTGATAGGCCTCGGAGACGACGTGCCCTCCAAGTCGCCAGAGCCGTGCCTGCAGGCCGACGGCCTGGGACAGGTAGACGAAGTGGCGCGCCGTGTCGTCGCACAGACCGAAGCCGAAGCCGTTCAGGTACAGGGCCGTGTCGTAGATGTCGTTGACGCCCGAGCGCAGGTGGTAGCGGTGGGCCGACAAGAAGCGCCAGACCGCCTCGGCCTTGTCGGCGTCGCCGGCGTCGGGCCCGGCCCACGCCTGCACGTCGGCGGCGATGGCCTCCAGGTCGAACCAGTCGCGGGCGCCGTTGGCCACCACCCAGGGCGACTCCACGTCGACGCCGCCGACGTTGGTGATCTCGATCCAGGCATTCCGCACCGTGCCCTCGGGCACCTCGACGGCGTAGGTCACGGAGCGGCCGGACACGGTGCGCGGCTCCAGCTGCAAGCCGGGTTCCGCGGTGCCGACCATCCAGCCTGGCAGTTCGACCGAGTAGACCCGGCCGTTGCTGCGCGGGTCGGTGTTGTCGCTGGTGGAGAAGAGCAGCTGGCCATTCCAGTGGGAGAAGGCCCCACCCCCGTCGCCACGGATGGTGACGTGTTGAGCGTTGCCCGGACCGAGTCGGCGCCCGTCCTCGCGCAGGATGAGCGGACTGCGCAGCGGCGCACCGGTGTCGCTGGCCATCGACCGCCAGGCTGCGGGCAGGGTGAACGAGAAGGCCTTGCCCTGGTGGCTACCGATGTCGCCCCTCGGCAGCTCCACGCGCACCGTGGGCGGGACCAGCGCGACGTCGTCCGCGACGTGGTCGGTTCGCCCGGCCGCTGCCAGGACCAGCAGGCCCAGGCCGGTCGCGACCTGCGACAGGGTCCTTCGGGTTCGCGAGAGGCGGCGTGCGGCGGGTGCGCCCGCGTGGCTCTGGGTCGTGGCCGCGTTCACGCTCGGATCCTGCCGTTTGGCTCGCAGCGAGTCCAGCCGATTGCCCGGTCCGGAGGAGCGGGGACTCAGAACTGGAAGTAGATGAAGTCCACGCTGTCCTCAGCGTGCAGCGTGAGGATGCCGAGCAGCATCAGCACCCCGGCCAGGTTGTGGAGCACGACCAGGCCCGGGCGCGTCGACCAGCGGCTCCAGCGTGCGCCGGCGGCGTGGAGTGACGTGTCCACGATGAGCGGTAGGCTCCACAGCAGCACCTGCACGGCCAGGAACACCGCCGCCAGGGCCTGGTCGAGCGTGCCGTCCCACGGCATGGTGCCCAGGTACCTGAACAGCTGGGTCGTGCTCGTCTCGCGGAAGATCAGCCAGCCCAGGTTGGTCAGCGCGAAGAACAGCAGCCAGCGGGGCACGACGAGCGCCCGGAGGCTCGCCGCGCGCGGAAAGACCTGGCCGCCGAGTCGGTACAGCACGAGCAGCGTTCCGTGATAGGCCCCCCACAGCACGAAGTTCCAGCTCGCCCCGTGCCACAGGCCCGACAACAGGAAGGTCACCGCGAGGTTGAACATCTCGCGCGACGGCGCGCAGCGGCTGCCCCCCAGCGGGATGAACACGTAGTCACGGAACCAGGACGAGAGCGAGATGTGCCAGCGCCGCCAGAACTCCTGAGGCGTTCGCGACGCGTACGGATGTTGGAAGTTCTGCATGAGCTCGAAGCCCATCAGCCGCGCCGTGCCCCGGGCGATGTCGGTGTAGGCCGAGAAGTCGGCGTAGATCTGGACGCAGAAGGCGAGCACCCCCACCCAGAGCAGCCAGAAGCCCGGATCCTCGAGGGTGAACACGCGGTTGGCGACGAGCGCCACGTGATCGGCCACGCAGAGCTTCTTGAAGAAGCCCCACAAGATCAGCAGCAGGGCGCTGCGCACGCGCTCGGCGTCCATGGACCGCGGTCGTTCCACCTGCGGCAGGAAGTTCACCGCGCGCTCGATGGGCCCGGCCACCAGCTGCGGGAAGAACGACACGAAGACCGCGAAGTCGAGCAGGTCGCGACGCGCGTGCAAGCGGCCGCGGTAGACGTCGATCGTGTAGCTCAGGGTCTGGAAGGTGTAGAAGCTGATGCCGACGGGCAGGAACACGTCGAGCGAGTTGCCGAAACTCGGCAGACCCACGGCCGCCAGCACCGACGCGGCATTCTCGACGAAGAAGCCCCAGTACTTGAAGAAACCGAGCAGGCCGAGGTTGCTGCACAGGCTGACGATCAACAGCAGCCGCTTGCGCGCGGGCCAGCGCTCCATCCCCAGACCGCAGCTGTAGTCGACGAGGGTCGACGTCGCGATGAGGAGGCAGAACCAGGGGTGGACCCACCCGTAGAAGACGTAGCTGCCCACGAGCAGCAGCGCGTTCTGTGCCCGCCGCGGCAGCATCCAGTAGGTCGCCACCACGACGAGCAGGAACCCGACGAAATCCAGGCTGTGGAAGATCACGGAGCGACGGGCCTCGCCGGCGTCGGACCGAACAACCCGGGGTGCAGTTGGAGGAACAGCCGCGTGTAGTCAGCGCGGCGCTCGACGGCGATGTGGTCGCCCTCGCCGTAGAAGTCCTCGGTGATCGCGGGGTGCCCGCTCAGATCGATGAAGGTGACGTCGCGCGCCTCGACCCACCCAGCCAGCTCGGCCACGTAGGCCGCCAGTGCCGAGTCGTCCTCCTGGGCGAGCCGGCGTCGGCGCTGCACCCGCACCAGCGTCAGCGGCAGCTCGTGCTCCGCGGCCACGTCCAGGAGCGCCGGCAGGAAGGACCGCTCCACGACGTCGGCGAAGACCGGGACGCCCGCGGCGGAGTCCAGCGTCGTCGCCTCCACGTCGACGTCGTCCCGGACGTGCTGGATGCCGAAGGCGTCGTTGACCCGCTGCCGGCGCGCGTCGGGATCGAGGTCGGGGCGCAACCAGGAGGCGGCTCGATCGGCCGCCGCCGTCATCCCCGCGTCGACAGCGTCGCGCACGGTGCGCGTCGGCAACCACCCCAGGGGCTCGCTCGCCGTGCCCGCCGGGGCCGCGTCACCGAGGATCTCGTGGAGGACCGGTTCGTCGTCGGTGGCGAGGGCCTGCAACGGCTCGGCGTACGGTCCGTCGACCCGCATGGACGGACGGGTGAGGTAGTCATCGCGAAAGGTGATCACCACCTGCCTGGGTCGGATCCCGCTCGCCGCCACGAGGTTCTTGAACCGCAGGTACGACTGGGCCGACATGGCCCCGCCGCCGGTGAGGAAGGCGACCGGGGCACCCAGGTGTTCCTCGAGCAGTTCGCGATCCAGGCGCGAATAGAGCATCGAGTTGCCGATGAACACGTACTGGGGCTGCCCTGCGACGAGCGCGTCGCGGGGCGCCGGGTCGAAGCGGACGCCACGGGCGACGGGTTCCTGCTCGACCACGAGCGGCAGCAGGGCGACGCCGAGGAGACACGCCGCCACCAGCGACGCGAGTGCCGCGCGCGGCGGCACGGGCACCTCGCTCGTCGCGCCCGTCACTCACGCACCTCGTGCAGGGTGACGCCGCAGACCAGCACGGTGTGCGGGTCCGGATCCTGGTAGTCGTTGCCGATCCGCACGGCGACGTCGCCGCCTCCGGTTCCCTCCGCGAACCGGTGGGTCAACTCGTGCCGGACCCAGGACGTCGTCAGCCGGACCGGGCGCCGCTCATACGCGAGTCCCTTGACGTCGTCCATGACGAACAGATCCAGCTCGGCCCCCTCCGGGTCCTCGCTCCGCAGCCAGAACACGGCCACGAACGCCCGTCCCGCGGCAGCCTCGCCGGTCACCGGCTGCAGCACATAGGCCGACTCGGACCCGAAGCGGAGGCGTGCGGCGTTCCCGCCGTCCGGAGCGCCACCTTCGGCGACCTCGATCGTGACCTCGCCGCCACCGCGCTTCCACGGCGGCAGGTGCGTGGGGGCGGACGAAGTCAGCAGCGACTCGGCCGCTTCGCGCCCGACCGTCTCGGCATCCGTCGCGCGCACGAGCGGGCCGGCGACCCGGCCGTCCCTCCAAGCCGGCCAGCCCGGGGGGACCTGCTGCCCGCGGCCGTCCGGCCCCGCCACCAGGAACGCCGCGACACCGACGCCGACGATCAGCGCGGACACACCGCGCACGGCGAGCAGCACGCGTCGCCCCACACCGAGCACCAGCAGCCGTGTCAGCGCCCGGGCGGCGAGTCCCACGACGCCGAGCAGGATCGGCAGGGCGACCGCGACCGCGGTGTGGCGGCCGTCCAGCACGCCCGTCGGCCCCCAGGCGAGCAGCAGCACGGCCAGGCCGCCGAGCACCGTCAGCGCAAGGCCGGCGCCGGCGCGTTCAAGCGCCGCGGACAGCCACGAGGCCCCAAGGACCAGGCCCCCGAAGGCGGCCGCCCCGGCGACGCGGAGGCCGGGGTGCAGAGGCAGGTGCCGCGCCCCCATCCCGACCAGCACGGCAAGAGTCACGCCGAAGACCAGCTGGGCGTGGCGCGGACGGAGCGGCTCCAGCCAGAGACGCGACAGACCGAGCAGCACCTCCGCCGCAGCCACCACTCCGATCACCGCGCCCCAGGTCGCCGGGCTCACCTCACCGCCCCACCACCAGGCCGCACCCACCGAAGACACGACGAGGCCGGCGAGAACCACGCGGACGGGCAAGTCGGCCCACACGATCGGCGAAGCCTCCTGGCGACCCTCCGCGCCCGCCGTGCGCGAAGGGGAAGCAGCGCTGCGATGGTCCATGGCGAGCGGACGTCCTCCCCGGGCCCGGGCGCGCACGAGGCTCGGAACTCGCGTGCCGGCCCGTGGCCGTGAAGTATGGCAAACGGCGCGAGGACCGTGGCGCGAGCCCGACCGGTCCGTCGTGATTCGCGGCCCCGGCTTCGCCTATGATGCGGCGCGACTCCAGGCCCACGGCGAGAGGTCGATGACGGAGCTGCTCAACACCCGTGCGTGGTGGACCGGAGCGAGGGCCCTGGTCGTCGCGGCGGTCGTGCATCTCGGCACCGTCGCGGCGGCCCAGGACGTGCCGCCCACATCGCTGGTGCTGAGGCCGCCCTTCCCGCTCAACGGAGGTCACGGATACACGGCCGCGCTCCCGGAAGCCTGGCCCGCTGACGACCCGGATGGTGACCGCTCGGCCCTGGCGCTCTTCGAGGACGGCAAGCCACTCGGGCCCGGCCACACGGTCCACGCCGACGTGCGCGCCCTCGGCGGCGGCCGCTTCAGCCACTGGGATGGCCACCTCTACTTCTCCAGCAGCGACGGCAGCGACCCCAACACCAACGGCCGCACCTACACCGCGGAGTACCGCGTCGCCCTGGGCGAACTCGACTACCGCCCGCTGGTGCTCGGCGACCCGCTGGGCGAGCTCGCGGTGCGCCCCACCGAACTCCCGGAGCTGCCCCGCGGCGCCCCACCCGTCGTCTACTGGTACACGATCGACGCCCTGCGCGCGGACCTGCTCGACGCGATGCACGACGGCGCACCGCTGCTCCCGACGCTGAGCGCCTTCGCCGACGAGGCCGTGGTCTTCGAGCAGGCCTACGCCACCTCGAGCTTCACCAAGCTCTCGACCGCCTCGATGTTCACCGGGCTCTGGCCGACACGCCACCGCGTGGACCACGGGCACGTCGACGTGTGGCCAAGGGGCCGCACGCTGGTCTTCGACCTCGACCGGCGCTTCCAGACGCTGGCCGAGGCCTTCACTTCCCAGGGCTACGAGACCTGGACCCACCGCTACTCGGTCCACACCCGCGCGGGCGACGGGATGCTGGCGGGCTTCGCGCGGCTCGACCTGGACACCGAAGCGCGCGTCCCGTTCACTCCGGGCGCCGAGCGCTGGTTCGCCTACGAGCACATCCTCGGCGCCCACGGACCCTACGACCCGTCGCCCGGGTCACGCGCGCGCATCGGCGTCGAGGTGCTGGCCGGGTTCGACCCCTCGTCGACGAACTGGTTCGAGGCCCCGCTCGACGAGGCGCAGGTCGCGACGCTCTGGGACAGCTACCGCGCCGAGGCCGTCGACGCGGACGGCCAACTCGCCCGGCGGCTGGAATGGCTGCGCGCGTCGGGGCGCTGGGACGACGCGCTGGTCATCGTCACCTCCGACCACGGCGAGGCCTTCAACGAACACGGTTTCACCCAGCACTCCACGCACCTCTACGAAGAGGGTGTGCGCGTCCCGCTGCTCGTGAAGTTCCCCGAGGGCCATCCCGCCGCCACCCGGCACGGTGAGCGGCTGCCCCACCGCGTCTCGCTGGTGGACCTGTACCCGACCCTGATCGAGCTCACCGGCGCCCCCGCGCCCGCCTACGCGTTGGACGGCCGCAGCCTGATCCCGATCCTGCGGGGCGACGAGGACGTCCTGCCCCCGCGCCTGGTGGTCCTGCGCAGCTCCTTCACGCGCTCGACGCCGGACGGCGGTCAGGCCCTGATGGTGGTCGAAGCGCTGCTCTCAGCCCACTGGAAGGCCCACTTCGGTTACCGGCTCCAGGGCTCCCAGGATCCCGACGGGCACCCCTTCGACCTCGGCGGCTGGGTCTCCGAGCTCTACGACCTCGACGCCGATCCGGGCGAGACGATCAATCGGGTCGACGACCAGCCCCAACGGTTCCTCGACATGCTGGAAGCCCACGCCGCGACCCGCTGGCTGGACCGCGACAGCACGTCCGTGCCGGACCTCGACGAGGTCACGCTCGAGCGGCTGCGCGAACTCGGCTACCTGCGCTGAGGTCGGCGGCCGCACCGGGCCGCCGCACCGGGCCGGCCCGCACGCCCCGACACGCCGGCTCCGGCAGCCCTGAACGGACCGTGAGGTGGGCGCGCGGGGCCCTCCTCGCGTAGCATGACCGCCCACCCGGCCCCGCGTGCCTGTCACCCGAGCGGCTCGAGCGACCCACCCTCGCTGACCCCATGACCTCGACCACCCCCCGCAAGCTCGGCCTGCTCGACACGCTGGCCTGCCTGTGCCGCACCTACGCCGTGCCCAAGGAATCGCTGGTGATGCAGCGGCCCTTCTGGCAGGACGACCGGCACTGCTTCGTGGCCCCGCTCCCGCCCGAGTGGCTGAGCGACGCGGACGGCGAGAGCCCCGTCGTGCTGCTCGAGGACGGCCAACCCCTCGGCCCCGCGCACTGCAACCACGACGACGTGCGCACCCTCGGCCGCGGCCGCTACAGCCACTGGGGCACCCAGCTCTTCTTCAGCAGCAGCGACCACAGCGACCCGAACACCAACGGCCGGCACTACTCGCTGCTCCCACCGGACGGGTGGAACGGCGTGCTGCCCTCGCCGGCCGCGGCCCTGTCCGATCGCGACATGCTCACTCGCAGCGCGGTGACCTGGGACATCCACGAGATCCACACGAGCAGCTTCACCCACGTCGTGGGCAAGCAGTACCAGTTCACCGTGCCGGGCAGCTGGGCGTCCGACGCCGAGAGCCTCTCCACGGCGATCCTGCTCGAGGACGAGGTGCCGCTGCCCTTCCCCCACGCGCTGCACCGCGAGATCCCTGACCTCGGCCAGGGGCGCTACAGCCACTGGGGTCAGCTGGTGCTGTTCTCCACGCCCGACGGCAGCGACCCGCGCACCAACGGCCGCAACTACGCCGTGGCCCACGCCGAGGCGTTGCTGTTCGCCCACGCGACGGCCTCGCCGGTGAACGTCGACGGTCACGCCTGGGTGCTGCACGACCTGCCCACGCACTGGATCAGCGACGCGACGGGCGCCTCGCGCGTGATGCTGCTCGAGGACGGTGAGCCCCTCGGCCCGGCGCACAGCTCGCATGACGACGTGCGCGAGCGAGGCCACGGCGCGTTCAGCCACTGGGGCCGTGAGTTCTACTTCTCCACCAGCGACGGCAGCGACCCGAACACCAACGGCAGGACCTACGCGCTGGTGCTCTCGGACTGACCCGGCGGGTCGTCGCGACGCACGTTCACCGCGCGGGCGCCCGCCGGCCGCGCGGACACCGGTGCCGGCAGCCCGAGTTCCACGAGCAGCTCGTGGCGCGGGCAGAAGCGGTCCACGTCGCCCGCCCAGAACTCCCGGGGCAAGCGGTCTCGCACGACGGGCCAGAGCGGATCCGTGGAGAGATCCACGGCGGCGGACTCGGGGCGACCGTGGTGCTGCTCGACGTGCGGCACCGGGTCGGGCAACAGCAGCGTCTGTTCGCCCGCCGTCCACGGGCCGAGCGTGGCGAGCAGTTCGCCGGCCCAGCCGAGTTCCCGACCTCGCAGGGCCGCGGCCATCCAGTCGGGCGGGCGGATCCAGACCACGCCACCGGCGGCCGCGGCGACTTCGTGCGGCGCACAGGCGAGCAGGCCCGGGCCCGCGTGACCCAGCCGCAGGCCGGGCGTGATCGGCAGCGCGCGCCCGGAGCGATCCAGCGCGTGGCCCAGGCTGCGCCGCCGTCGCCCCTCGGCGGCGATGGCGGCCACCGCGCCCAGGCCCGGCATGGCGGTCCAGCGCAGCACGCGGTCGAGGACGTCGATGTCGGGGGTGACCGTCGCATCGATCACCAGCAGACCGTCGGCACCGGAGCGGTCGGGCCAGCGGGCGAGGGTCAGGCCGTCGGGGCGGATCACGCGCTGCATGCCGGCCAGCGCAACCATCCAGTGGTCGCACGCGGCGGCCGGGCCGCGGAGCACCACGGCGGGGCGGAGCGGCTCGGCGAGCGGCCGGGGTTGCAGACGCGAGACGCCGGGGACCTCGGTGGCCTGCACGGCCTCGACGGGCAGTGCGCGCCGTCGGCAGGCGTCCTCCACGGCTCGGCGTCCGGCCTCGAAGGCCCAGGGCTTGGCGGTGGCCGTCGCGGCCACGCTGCCCCGCGAGCGTCGCCAGTGGTAGCCGATGCCGGGCAGGTGCGCCATGCGACGCGCCGACTCGCTCGCGCGCAGCACGAAGTCATGGTCCTGCGCGCCGTCGTAGTCGCTCCGCAGGCCGCCCAGGCTCTCGAACAGCGTGCGCCGCACGGCGACCAGGTGCGTCACCGCGTTGAAGCCCAGCCACTGCCACGGCGAAGGGCCCGCCCGGAACATCGGGAAGGTCGGCAGGCCCCACGAGGTCAGGTGGTCCTCGTCGGTCCAGGCCAGGTCCAGCGAGGCGTCCGCGGCGAACGCCCGCGCGACGCGGGGCAGCACGCCGTCCGCCAGCAGGTCATCGTGGTCCACGAAGACGAACACCCTGCCGGTGGCGTGGCCGGCCGCCTCGTTCGTCGCCGCCGAGATGCCGCCAGAGCTGTCGCGGCGCACGACCGTCACGCGCGGGTCGTCGGCCAGGGCTCCCAGCCGCAGCGCCGTGTCCTCGCGAGCGCCGCCGTCGTCGACGAACACCAGCTCCCAGTCCGCGTCACCCTGCCGTCGCACCGAGGCCACGAGATCGTCCAGGTGTCCGGGCTCGGCGTCGTGGACGGGCACCAGCACCGAGATCCGCATATCGATCGGCGCCCCGTCGGCCACGGCCGGCACCGCGCCACCCCCCGCTTCCAACCAGGTGTTGTAGGATCGCCACGAGGGAGCGCGGCGGTCACGCAGGGTGACAGCCGTACGACGAAGGGAGGACAGCACGCCATGCCGCGCGGTCCACAGCACGCCACGCCGGATCAGGTCACGCAGCACGCGGAGGTCGTTCACGCGTGAGCACCCTGCGCGTGCTCCACGTCGTGCCGCACCTCGACCGCATCGGCGGCTACGAGCGCCAGGCCCGCGCGCTGGCTCGGGCGCAGCGCACGCGACTCGGATTGGACTCGTGGCTGCTGACCCATCGGGACGGGAACCTCCCTCGCTCGGAGCGCACGGAAGCGGGCATGGTGCATCGACTCGACCGTGGGCTGCAACGGTTCCACCCGGGCCGCTGGTGGAACGCCCATGCCTCGGGCATCGATGTGGTCCACGCGCACGCGCTCCACAAGCTCAGCGGGCAGGTCGTGGAACTGGCCCGGAAGGCCGGCAAACCGGCCGTGGTCAAGGTCGCGACGACCGAGGACGTCGAGGTCTTCAGCGATCCGGCGGCCTGGGAACAGCGCATCGCCGAGCAGGACGACGAGGGCGGCGGAACGGGCATGCGCGGCTGGCTGGGAGGCCCGGCGGGCCTGCTCGGCGGCGGCATGCGCTGGCGCTCCACGATCCGCACGGCCTGGAGCCGGCTGCAGCACTGTTCCACCTTCCTCGCCGTCAACGCCGACATCGAGGCCGCGCTGCAGGCCCGCGGGATGCCGTGCGTGCGCCTGCCGAACGGCGTGGACACCGCGCACTTCCTGCCGGCCACGCCGACTCAACGACGGCACGCGCGCGAGGACCTGGGGCTCTCGGCCGAGGCCTTCGTGGTCGTGTTCGTCGGTCGCCTCGCGCGGCGCAAGGACGTCGCCTGCCTGATCGACGCGGCGAGCGCGCTCTGCCAGGGCAGCCTGTTCGTGGCGCGACCGCGGACGCAGCTGGCCGTGGTCATCGTCGGGGACGGGCCCCAGCGTCAGGCCTGGCAACAGCGCGCGCGCGATGCAGGTGTCGGCGAGATCGTCCAGTTCACCGGCGCGCTGCCCGAGCCGCTGGGCGCGCTGCACGCCGCCGACGTGCTGGTGAACCCGTCGCGGCGCGAGGGCTTGCCGAACGCGGTGCTCGAGGCGATGGCCACCGGACTGCCGACCGTGCTCAGCGACGTGCCCGGTCACACCGAACTGCTCGCACCCCACGACGCCGACACCGAGCCCGCGGCGCTGCGCTTCGACGCGGGCGACCCGCGTGCCCTGGCCGCGGTGCTCGAGACGCTGATGCTCCAACCGGGTTGGCGACGCGCCACGGCCACCGCCGCCCGCCGCACCGCCGTGCACCACTACGCGCTCGACGGCATCGCGCGCCGCACGCTGGAGCTGTACCGATCGCTGGGGGTGCGACGCCACGACCCGGCGCCGGACTCCTCGGTGATCGAGATGCGCCCCAAGAGCGAGGCGTTCTAGCCTGGACTTCTCACCAGCTTCGTCGCGAGGGGGCGCCAGGGCCTTCGTGGCAAGGAGCAGCGGCGTGGTCGACGCGGAGGCGGGGTGCACACCCCGTCGAGCATCGACCGCGCCGCTCGACGCAGCCATGGAGGTC
>JAJDER010000054.1 GCA_029259725.1 Planctomycetota bacterium | reverse complement strand
CATCGGCGGAGGGACCGAGGCCCACGAGGCCGCGCTGGACTGTCAGGGCGCTCCGCCGTCGGACTTCCTCGCCACGTCGGAGAAGATGGTCGAACCGAGCGCCACGTCGTTGTGGGAACCGGCGCCGACCATGGCCTTCAGCCGCAATCAGCAGAACACCGTCATCCTCCTGGATGGTTCGCTGCTCACCGTCGGGGGCCAGGCCGTCGACACGCCCGGAACCTGCGAGGCGCGACGCATCGCCGAGCGGTACCGCACCTATGAGGTCTTCGGCAACCCCAACGCGGGGTGGGTGCCCGTGGCGGCCCAGTCCGTGGATCGGAGGTATCATTCCGTGGCGGCTCTGCTGCCGGACGGTCGTGTCCTGTCGGCAGGTGGGCAGGTGGCCTTCGGGAGCACGGAATCGGAGCACACCGTGGAGGTCTACTCTCCGCCCTACTTCTTCTTGGGACCGCGCCCTGTGATCGAGACGGACCTGAACGAACCACACGACTTCCCCTACTCCTACGGTGAAGAACTGGACTTTCAGGTGTCCTTCTCGATTCCCGGTAAGAGCGTCCGGAGAGTCGCACTCCTCCGCAACGCGGCGTCCACTCACGCCTTCGACATGAACCAGAGGTACGTCGAGCTCGAGCAGGTCTTCGCGAACCCGACCGACGAGGATCCGAACCTCTGGGACGTGCGCGTGAGAATCCCCACGATCGACCCGTCCTCCGGAGCCACGTCGGCCCCCGAGGGCTTCTACATGCTGACGGTCGTCGACTCGGACAACATCCCGGCCGCTGCGGAGTGGATCCGGATCGAGAACAGCGGACCGTGAGACCCGGCTCGAGGCGCCGTTCGATGGGCCTCGCACCCGTGGGGGTGGGCGTGGGCCTCGCCTTGGCTCTCCTGGTTTCCGACCCGACCGTGCCTCACCCTGAGGGCCGGACCGGGGACGTCCATGACGAGCCCACGCCCGCGACTCGCCGCGGCCCTCAGGCGGCCTTTGTCGAGAATCGGGGACAATGGGCAGCCGACGTCGCGTTCGCCTGGCGAGGCTCGTCGTCGACCGCCTGGATCGAGCGGGGTCGGTTCCATGTGCGGCCCAACCCACGTGGCGACGACCGCGCCCCGATCCTCTCGATGGCCTTCGAGGATGCCGACGGGGCGTCCTCTCCTCGGGGACAGGGCCCCTTGGAGGGAGGCGTCCACTTCATCCGGGGCCGGTCCCGCACCTCTCAGGCACCGGCCCGCCGATTCGAACGGGTGGTCCAGTCCGACCTCTACCCGGGCGTGGATCTGCAGCTACGATCGTCCCCGGAGGGGTTGGCCTACGACGTGCTGCTGGACGATCCGGCCGACCTCGCCGAGGTCGCCATCCGCTGCACGGGAGCGGACCGCCTCGCCCTGAACGCCAACGGCCAGCTGGTCGCGCAAGTGGGAGCCTACGAGCTGCGGCAGCAGCCTCCGCGGTCGTGGCAGGTCCGGCCTGACGGCAGCACGATCGACGTGCCCTCACGCTTCCGCCTGATCGACGACGCCCGCTTCGGCTTCGAAGCGGACATCCTCGATCCCAGCATGGCGCTCGTCGTCGACCCGGGACTGGAGTGGTCCACGCTCATCGGTGGTTCCATCTCGGACGATCCGTACGGCGTGACCGTGGGCCCCGACGGTTCGGTCTACCTGTGCGGGGCCACACGCTCGATGGACTTCCCCGTCACCGGCGGTGCGTTCGACCCGACGCACGGCGGCGGCGGCCCTTTCGGCAACGATGTCTTCGTCGCGAAGCTCACACCGGACGGGAGTGAGCTCGTCTTCGCCACCTACCTGGGCGGCAACGCGAACGAGGAGCCCGTCGGCATCCACGTCATGGACGACGGCGCGGCGATCCTCGCGGGATTCACGGGCTCTCCCGACTTCCCGACGACGCCCGGCGCCTACGACACGGTCGTCGACGACCTCGACGGGTTCGTCTGCAAGCTGTCTGCCGACGGGTCCTCCATGATCTGGTCCACGGTGCTCGGGGGAACGGACTGCTGTGAGTCCATCGAGGCCATGGACGTCGATGCCCTCGGGCGCGTCGTGGTCGCCGGGTGCACATCGTCGCTCGACCACCCGACGACGCCGGGCGCGTTCCAGCCGACGCCGCCGCCAGGGTTCGACGACAACGTCTTCGTGTCGGTGGTCTCCTCCACCGGCGAGGATCTGCTGGCGTCCACGTACCTCGGTGGCTCGGCCTCCGAGAGCGTCGCAGGCATCGGGTTCCGTCCGGGTGGTTCGATCGTCATTGCAGGTCGCACGATCTCAGACGACTTCCCGGTGACTCCTGGCGCCTGGAGCACCGAGCCCTTGGGCGGCGGCTACGTGACCCACCTGTCGGCGGACCTGTCCTCGGTCCTCGCCTCGACGTACTTCGAGGACGGTTCGGGCGCCACGTCAATGGACGTGGACACCCTCGGGAACGTCTACCTCGCGGGCACCTCGACGGGTGACGGCTTCACGCCGACCGCTGGCGCCTTCGACGAGACCTTCGGGGGGGTCACCGACGGCTGGGTGGCCAAGTACTCGGCCAACCTCTCCTCGCTCCTGTACGCGACCCACCTCGGAGGAGGTCCCGGAGATGGGGTCTCCAGGATCGTGGTGGACAGCGCCGGCGCCGTCACCGTCCTGGGCGGCACGAGATCCACGGACTTCCCGACCACACCCGGTTGCGCTCAGCCGGTCAAGGCGGGCAACTTCCAGGAAGCGGACACCTGCGTGTCTCGGCTGTCGCCCGACGGGTCCACCCTGCTCTACTCGACCTTCCTGGGTGGATCCGGCGACGAGTTCATCGCTCCCGACGGCGGAGCGATCTGGCTCGGGCCGGAGGGCGAGATCATCGTCGGCGCCGCGACCGAGGGAGCGGACTTCCCCACGACACCCGGGGCCTACTCCGATCAGCTGGTCGGCACACGGGACGCCTTCGTCACGAAACTCGACATGCTGCCCACCGGCGTCGCCAAGCTCGGTCCGTCCACGCCGGGGTCGTCCGGCCCGCTGGCGCTCGGCGTGACGACCATGCCACAGCTCGGCTCGTCCGACTTCGCCTTCACCTGCACCCAGGCGCCCCCGCTGGTCGAGGAGGGTCTGTTGATCGTGGGCGAAGTCGCCGTCGACGGACCGCTCAGCGTCCTCGGCACCGACCTCTACGTGACCTTGCGTCCACCGTTCTTCCGCGTGCCGGCCTCGAGCGACGAAGCTGGCTACGCCGTGGTCTCCGCCCCCATCCCGGACGTCCCGGCGCTCGCGGGCCTGCAGCTCGCGGCGCAGTTCCTCTGGCCCGACGCCCAGGGACCCCGCGGGTGGTCGGCCTCCAACGCGGTCGCCGTCACCGTGCAGCCCTGAGCGGCGTCAGGCGTCGCCCACCTCGACCGGGTTGCCGTCGATGTCCAGCTCCTGGACCGGGCCGTAGCCCAGCGCCTCCAGGCTCTCACCCACCAGCTCGGCGTCGCCCACCACCAGGATCAGCATCCTGGTGGGATCGATGCCCTTCGCCGCCAGCGCGTCGAGGTCCTCGACCGTGAACGACTCGAGCCAGGCGCGGCGCTGCTCCAGGTAGTCGTCCGGCAACCCGTCCTTGCTGACCCGGTCGACCACCGAGGCCAGGCTCATGATCGACTCGGTCTGCCGGCCCATGGCCTGCATCAGGCCCGCGCGGGCGAACTCGGCCTCCTCCTCGGTGAACCCGTCGAGCGCGCCCTGCAACTCGTTCATGAACTCCACCACCGACTCCATCGAGACGTCGGTGCGCACGCCGGACGAGGCGCTGAAGGTGCCCGTGCGCAGGTCGCCGTCGAAGCCGCTGCGCGCGCCGTAGGTGTAGCCCTTGTCCTCGCGCAGGTTCATGTTGATGCGGCTGCTGAAGGTGCCGCCCAGGGTGTAGTTCATGACCGTGAGCGGGTAGTGGTCGGGATCGGTGCGGGCCACGCTGGGGTGACCGATGCGGATCTCGGACTGCGGCGCGCCGGGCTTGTTCACCAGGTACACGCCGGTGGACGCGATGCTCGGCCGCGCCGGCGCCGCGATCGGACTCGCGCGGCCCCCGGTCCACTCCCTGGCCAGGCTCCCGAACAGCTCACGCACCTGGTCGGGTCCGAGGTCCCCCACCACCGTCAGCCGCGCGCCCCCGGGGACGACGTGGTCGGCGTGGAAGCGGCGCACGTCGTCCAGCGTGATCGCGGGCACCGTGTCCAGCGTGCCGCTGCTGGGCCAGGCCGCGGGCGTTCCGTCGCCGTACATGAGGCGATCCCAGACGTTGCCGGTGATGGTGCGGATGGAGTCGCCGCGGGTCTCGATCGACGACAGGCGCTGGGCCTTGAGCCGCTCGAAGTCGGCCGGGTCGAAGCGCGGGCGCAGCAGCACGTCCTGCATCAGCGCGATCGTGGCCGGCACGTGCCTGGTCAGCGTGCGCGCGCTGACCGTGAGCTCGTCGTCGGACGACCTCACCGAGACGGTGGCGCCCAGGAAGTCGAGCGCGTCGGCCAGCTCGGTGGTCGAGAGGTCCTCGGTACCCTCGTCCATCAGCGACGCCGTGAGCGACGACAGGCCCAGCTTGTCCATGGGCTCGCGCAGGTGGCCGCCGGGGACCGACAGCGAGACCGAGACCACCGGCAGCTCCCCGTAGCGGGTGCCGGTGACGGTCACGCCGTTGGCCAGCGTGTCATGCCACAGCGTGGGCGCCTGGTAGGCGCGCGGCTCGGCGGCGGCGGGCTGCTGCTTGCGATCGAGGCCGGCCTCGGCCGTCAGCTGCGCGACGGTGCGGCCGCTCGCGGCCTGGCCGAGCTCACCCTCGGGCACCACCGACATGACGATCGACGGCTCGCCGACGATGTACTTCTCGAGCACCCGCTCGACGTCCATGGTCGTGACCCTCAGCGTCCTGGCCAGATCCTCGGCCACGGCGTCGGGCGTCCCCGAGAGCGCGTTGGCATCGGCCAGCGCCCGCGTCCGGCGCGCGACGGTCTCGAGCCCCATGATCATCTGGGACTCCAGGCGGTTCTTCATGCGCTGCAGCTGATCGGCGTCGACGCCATCCCGCGCGAGGCCCTCGAGCAGTCCGCGCACCCGGGTCTCGAGCGTGTCGAGGTGCACACCCGGCGCGGCGCGTACCGTGATCGAGAACTCGCTGGCGAGGTCGCCCTCCTGGTTCCAGGCGGACACGCGGCTGGCCAGCACCTCGTCCACGGTCAGGGCGCGGTCGAGCAGGCTGGACTTGTTGGCCGAGAGCACCGACGAGAGCAGGTCCAAGGCGTAGTTGTCGGAGTCGCCGCGCGCCGGCGTGGCCCAGGTGAAGCTGATCTGCGGCAGCTGCACCTTGTCCTCCATGACCAGCCGCACGTCCTGCTCCAGCGACACCGGACGCGGTCGCGGGTCGGCCACGTCGGGACCTCGCGGGATGGGCCCGAAGTACGTGTTCACGAGCGCCAGCGTCGCGGTCGGATCGACGTCGCCGCCGACGGCCAGGGTGCAGTTGTTCGGGCCGTACCAGCGCCGGAAGAAGGACATCACGTCCTCCATCGACGCCGCGGTCAGGTCCTCGTGGCTGCCGATGGTGATCCAGCTGTACGGGTGCTCGGGCGGGTACATCGCCGCCGCGATGCGACCGGCGGCCTGGCCGTAGGGCCGGTTCTCGTAGTTCTGGCGACGCTCGTTCTTCACCACCTCGCGCTGGTTGTCGAGGTTCTCCTGCGTGATCGCCGGAAGCAGGAAGCCCATGCGATCGGCCTCGAGCCACAGCGCCAGCTCGAGCTGATGGCTGGGCAGGGTCTCGAAGTAGTTGGTGCGATCCCGGTTGGTCGAACCGTTGAGCGTGCCCCCGGCCTCGCTGACCAGCTTGAAGTGCTGGTCGTTGCCGACGTTCGCGCTGCCCTGGAACATGAGGTGCTCGAACAGGTGCGCGAAGCCACTGCGGCCGAGTTCCTCGCGGGCCGAACCCACGTGGTAGACGAGGTACACGCTGACCACCGCGTCGGAGTGGTCCTCGTGGATCAGCACCTGCAGACCGTTGTCGAGGACGTGCTTCTCGTAGGGCAGATCGAGGTCCTGGGCGAAGGCCATGGACGTGCTCGCGAGGAGGGCGAGGGACAGGAGGGCGGCGCGCATCGTGGGGCTCCCGGACGACGGCTGGACGCGGACGGCGTGCGCGGGACGGGGAGGCCCGCGACGGGCCGGTCACGGTATCACGAAGCACCGCGGCGTCACTGCGCCCGGACGCACGTCCCCGAGGTGCCTCGGTCGCTCCAGAACGGCGTGTCGGCTCAGTCGCCCTGGGCCACGGTGACCACGCGATCGACGCCGGGGAGCTCCACCTCGGTGACCGTCCCGTCGGGCCAGGTCACGGTCAGGCGCTCCACGGCGTCCAGGTCACCGAGGCCGAAGGTCGCCACGGGCTCGGTCTGGCTCAGGTAGCTGCGCGTGGGTGACACGAAGCGACGCTGTGTCGTGCCCCCCGCGACGAGTTCCACCCGCGCGCCGAGGGCGTCGGTGTTCGGCGCGCGGCCGACGAGCTTCACGCGCAGCCAGTGGTGGCCCGTGGCCTGGTCGTTGCGGAGCAGCACCGGCGGCCCGGCGACCTGCGTGACGAGCAGGTCGACGTCCCCGTCCGCGTCGATGTCGGCCGCCGTCGCGCCGCGCCCGACGATCGGCAGGGCCAGGTCGCCGAGGGTGTCCCCGTCCAGCGCGATGAACGTCGCGCGCGCCTCGGGCCCCTGGTTCCAGAAGAGCTGCGACGGCTGCCGGTAGTGCTGGCTCGGTTGGACCTGGTTGATCTCCTGCTCCAGGTGACCGTTGGTCTGGAAGAGATCCAGGCGCCCGTCGAGGTCCACGTCGGTGAACAGCAGTCCGAAGCTGAGCGCCGCGCGACTCGGTGCGCCCACCCCCTCGACTCGCGCCGTGTCCGCGAACTGCCAGGAGTCGCCGCCGGCCACGTACAGCGACGACATCTCGTTGGCGAAGTTGCCGATGCCGATGGCCAGCTGCCCCTCGTTCCGGTAGTCGCCCACGTCGATGCCCATGGCGCCGGTGGAGTTGCCTCCCGCGTCGTAGGCCAGGCCGCTCTGGGCGCCGACCTCCTCGAACACGCCGCCGCCGAGGTTGCGGAAGGCGAAGTTGGCCACGGTGTCGTTGGCCACGAGGACGTCGATGTCGCCGTCGGGCTCCAGGTCGGCGAAGGCCAGGCCCAGCCCCTTGCCCACGGGCACGCCCGTCGCCGGGTTGGTGCGCCGGATGCCGGCGGAGTCGCTCACGTCGGTGAAGGTGCCGTCGCCGTCGTTGCGGAACAGGATCGGGTGGGCGCCCTCGTAGTTGGTCGGCGGGCCGTAGGCGCGACCCACCCCGACGAGCTGGTAGTCGAGGGCGAAGTCGATCTCCCGCGACCAGCGCACGTACTGGCAGACGAACAGGTCGAGGTCCCCGTCCCCGTCGGCGTCGAAGAAGCCCGCGCTGGTGCTCCACGCGTCGTCGGGGCCGGCCACGCCGGCGGCGGCGGTCACGTCGGTGAAGCTCCCGCCGTCGTTGCGCAGCAGCCGGTTCGCGCCCACCGCGGTGAGATACACGTCGCGGTCGCCGTCGCCGTCGTAGTCGGCCACGGCCAGGCCGGTGCCATAGAGGCCGGCGGCCAGGCCCCAGGCCTCGCCGGCCTCGGTGAACGCTCCGGTGCCGTCGTTCAGGTACAGCGCCGGTCGGCCGCCGCGTGGCGCGCCCCGCTCGTCCTCGGGCCAGGTGCGACCGTCGGCCAGGAGCAGGTCGGCGTCGCCATCGCCGTCCAGGTCGAGGAACGC
Organism: Planctomycetota bacterium; assembly: GCA_029259725.1. Taxonomy (GTDB): domain Bacteria; phylum Planctomycetota; class B15-G4; order B15-G4; family B15-G4; genus JAJDER01. The sequence goes on along the minus strand of JAJDER010000054.1, from coordinate 1,067 downwards.
AGCCCCCGCCCCCATGGTCTCGGGCAGGAGCTTGTCGCCTCTGGCGCCGCTGGTGTGGGTGAAGCCGATGCCCGCCGCGGCGGCGATGTCCACGAAGGGCAGGGGCGGCGCCTGCTCGGTGCGCTGCCGCTGCTCGATGGGCCCGACCTCGGTGTCGGTCACCGGCGGCGCCTCGTCCTCGCCGCCCAGGATCACGAACAGTCCCGCCGCGACGAGTCCCAGGAACACCACCACGAGGGCGGAGGTCTTCAGTCCGCGGGCGACGGCGGCCTCGTCGCCGGCCAGTTCGTCGTCGCCGAGGTGCTCGTCCAGGTCGTCGGGGCCGGGCGGCTGACCGGCGCTGCTCATCGGCCCTCCTCGCGCGCGGCATCGGCGGGGAGTTCAAAGGCCCCGGGGCGCTGCAGGTCGTAGATCACGATGGCCTCGGCGGCGTGGTCGGCGGCGGGGTCGGCGCGGCGCGCGGCGACGATGGCGCGGTCGCGGGCGTTGTCGTCGGGCTTGTACCGCGCGTGGTGCTCCCGCTGCTCGGCGGCGCGGTCCTCGTCACCGAGATCGGTGTAGACCTGGGCCAGGCCGTAGTGGGCCTCGGCGCTCTCGGGGTCGAACTCCAGGGCGCGCCCGTAGTAGCCCTCGGCCTCGCGCAGCAGCCGCTCGCGCTCGGGCCGGCCGGCCTCGCCGCGCTCCTGCCGGCTGCGTTCGAAGAGCGTCCGCCCGAGTTCGTTGAGCACGCGCCAGTCCTGGGAGAAGTCGAAGCCGCGAGCGCGCGTCTCCTCGGTGTCCATCTCGATCAGGGCGGTGAAGGAGTCGATGGCTTCGTCCAGGTATCCGTTCTGCGACTGGACCAGGCCGCCGAACCAAAGCACCGACCAGGGCGGCGCGGGCGGGTCATGATGCGTGGCGGCGGTGAGGGCGGCGGCGGCCTCGTCGACACGGCCTTCCTTGACGTAGACCCGCGCGCGGTTGAGCGGGCCGTCGGCGCGACCCAGGGCCTCGACCTGCAAGAACGCGGCCTCGGCGCCGCGGAGTTCGCCGCGCGACGAGCCCTCGTCGCCCTTGCGCAGCAGGCC
>JAJDER010000053.1 GCA_029259725.1 Planctomycetota bacterium | reverse complement strand
AGGAGGGCTGGCCGAGCGTGATCCTGCGACCGGGCGAGACCTACCGGCACGTGCTGGCGCACGCCTTCTCGATCGACTGACGCCGACCCGCTCACCGAGGCTGCCCGGTCCGCCGCGGATGTCGTAACCTCGGGACCCCATGCCCCGGACCCGCGCGATCCCGATCCTGTTCCTGCTGGCGCTCGGTGCCGCCGGCGTCGCGAGCCAGGACACCGCGGGCCAGGACGCGGTCGACCAGGACGCGGTCGACCAGGACGCAGTCGACCAGGGCGCAGTCGACCCGGGCGCGGGTGCGGCGGCCGTGCCCGTCGACGAGGCGTTCTTCGAGACTCGCGTGCGGCCGGTCCTCACGGAACGCTGCCTCGAGTGCCACGGCGGCGGCGAGCGCCTCAAGGGTGGCCTGCGTCTCACCAGCCGCGCGGGCCTGCTCGCCGGCGGCGACCTCGGCGCGGCCGTGGATCCCGAGGACCTCGCGGGAAGCCTGATCCTGCGCATGCTCCGCTGGGTCGACGAGGACCACCAGATGCCGCCGGACGGTCAGCTGCCCGCGGCGGCGCTCAGCGACATGGAGGCCTGGATCCTCGCCGGAGCGCCGTGGTGGGGCGGCGACACCGGCGGCGACACCAGCGCCGACGACGCGAGCGGCGACGCCGACCTGCCGCCCCAGGCCAGACACGACGGCCTCTTCGGCTGGTCCTACCGCCCTCCGGTGCGCCCCCCGGTCCCCGACGTGCGCGACACCTCCTGGCCGCGGACCCCGATCGATCACTTCATCCTGGCGCGCCTGGAGCAGGCAGGCCTGCCGCCCAACCCGGAGGCCGATCCGCGCACGCTGATCCGCCGCGCCACCTTCGACCTCACGGGCCTGGCGCCGACCGCCCACGTCGTCGAGGACTTCAGCGCCCTCATGCGGCGCGTCAGCGTCGTCGACCGGGACGCGCGCGACGGCGATGTCGCCGCGCGGGACGCCCACGAGTTGGGCGATGCCGCCGAGGCCGCGGCCGCCCGCGACTCACTCTGGACGGGCACCGTGTCCGGACTCCTGCGCAGGGATGCCTACGGCGAGCGCTGGGCCCGGCACTGGCTGGACGTGGTGCGCTACGCCGAGACCAACGGCTTCGAGCGCGACTCCGACAAGCCCTGGATCTGGCGCTACCGCGACTGGGTCGTGGACGCCTTCAACGACGACATGCCCTACGACCGCTTCGTCCTCGAGCAGCTGGCCGGGGACGAGCTGGACGACGCCGACGCCTCGAGTCGCATCGCGACCGGCTACTACCGGCTCATGCAGTGGGACGACGAGCCCGGCGCCGGAGCCCTGCAGGGCCGGTACGACGTCCTCGACGACCTCGCCCGCACGACGGCCGAGACGTTCCTGGGACTCACGCTGGGTTGTGCACGCTGTCACGATCACATGGGCGATCCCCTCCCGCAGGTGGACTATTCGCGCTTCGTGGCCTTCTTCCACGGCGTGACGGACATGTCGCCCGACGGTTACGTCGCCGATGTCTCCGATCCCGCGCAGCGCGCCGAGGGCGATCGGCTGCGCGCCTGGCAGGCCGAACGCGTGGGCGAGCTGGCGGAGCTGAGCGTTTCGCTCGAGCAGCGCTTCCTGGAGCGCTACGCCGCCCAGGGTGGCGAGGGCGCGCGAGGGCCGTTGTGGCGGTGGACCACCCGGGAGCCGGACGTGGGCTGGCAGCGACCCGACTTCGATGACACCGCCTGGCGTCTCGGCCTGCCCGCCTTCGGGACGCCCGGCACGGTCGGGGCGCGGGTCGGCACCCTCTGGGACACCGAGACGCTCTGGTTGCGGCGTCGCTTCGCCTGGGAGCGTTCGCCGGAGTCGCTCGTCTTCGTGGCCCACCACGACGACGACCTCGAGGTCTTCGTGAACGGAACGCGCGCCGTGAGCGCGGACGGGTACGTGACCGGCTACCGGGTCTTCGAGCCTTCGCCGGAGGCGCGCGCGGCCCTGCGCATCGGCGAGAACACGTTGGCCGTGCGCTGCCGCCAGGACTTCGGCGGCCAGTCGGTGCACGTCACGGCGGCGCATCGGTCGTGGCTGTCGAGCGGGGATCCCGAGCACCTGCTGGCCCTGGCCTTCGGCTACGACCCCGACGCGCCGGCGGAAGCGGGTTCGCCCTTCGCCCAGGGCCGGCCCGTCACCGTCCTTGAGCTGATCGAGCTCATGGCGGACCGGGACGAGCTGTGGTCGGCGGACGAGGGAGTCGCGGACGACCGGGCCGCGTACGAGCAGGTCGCGGCCGAGCGCGCTCGGGTCGAGTCGACGCCCATCCCGCAGCTGCTTGCCGCCACGGTCCAGGAGCAGCAACCCGTGCCGCCGATGCACGTCCACGTGCGCGGCAATCCGGCGCTGCTGGGCGATCCCGTGGAGCCCGCCTTCCCGGGCTGTTTCGCTCCACCGCCCGTGGTGCTTCCCACTCTGCCCGACGGCGTGGCCTCGTCCGGTCGGCGGCGCGCGCTGGCGGAGTGGATCGTGGATCCGGGCAACCCCGTCACCGCGCGCGTCATGGTCAACCGCATCTGGCAGCACCACTTCGGGCGCGGGCTGGTGCGTTCGTCCAACGACTTCGGTGAACTCGGAGAGCGACCCAGCCACCCGGAGCTGCTCGACTGGCTGGCGCTGGAGTTCATCGAGAGCGGTTGGAGCATCCAGGCCATGCACCGGCTGATGATGGGCTCGGCCGTCTACCAGATGTCGTCGGACCGGCGGGTCGATGCCGAACGCATCGACCCGCTCAACGAGTTGTTCTGGCGCTTCGAGCGACGTCGGCTCGACGCCGAGGAGATGCGCGACGGATTGCTCGCCGCCGCGGGGCGCCTTTCCCACGAGCTGGGCGGGCCGTCGTTCTTCTCGCGCATGCCCGAGGAGATGCTGGCCACGTCGTCGAAGCCGCGTGAGGTGTGGGGAATGTCGCCGCCGGAGCAGATCGATCGCCGCAGCCTCTACATCAAGG